>CAZHMV010000202.1:0-3544 GCA_964532665.1 uncultured Anaerolineales bacterium
CGACACTGTCATACAACATATATGCAATCTTTTCATAGACACGACCGGCCCCCCCCAACAACACCACAGAGGGCCACACTCTCTCCCCACACGACGCTCTTCCCCCCCCCCCCCCCCCGGCGGGGGGGGGGGGGGGGGGGGGGGGGCCACCGCCGAACGCGAGCGGCAACCTGAGCAAGGATTGCCGGCGGCCGGTCCGGAGGGGCCGGGGGAGGGGGCCACCGCCGAACGCAACACAGCGCCGCCCCCTGATCACCGGCACGCAGAAAACGCCGGCCCAGGCGAAGCGGCCACCGCCGAACGCGACGTAGCCGCCTTGCAACGCCTGAAAGACGTCCTGCGCAGCCTGGTCTTCGCCGAATCGACTCTGGGTGATCCGAAGCCCATCTCCTATGAGCGGTTCTGGCGGGAACTGAGCGGGGCCGTAGAGGCCACCACGTATCGCATCCCTTCTTCGGGCGACCAGAGCACCCTGCTGGCCGCATCCGTCCTGGCAGCTCGCGGCCTCACCTTCCGCGCCGTCGCCCTGCTCGGGTTGTCCGAAGGCGAGTTCCCCCGCGCTCCACGGCAAGACCCGCTGCTGCGCGAGTCGGACCGCGAGATGCTGGAACAGGCCGGCATCGACCTGGAGCCGCGTCTGCTGGGCGACGAGGTCACCATCTTCTACGAGGCTGTAACCCGCGCCCGGGAGCACCTGCTGGTCACGCGGCCCTACCTGGCCGACGACGGCCAGCGATGGGAACCTTCGCCGTACTGGGAGCAACTCTGCCACCTCACCGACGCCCAGCCCCGCCAGATACGGCCCGAGGACCCCCTGCCGCCGGCAGATGCTGCTTCCTGGGCAGAGTTCCTCTCGGCCGTCGCCCACGGTCTGGCACGACCAGACGGCGTGTCAACAGCCCACGCCTACCGCCGCTACCTGGCGGACGACCCGAGATGGCAGGCTGCGCAGGCCGGCGCCGAAGTGCTGGCCGCCCGTCTGGCCGCTGAGGCGCAGGGACCTCACGAGGGCGATCTGTCCCACCTGCAGCCGTATCTCTCCCGAATCTACGGTCCCGACCGCCCGTGGAGCGCCAGCCGGCTGGAGACCTATGCCGTGTGCGCGTACGCCTTCTTCGCTGCCTACGCCCTGGGTCTCGAGCCCCGCCAGCCGGTGGAGGCCGGCTACGACGTCCGGCAGTTGGGCAGCATGTATCACTTCATCCTGGAGACGGTGTTTCGCCAGGCTGCCGAAACGGGCGGAGCGCCGGCTGACATCTTGCCCGAGATCGCCCGCCAGGTCTTTGACACTGCACCGGAGACCTACGGCTTTCGCCCCACGCCGCTGTGGGCGCAACAGCGCGAGGAGCACGAGCGCATCCTGGCGACCACCATCGCGGCCCTGGTCGAAGCGTCCGACGGCTGGGAGCCGGCCCACTTCGAGCCGCCCTTCGGCCTGCACGGCGTTTCACCATTGGAGCTCCGTGGCACGGATGGCGAAGTGGTGCGCCTGCGCGGATACATCGATCGTGTGGATGTGAATAGCGACGGGCAACTGCGGGTCATTGACTACAAGAGTGGCTCGACGCCGATCTCGGCCCGGGACCTGGCGTCGGGCAAGCGCGTGCAACTGGCGCTGTACGCCCTGGCGGCCCGCGACGTGCTGGGGCTGGGGGAGCCGGCGGCCGGCATGTACTGGCACATCGGCTCGGCGAAGCCGAGTTCGCTGAGGCTGGAGCGCTACGACGGGGGAATCCAGGCTGCGCTGGACACGGCCGTAACACACGCATTGGCCTTCGCCACCGGCGCCCGGCAGGGCCACTTCGCGCCGAAGCCCCCCGACGGCGGCTGCCCGCCCTGGTGCCCCGCCGCCGACTTCTGCTGGCGCTATGCGCCCCGGGGGTGGTGAGGCATGAAACCGAAACCTGCGTTGGGAGAATAGCTTCCGGTAGAGCTGGGTGGCAGACCACCGACGGTACCCTACCAGGATACCCTATTTCGGCTTGATAGAGACGATCAGCGAAGGCCCAGGGCCAGCCGCAGGCGGTCGTCCACGGCTTGCAGCACTTCAGGCGTCAAACGCCCCAACCGCCGGGCGACAGCGGACCTGGGCACCGTAGCCAGGTTGGAGACTTTGACCCAGGAGGTTTTCTTGAGACCGGCCACACCGGCTTCAGGCGTACCGTGGCGAATCTGGTAATCAGTGGGCAGCGGTTGGGAAACAGGCCGCGAGGAGATAGCGACGATCAACACGTCAGCCGTCCGTTTGTGGATCACCCGGCCGGACACGACCACTGCCGGCCGTGGTTTCGCTCGCACCCGTCCGCCGGCCTCCAGAAAAGGGAAGCGAACAAGCACCACTTCACCACGCTGGGGAGACCAGGAGCGTGCACTCACACGGGTTCTCCATCTTCCCAGGTGTAGATGTCTTCATCCGGGTGATCCCAGACGCGAGCCAGTGAGGCCTGAGACAGCACATACCAATCGGTGGAAGTGGCCTTCGTCAGGTTTTCGTACTGCGTTACGCCAAGCAGGACAGCCTGCGCGCGGCCGTGTCTGGTGATGAATATCGGCTCATCATCGGACGCCACCTGGTCCAATATAGCACTCAAGCGTTCTCGGATCTCAGTTGCCGGGAGGATAGTCGGCATTTGCCACTCCTTTCATACAGGATTCCGTACAGAATTATACCATAAACAGTCAGTCTGTCAAGCTGACATCCAAGACGCAATACGCAATACGCAGTATGCAAATGAACTCAATTCTCTCACTCCTAACCTTCACCGACGACCAACGCCGCGCCGTCACCATCCGCGACACCGACATCGCCGTCACCGCCGGCGCCGGCTCGGGGAAGACGCGGGCACTGGTGGGACGCTACCTGGGTCTGCTGGAGGACGGCCTGCCGCCTCGTTCCGTCGTGGCCATCACCTTCACCGAAAAGGCCGCCCGCGAGATGCGGACCCGCATCCGGCAACTCATTCAGCAGTGGCTTGCCGACGGCCCGGAGAGCATCGACCGCGGCCGGTGGGAAGCGATCTACGCCGAACTGGACGCCGCACCCATTGGCACCATCCACAGCCTGTGCGCCACCATCCTGCGGACCCACCCGGCCGAAGCCGGCATCGATCCCGCGTTCGACGTTCTCGACGAGGGCGCATCAGCGGCGCTGCGTGCCCAATCTGTGGAATCTGCCCTGCTGTGGACGGCCAACAACCCTGAAGCGGCCCGGCTTTTTCCCCTGCTCACCGAAAACGGGTTACGTCGGGCCATCTCAACCTTGCTGGAGAAACGCCTGGATGCCGCAGGTACCTTCAAGGCCGCCGGCCCCGACCCCCTGGCTCACTGGCAGGCCGAATTACGCACCGGGCTTGCAACATTCCTGGATCACCCCGCCGTACGTTCCGCTGCGGCTGAGCTGGAAACGCTGCGTGACGATGGGACGCTCACAAGACTGGCCGGCGACACATTGGCAAAGGTGGTTGCAGACTTCCTTGACGCCTGGGACGCCATCATCGTGGCCTGGAACGCCTCCGATACGGCGACGGTGCTGGCGCAGTTGCCC
>CAZHMV010000202.1:3644-8996 GCA_964532665.1 uncultured Anaerolineales bacterium
CCGTCGCGCTGCTGGAGAATCACCCCGACGTGCGGGCCTACTGGCAGGCCGAAGCCCGCGCCGTGCTGGTCGATGAGTTCCAGGACACCAACGACCGCCAGCGGCGCATCGTCTACGCATTGGCCGGCTTTGCCGATGAAGAACAGCGGACGATGAACGATGGACGATGGGCGAACCACAGCAGTGTTCGTCCGTCGTCGGGCCGGCTGTTCATCGTGGGCGACGCTAAACAGTCGATCTACCGATTTCGCAATGCCGACGTCACCGTCTTCCGCGAGGTGCAACGGGACGTGGAGGAGGCCGGCGGCACAACCATCGACCTGGACCTCACCTTCCGGGCCCACGAACCGTTGTTGCAGCAGCTCAACGCCCTGCTGGGACCGGTCATGCAGACCGAGGAGGATCCCGACCGGCCCTACGTCGTGCCCTTCGCGCCCCTGCACGCGCACCGATCAGCACCCGACAGCGGGGTAGGTGAGCCTTATGTCGAGTTCTGCCTGGGGCTGGGCGACACGGCGGCCGAGGGTCGTCAGGCGGCCGCCAGCGCCCTGGCCCGCCGGCTGTCGGCGTTGCACGACGAGGAGGAAGTCGATTGGGGTGATATCGGGCTGCTCTTCCGCGCCTCTACCGGCTTCCCCGACTACGAGGAGGCCCTGGAGCAGGCCGGCATCCCCTTCGTCACCGTCGCCGGCCGGGGGTTCTACGACCGCCCGGAGGTCCGCGATCTACTCAACGCCCTGCGCGCCATTGCCGACCCGACCGATGATCGCGCGCTGGCCGGCCTGCTACGCTCCCCCGCCTTCGCCCTCACCGACGGCGCTCTCTACCTCCTGCGTCGCGGCGAAGATGGAACGAAACGCAGCCTGTGGGCGGTACTGAACGGCGATCTCTCACCGCTGGACGACGGAAACCGGGCACGCGCCGAGCGGACCCGCGAGATTCTGGTGCAACTGAACCAGATCGTCGGGCGCACCACAGTTGCCCAGGTGCTGAAACAGTTTCTGGACCTCACCAACTACCGCGCCATACTGCGATTGTCGGCCCATGATGAGCCACGGACGGCCGCCGGCGAACGTGCCCGCCGCAACGTGGACAAGCTCCTGGCCGATGCCCATGCCAGCCGGCTGGTCAGCGTGGGCGAGTTTCTGGAGTACCTTCAGACGCTGCGCGATGTGGCTGCGCGCGAGGGGGAAGCACCGGTGGAGGCCGGCAACGCCGTGCAACTCATGACGGTCCACAAGGCGAAGGGACTGGAATTCGCGGTGGTTGTCATCGCCGATGCCGCTCGCAAGCCGCGGCGAAGCGCTCCCCGTCTGCTGTTGGACGAGGAGTTGGGGCCTGTGCTACACCCCGAGGGGGACAACGGTCGCTCCGTTGTGCATCGGCTGGCCAGCCTGCGAAATCAGGACCGGGACGAGGCTGAGGAGCGCCGGCTGCTGTACGTGGCGGCCACGCGGGCCAGGGAGAAACTCCTGATCTGCGGCCACGTGGGTGTCAGCACAGCCAAAAAACATCCAGGGAAACTGAAGCTTGAGGGTTGGCTGAAGGAACTGGGCCAGGTCGTTGGGCTGGACCAGATACAGGTGGCGGAAGCGCCGGACGAGCCTGTGTCGGTTGAACTCTCCGACCTCGGCGGGCACTGCGTGGGCTGCACCATCTCGTCGGGATCGACCGCCGACCCTTCGACAGAGCTCGGGCCAGGCCGCCGCCCCCTCGACCGGTCGCAGGGCAGGCAACCAGCCGCCGATGGAGAGCCGACGTCGGAAAGCCTCACAGCGCATGTTTTGGACATCGATTTTCCGCCGCCGCTCCTGGAGCCGGTGGTGGCACGGCCAGCCGAAGAGATCGATGAGACGTTGCAAACGCGGGAAGCCGAACCACCACCTCGCGTGTGGCGTGTGGTGCCGACGGTCGAACCTCCCCAGGGGCCGGCCTGGGTCGTCGGAACGCTGGTCCACGAGGCTCTGCGCCGCTGGCGCTTCCCGGATTGGGAAGGGTTCGACGAGATGCTGCGACTGCACGCTCTGGAAGCCGGCCTGACCGACGAGGCCGAGCTCAAAGCCACGGTGGACGAGGCACGCCGGCTGCTCTCCCGCTTCCAGAAGCACCCACTATACGCCGAGTTGGACAGCGCCACCCGGCGCCACCACGAGGTCCCGTTCACCGTGGAGCGCGACGGGCAGGTTAAGTCTGGGAAGATCGACCTTCTATATCAGCGTGATGGCCGCTGGCACGTGGTAGATTTCAAGACCGACGAGATTCGCGACGCGAAGCAGTTTCCTGCGGAAAAACTCGCCAGGTACGAGCGACAGGTCAGGGACTACATGGAGGCGGTCCGCCGACTTCTCAACGTGGAGCCCGAAGGCCGGCTATGTTATCTGAACATGGCCGGCACGGTGAGGGTGGAGCCGGTCTCCGCGACCGTCGAAGAGCCTTCGAAGAGGCAGTGACCGAAGGGGGGAGGGCCTCGTCGGAGGCCCTCGCCCATCACGGGCCAGGAGCAGCAGCGATGCAAATTGACCCCGGCACTGCAGGATGCTATAATTCCCACACAGCTTTGCGATTCCGGCACAGGTAAGGAGCGATAAAGATGGCGCAGACCCTCATGATGCAGAAGGAACCGGCCGCAGCGGAGCGCCCCTGGCCCCCGCCCCAGGGTGAGTGGACGTATGAGGACTGGCTGAGACTCCCGGATGACGGCTACCGCTACGAAGTAATTGACGGAGTGCTTCACATGAGTCCACCGCCCCGAACACAACATCAGCGCGCCTCTTTTCGCCTGGCCCGTAAACTGGGCAACTTTGTTGAGGAGCAACACCTCGGCGAGGTGTTGGTAGCCCCAATTGGCGTCCGGCTGCCCAACCAACCGGTTCCCCTCCAGCCCGATGTCCTCTTCATCCGGACAGATCGGCTAGACATCATCGAGGAAGACTACGTGGAAGGCGCGCCTGACCTGGTCATGGAGATTCTCTCCCCCAGCAACTGGCTCTACGACCGAGGCGAGAAGATGCAAGCGTACCAGAATGGGGGCGTTGCTGAGTACTGGATCGTGGACCCGCGTGCCACCACCATCGAGGTGTACCTGCTGGAGCAGGGCGTCTACCTGCTGGTAGGCAAGTACGGGCCAGGGGAGGCAGCTCAGTCTCAGATCCTACCGGGGTTCGAGACTTCTGTCGATGAAGTTCTCCCGACATGAGGGGCCTGACTCCTCTGACCTCTAGACCTCCCCAGGCTCCTCCGATTTCTGCGCGACGGCTGCCAGCCGGCGGGCGGTGTGATCGTACAACCCCCCGGCCAGCCCCCCGTACAGCGTCACTGAAGCAAAGCCGGCTTGTCTCAGCAATGCCGCCAGCTCTGCCCCTGAGTACAACCTGTGCCCGAACCCGAATTCTCTGCGCTCCGATCCGTCGATCATGATCCAGCGGTTCTCGATCCAATCCCAGCCGCTGCTGATCTTCCGCTCCTCCAGGAACAGAACGCCGTTCTCATCCTCATGCCAGTCTCGCTCGCGGAAGATGCGGGCCAGAACTTCCTTGCCCATCATCTCCATGAGCAGCCGGCCCCCCGGTTTCAGCGAGGCGTACAGGTTTTGAACGACCTGCAGATCCTCGGCGGGGTCCTCGAAGTAGCCAAAGGCCGTGAACAGGTTGATCGCGCCGTCGAATGTTTCGGGCCGGCGGAAGGCGCGCATGTCCGCCTGAACGAACTCGATGTCCAGCTCTTCTTCGGTTGCCTGCCGGCGGGCCTGTTCCAGGTAGGCCGCTGTCCGATCGACACCAGTGACCCGGAAGCCACGGCGGGCGAGCTCCAGCGAGTGCCGGCCTGGTCCACAGCACAGGTCCAGGATGTGCGCACCCGGACTTAACTCAAGAAACTGAATGACGCTGTCAACCTCCTCAGCGGCGAGCTCCCACCGCCGCTCACTGAACATCTGCGGTGCGAACGTTTTCCAGAAAGCATCATCTTCATGCCAGACGGCCATGGTTCACTCCTCCTCAGGCAGTCAACGGTCAGCGGTGTGAGGTGACACTTTTCATGATTTGTGGTAGACTTTCTCAGCAGCGATAAACTTTCTGTGAAGCCAGAAGATCATGCACACCTACTCCGCCCATACCCGCGAACCCGAACTCCGTGAAGCGATTTGCGACACCGGACGCCGGCTCAAAGCCCAGGGTTTTGCACCCGGCAGTGACGGCAACCTGAGCGTGCGTCTTGATGAAGAGACCATCCTCATCACGCCAGGCGGGTTCGACAAGGGGACCTTGCAACCCGAACAACTGGTCACGGTCAATCTGGCCGGCGAGCTGATCCCGTCTACCTACCCTGGGCAGCATCTAAAGCCGTCATCCGAGACAAACATGCATCTCGAGGTCTACCGCCAGCGCCCCGACGTGCAGGCTGTGATTCATGCACATCCCCCAATGGCCATTGCGTGTACCGTAGCCGGTATCCGCCTGGACCGGAGCGTCCTACCGGAAGTGGTCTACAACCTGGGAGCCATTCCGACCGCGCCCTATGCCACGCCGGGTACCCCCCAAGGCGCTGACGCCGTGCGTGAATTGGTGAAGGGCTACGACGCCATTTTACTCGATCGCCACGGTTCGTTGACGCTCGGCACGGACGTTTACCAGGCCCTCATGCGCCTGGAGTGGGTTGAGCAAGCCGCGAAGGTTGTGCTGGCAGCCTCTTCGGTGGGAGTCGTCACCGAATTGCCCGAAGCCGCTGTCGCAACGCTTCGAGCTCTGCGCCTCGGGAAGCCGTCCGCGCCCGGCGACGATGAACTGGTTCGGGAAATCACCGCCGCTGTGCTTCGCCGGCTCACGCAGAGCAAAGTCACCTCATGAAACCAGAAGGGTTACTACTCAGGCTGCCTGCGTTTCGGCAGTTGAAACTGCACCAACGTTTGCGAAGTCGCCCTGCGGCGACTGGTCTTCAGCCGGCGAAGGCCGGCTTCGCGAGGGTTGCCGCGATTTCAATCGCCAGGCTGAGTAAGCTACCCGGCAGGAAACGAAGCGGGACTACTCCCCAAGTTCCTCCTCCGGTTCCGTTCATTCCCCCTGGCTCCCAGCTTCGACCAGGTTGAGGAACCGGGCATACGCCTCATCCCAGGCATTCATCTCCCGGGGCAGGTAGGTCGCTGTCTCAAACGAGCGGCGAATCAGTTCGCGGCCCTCCTCCAGGGAGCCGATGTGGCCTAGAGCAAGCATCTGCATCAGCACGTTGCCGGCAGCCGTCGCCTCCACGGGTCCGGTCACAACCGGGCGACCGATGGCATCGGCCGTGAACTGATTCAGCAATCGGTTTTGCGAACCACCGCCGACGATGTGTAGCGTTTCCACACGATGCCCCAGA
>CAZHMV010000203.1:0-8757 GCA_964532665.1 uncultured Anaerolineales bacterium
GCTGGGCAATAGGGACGCCATAATCGGGGTGCAAGCGGTGATAACCGGCGACAAACACAGCATCCAGTGCCGGCGAAGCGAAATACACCTCTTTGCCTCGTCGGTACACTCCGTCTTCACATCGCACCAGTGGGGCCCGGACCAGTTCTGGCCACAATTCCCGCTGTTTGCCCTCCCCCAGACCGCGCATTTGCTCACTGATGTACTGAAGCAGATCTTGCCGGGCCGCGTCGTCCAGACGAGAGTCATCGTAATTTTGCAGAATCACAGTGCGGATCAACTCGGCCGGAGACAATGCTGTGAGACCCAACACCTGTGTGAGGAAGGAACCTCCGCTTTGAGCTATCAAGTCACTGCGAATAAGATAGTCCAGTTGTAGCTTGTCCAGATGAGTCAGCGCACGACCATCCCCCAGACTTTTGACGGGAGGCAGGTGAAGGGAAGCGCCTGCCTCTTTAGCCGGCGCCAGTCGCCCCTGTCGAGTCAGACAAAGGGGCAAGTGGCGCAGAGCCCCCTTGTCGGCTGGGGCCAATTGATGGGACTGGCGGCTGAAGTAACGATAAAGAGCCAACAGTTGTTGGACCAACTCGGTGTGGGATAGCTCATGCCAGTCTGGGAAATCTCTTTGCAGAGTTGCGATCACGTGCCGAGGAAGCAGATCCCGAACACCTGCCTTACGGTAGACAGCCTTGATACGTTCATCGTCTGCCCAATCTGGGTGAACGAAAGCCAGGCCACGGCCCCGCAGCAGGGCTCGCTCGTCCGGGTCGTCGTGCAGATAGACAGCGTCGCAGCCACGGAGGAGACGGTCGTTCTCCGTGCGTACGAGAGGCAACCCGGCCAGTGTCTCAGAGTTCACCTCGTGTAAGTCATCGGAGATGAACTGCAATAGATTGGCCAGATGATTAGCATCACCCAAGACTGCCGGCGCCGCCTCCAGTGGGAAAGGTGTGGCCGGCCATTCCTGTCGGGCCAGCCAATTCACTAAATCGGCCCCTCGGAACTCTGGCACCAGGCTTTCAAAGAGTCGAGGAAATTGGCCCTGCATTTCCGCATCCAAAAACCGGATGCTAGCGCTGGCCAACAGCCGGCGGGTGGACTCGTCAGCACGCCAGATTTCGCTCTCAAGAGGCCACAGGGTCTCGTCATCTGCCAGGCACAAGGCAATTCTGCCCAAAACACGCTGTTGTTCGGGTGTCGGGGATGAAGGCAACTCATGATAGAGTTGTTGCAGCTTTTCGCGGCCGTTGATCATTTGATGCGCATCAACCAGGCGCTGGCCCTCTTGTAGTTGAGGTTGCAAATGTGTGACGACCTGAAACCACGTAAGCCGGGGAGCTTCCAGAACGTTGGTCAGGAAATCGCGAAAGTCTTGAGGTGCAGAGGGTAGAACGGGCAGGTAATCAGCAGCCAACGCCGGTAGTCGGGATCCCGGGAGGCCGACGAACACCTCTTCTGGGCGCTGCCATGCTCTCAGGCTGGTGAACACAATTGGCGAGTCCGGGGCGACTTTCCGGAAAGCATCGTGAATGGGAACCAAGAAGTCGTCGTTTGGACGATGGATGGGAAGCAATTCATAGAAGCGGCGCGGGGCCTTAACCTGGTCACGAATGTCCAGAATGACCTCGGTGAAAAGATCACCCAAGGCGTGCAACACACGCTGATTCCACAAGCTCTTTTCGCGCTGCGTAAACTGATCGACCAGAATGCTGCGCCGGTTGCTGTCAGGAAAGAACGCGCCGTTGATTTGAAAGGCATAGCCGGTCTGGATAGGGGTCGGCAAGAAGTTGTAGAGGGTTCCAGGGACATTTTCGTCAAGCCAGCCACGGTTTTCCAACGGGAAAGCGACCGCGATACCGAAATCCTTAATGGTACTACCTTCCACGCCAAAGTAGCGGGGAACCTGACCGCGATAGTACAGCCAGGTGTCAGTGCGTGGCTGTACACCAGCCCGCCGATATTCAATGTCCCAGCATTCGCGGGTGAACTTTGAGGGCCCTTGTACTTCCACCTGTCGTCGTTCGACACGACAAAGGAGCTTTTCATCTGCATCACCCTCATAAACCTCAATCACGTTCACATGTCGCAGAAAGATCACCAACCGATAAACATCTGTGATCAACTTATCCTTGAGTCGCTGGATGGCCTCATCGCTCCAGGTGTCAGCTTCGAGACGGCGGCCCAGTTCCGTCGCGTGGCGGCGCCAAGGTAAGCGAAACTCAGTTCTGTCTCTCACCGCCGCCTCGCGTACCAGTAATTCGTCCTTCGTGGGATCGAAAATGATGTGTTCTCCAGCAGAGAGCAGCTCAGGCGCGTCGGTCAGGTGAAAGACAGAAAGAAAACCAGTGCCCCAGGTTCCAATCTTACGTTCTTCAGCCCGTTTGCCGCCGCTGGCGATATAGGTGATGTTGCTAAAATCCTGCTCAGTGAAAATGGTATCGTTCCGCACAACCAATGCGTCGGGGCAGAAGTGAAACGAAATGCAAGACGCCTCTGCATCGTCTGCATTTTGCACCATCTCATTTGCGATGGCGCTGTCTCCCACGTAACCAGCCAGCGCCTGGCGGATAAAGTTGATCTTATCGATACTATATTTGCGTCGGCGGAGGACTTTCATCTGATCTCCCACTGCAATAACCTCCCTGATGTCAATTGATGGAGTCCTTTTTCTGTAAGGTCCAGATATTCGTACGTTCCTCCGCCCTCCCATGTCTGATGCGCCTGCCTCACGTAACCCTCGGCCAACATGCGGGTCAGGACTTCCCTCAGCACACGCTCGCGAGCCGGCAACACCGACAGCACGCCCCAGTGAGGGCAACTGCGCAACTGTTGAATGCGCCACCGCTTCAGATGTGGATCGTCTTCGTAGTAAGTGGCAGCATATTGGTTCCCTGCGAGGAGAGCCAACAACGTGCCGGTGCCATAGGGCGCACCGTACTTGCGTGCCCGGTCCAGGTTCCACTTGACTGTCTCCAAGAAGACGAATGCTGGATCAACGTAAGCGTCTGGTGTAGCAAAGTCGCGCGAGGTGACCAAGCTCCAGGGCCACTCCCGCTCCGGCTGGCAGACATCGCAGCCTTCACACTGATTCGGCGCCGGCTGACCGAAGTAGCGCAGAACGGCCGCCCGGCGACAGGCAGTGTTCCCCTCGGCGTAGGAGATCATTTCCTCCAGCTTGCGGTGCATCTCGGCGCGGTGCTGTTCAGCAGCCAGCGCCCCGGCCGGCACATGCTTACCCGGCTGCATCTTGTCACCCTTTTCCAGTACAAAGCCTCGCCGCCAGGGGCGGTAAACCACCTCACCGCGCAGGGCGAGCCGCAACAACAAGCGGTCGATCGTATCAGGGGAGACCGAGAGCGCATCGGCCAGGGGCAGCAACTCGATTTCCAATTTGCGGTAGGCCGGCCAGCGGGCATGGCGTAGCAAACGGGCCAGCAGGTCAGCACCGGGTTCAGCGTCAATGCGCCAGGCGTCCAGGGCCTCCTCCGGAGCCATCTGAAAAGTGAGCGCGCCGGTGAGGGTGAAATCAGCGGAGCGGGCCAGATATCCCTGGGCTTCCAGATGGTGGAGGGCCACTCGCAGTTGCACGTCCTCCAGACCCAGGCGCTCTTGCAAATCATCGGGGTTCAGGTAGAGGACGTTATCGGGCAGAGCAGCCAGGTGACGCAGCACTCGATTGATCATTGCTTCGTCCGGCGTGCTGTTGTCGATGAAGTATTCCTGAGTGCCGATGTCGCCTTTGTGATAGAGAAGAATGCAGTACGCCGTTTCTCCGTCCCGGCCGGCACGCCCTGCCTCCTGGAAGTAGCTCTCCAGGTCACCGGGCATGTTGTAGTGAATGACGTAGCGAATGTTGGGTTTGTCGATCCCCATCCCGAAGGCTTTGGTACAGACGACAATGTTGATGTGATCATCCATGAACATCTCTTGAACACTGGTGCGATCGGCGGGATCCATCTTGCCGTGGTAGGCTCGGGCATCGTAGCCAGCCACTCGCAAGTGACCGGCTAGTTGCTCAGCCTCAATAGTAGTGGCTACATAGACCAGAATGGGTGGGCGCTCCCGGTCAGCGGCCTGGATGATTCGCAACAGTTGCCGAAACCTGTCGTTCCGACTCTTGATGGCCCCATAGTGGCTATCGGCATTGTAGACGATGAACTGAAGCTCCGGACGGTCAATTGGCGCTATCACGCGGGTTGGCTGACGCAGGGTCAGGGCTTCGACGATTGCCTCCTGCATCGCTGGTGTAGCCGTAGCGGTGAGGGCTGTCAGTGGAGCTCGATAGCCCAGCACGTCGAACAGCCGGGGCAGGTAGAGAAAGTCGGGACGGAAGCTTGGCCCCCACATGTAAACGCAATGGGCCTCGTCCACCACCACCTGCACCACCGGCGTGTGATGCAGCGTGGCCAGCAATTGCGGATCTCGCAACCGCTCCGGCGAAATGTAAACCAAACGTGCTCGTCCTCGACGCATCCGCTCAAAAACATCGTCCCGGTCGCTGGCTGACTGGCCGCTGTAGATGGCCCCCACTACCTCAATGCCTTTCTCGTTCAATCCGGCCACCTGGTCTTTCATAAGGGCGATTAGAGGTGAAAAAACTAACGTCACCCCCTGACGCAGAAGGGCCGGCAGTTGGAAGGTCAGCGATTTTCCCGATCCGGTGGGCAACACGCCCAGCACATCTTCACCGGCCAGCAGGTGGCGGATGACCTGTTCCTGAGCCGGTACGCCGGCGATGGTCCGGAATTCCTCGTGATCGAACAGTTCCCTCATCGCAGCCAGCAGCGTGGGTCGCCACTGCTCGTACTCGCTGTGGGGGATAACCGCCGGCAGGCGATATTTTTCCAGCGTTGCTTCCAGATCGAGCAGAATGTCTTCCGGGAGGCCGGCCAGCAGGTCTTGCTTGGCACCCAGATCAATGAGATCAGGGAAGGTGTGAGCCAGGGTTTCATAGAAGCGGCGGCGCGACCGCTCGGCTTCTTCGTCACGCGGCCGGTAGCCAGGGAGCGAGGCCAGCAGATCGGCCTTGTAGTACTTGCGGTGGATACGCCGATCAAAGAGGATCACCGCCCCACGGTCATCCTCCTGACGAAGCAGGCGACCGAAGCCTTGCTTGAACTGCAAAAGCATCAGGGGGAGCATGTAATCGTCGAACTCGGACTTGCCCTGCCGGGCCAGATGCTCCGCCCGAGCCCGGTGGACCGGTTCGATAAGCAAGGGGAAGGGAAGCTTTTCCATTAGCACGAAGGAGAGAGTCTCCCCAGGTGCATCCACGCCTTCCCAAAAGCTGCGTAGGCCGAAGAGAACAGATTCCCGACGCTCCTTGAACGTCTCCAGGAGACGACGGCGGGAGTCACCTGGTGTTTGCACCAGAAGCGGAATGCCTTGACGTGTCAGCTCGGGTTCAATCCGGTCGGCAATGGCTTCCATGCGGTTGCGGGCGGCAAACAGGCCGAGGGTCCGCCCGTCGGTGAAACGCAGGAACAGGCTTAGTTCACTAGCCAACTCTTCCTTGAAGCTCTCCATCGTATGCTGTAGCGGGGCGTAAGTCAGATAGTCGGCGAGCCCGAGAAAGACGTTTTCATCGTAAGGCAACGCCGGCGGCAGCTTCCGCACGTAGTGGCTGTTCAGCCGATGGGACAGCCCCAGGCGTTCGATGAAGTAGCTGAAGTCGTTGCCACGCAGCGCCAGCGTGGCCGAGACCAGGCTCACGCTGGCAAGCTGCTCGTAGAACGGCTGCAATGCCTCGCCCACATCGATGGGCGCCGCCTTGAAGGCCCACCATTGCGGCCGGGCATCCCGCTCCTCAGATGCGGGATCAATTGGTGGTCCCACCTCCAACCAATAAACCAACGTCTGATCGTTGACCTTGACCAAATCATAAGCTAATTGACGTTGCTCGGTCAGCCCGTCGATCAGTTCGGTTAGCTCACGTAAGGTAGCAGCACGATAGGCCAGGTCGGGGGCTTCGGCGGCGGCGTGCCGCAGGCGCGCCAAAGCGTCGAGCAAGTCCTTGAGGTGCAAGCCAAACAGTTGCCGGCGAGCGTTGTCCACCCGCTGCCAGCGGGGACCATGCACTTTCCAAGGCGGGGCTTCCAGCCGGTAGGACGCACCGAACCGGGGGTCTATCTGTCCCGTGCAGCGGCGGATAAACTGTACCAGGTAGGGACCGAAATCCTGTACCAGCAAACTCACGCGTCGTACCGCGTTGATGGCGCCGGCGGCTGCATTGCGCGCCTCGGCGTGATCGCTACTGGCCCGAATGCGCGGTAGCAACCCTCTGTCAGTGCGTGGATCGTACAGACGTTTCAGTAGATCGCTCAACGTTTCTGACGAGACTTCCTCGGTCAAGGCGTTGGTGGCTACGTCCTCCAACGTGTGGGCTTCATCCAGCACCAGGCGGCCAAACGGAGGCAGACGTTGCGGGTCAGACAACCAGAGGGCGTGGTTGATGACCACGATTTCGGCTTGCTGTGCGTTGGCGTAAGCAGCCGGCATCGGACAGGCTGTGCAAGCTGCCTGTAGATCCGGATGGCAGGCGGCGCTGGCACGCAACTGGTGCACTACACTACGGGCAATGGGGAATGTTTCCAACAGCCAATAGCTCAACTCGTCGGCTGTACCGTGGTCGCTGTTGGACAGCCACAGCGCTACGTAGGCCAGGACAAATCGCTCAGCTAACGTCAGCGTGCGGGCGGCCTTCGCTCGCCGAGGGTCACCTTCTCCCAGATAGCGAGCCAGTTGGCTCCAGCAAAGGTAGTTGCCCACGCCTTTTAGCAACTGGCTGCGAAAGGCCGCCGGCCCGTATCGCTGGAGGCTGTCGATCTCATCCAGCAGTTGATCCTGCAGGTTGCGATAGGCAGTCGAGAGCGCCACCCGCCGACCATCGCTCAGAGCCTGCTGCACCGCCACTATCAAGTAGGCCAGCGTCTTGCCGGTACCGGTGGGCGCTTCTACCATGGCATACTCATCGCTGGCAAGGGCATCCACCAAGAGGCGCTGCATCTCGATCTGGCCTCGACGAGGTTGATAGGCCCTGGCATCCAGATAGTCGGCCAGGATCTGATCGGCGGAGGGGACGTTGTGAGACGGCGTTACCTCAGCGGGGCACATCGCCCAATCGCATTGGGCGCGCAAGGGAGCCAACAGCACATCGTCTACGCCGTTGAAGGCTGCATCTGGGGCGAAGGCTTCGGGCAACAACGCGTGCAGAAGATCATGAACCGGCCCCGGATCGTCGAATATCTCCAGCAAACGTCGGTAGACTCGGTGTAGTACGTAGACATCGGTGACTGCGTTGTGGAGTGTGGCAGCGGAGACGGTGTGGCCGGCGAAGTTGCTATCCAGATCAAGGATTGCCCACTCAGCCGTCAAGTCATCCACCGAGAGATCAACTGCCTCGGCGACCTTGGCCAGTTGATGACTAGCCAGGTTGGGTAGCAGAAGGACGGCCAACTCCAGATTATCCACAATGGGGTTGGTGAGCGGATGATCGTCCAGAGCAGCGGACAGGAAGCGGGCGTCAAAACGCGCATTGTGGGCGACCAGAGGTAGGTCGCTCACAAAGTCCAGGAATGCAGGCAACACTTCGGCTAACGGCGGTGCAGCGGTGATGGCTTGGCTAATGGCAGGATCATCGGCTATGCCGAGGATGACCTGCACCGAATAGGGTATTTCTACGTCATCGGGATTGATGTACCAGTTGCGCGCCGCCACCGGGATGCCATCTACAACCTTCAGGGCGGCAATCTGGATGATACGATCCTTTTGCGAATCGGTACCGGTGGTTTCGAGATCGAAAACGATGTAGTTATGGCGAGCGCGAGGCAGGTTGGTGATCAGGGGGTGTGCCCAAGGGTCAGGGGGTGTCTCGTCCACTGCTTCTTCTTGTTCCTGGTCAAGGAACTGGCTCTCACTGCCAGCCAGCGCGTACCGACCGCCAGAGAAGGCGGTGAAGGTTCGAGCGTGGTTGAGCAACTCCTGCAGGTTGCTTTCGCTAACATGAAGACCTCTTTTCCGACGGAGAAGACGCCGGATTTCCGTCAGCGTAAGTCCTTTGGGATGGTCGAGCAGCAAAGCCTGAACGGCCTGGCCCAACGGTGTTTCAGGTGTGAAAACAGGCATGGGTATCTGCTTGCTCAGAAGACAATCACCTCATCTTCTACGACTCATTGAGTCCTTTCTGGAGACGCTCGATGAGGTCATCGAGCAAGTTTAGAAAACGGTCGTCAATGATCCACGGAGCACCATCTCGGTCGATGTACCGGGGAGAAGGTGGCTTCTGTGGCTGTGGCATGTTCTCTCTTTGATGCGGCGGGAGTCGCCACCAATCATCATATGCCCTCTGCTGCTCCCTGTAACGCTGGCGATGGTTTGCCAGGAACTCACCTAGCTGGCGGCGCCACCCTATCAGCGTCTCCAATACCCGGCCTTCGGGGACTTTCGCCAACAGTTTGCGCAACAGGCGGGCCTCTCGATGCCGCATTGTGTCTCGACGACTTGACGGACGAGTTCGCCGCCGGCCACGACCTTCACCTTCGTATTCGAACTCTCTATCCGGATTTGCTAACCACTCCTCGACTAGTTTCAATCGCTCGCGTAGCCATTCGCGGTCGGAAGTCATACGAACATTCCCCCCTTTCTTCGTTTCCTGAGTGAAGCTAGAGATTACACTAAGACCTTCACGATCTTCGTCTCCCCCGTCTCACGATCCACATACCCAAACTCCGTCAGTGGGAACTCCTGGGGGTTGATCTG
>CAZHMV010000204.1:0-8728 GCA_964532665.1 uncultured Anaerolineales bacterium
GAGAGGATCTCGACGGAGGGGACGTTGGCGCTGCGAGACACCACCGCCAGCGTCTCCGTGACCGTACGCAGGGCAATGGTCTCCACACCCTCGGGCAGCGGTAGAATTTCCACGAAGCTGGGTGGCGGAATCAGCACGGTCTCGGGATCGTCGGTATCAATGTGGCCTGGCGGCAGGGAGAAATGGCGGACGGACACCACCTGTTCCAGGGCGTTGAGCAGCTCGATGGTGTAGTCGCCCTCGCCCAGATCGTCGTGGGAGCCCTGAGGGAACTGCAGTTCGTAGGCCGGCCGCAGCGTCCAGCCGGCATCTTCGTCGAACTCACCGCGCACCAGCAGGTAGCTGCTCGTGGCTGTGAGCGCTGTCGTCGGAGCGATTTCGGGAGCAACGCTTGCCTTGAGCTCACCACCGGCACTGCTCTGCTGGCCGGACTTCGGATACGCCAGGTTGCTGTTGGTGAAAGCGTTGTAGACGCGGATCCAGTTGCGCGGCGACACCCAATTCGGGCTGCCGTAGGACATGAAGTCGTGCAGATCGGCCTCGGTGGTACCGGGTGGTTGGACGGTCCAGTTGAGTATGTCGAAGCCGAAGGCGCCGGTGGTCCCGTGGGGCCAGGGCCAGTCGTTGTCACACCCGCCCGATGCGGCCTGACACTCGGCGCCGTGCCCCGGCGGCGGCCCCGCATGGCTAAGGCCCACAGCGTGTCCAACTTCCTCGCCCCCGGTCTTGGCTGGAGCGCCGGCGTTGGTGTAAGCGTACCCACCGCCGCCCCGGCCGGAGCAGGGGTAGCCGGTATCAATCACGGCCAGGACGGCCATCTTGTTGGCCTTGTTGGGAAAGGAGTTGGCCAGCAGGCCGGTGACCCGACCGCAGCGCACATCCAGGTTCTTCTGCGGATCGGGGTCACAATTGTTACCGCAATCATTGAGAGTCCAGGTAGCGTTCGGGGTGGAGGACACGCTGGCCTCGTCCACCGGGTACGTCTTGCGGAAGAAATCCGTGGGCGCGTTGATCTGTGCCTGTGTAGGCGCGGTGGTGGTGCCGCTCAACTGGCGGCTGATCCGCACGAGATGGACCAGGTTGTTGGTGAAGTTGGGCACCGTGTTGAAGTCTACTTGCGAGACGCGGATACGGTTAGCGGCGTCGTAGCAGGTGCCACACTCCGTGACCCCGGTGGGGGGCGCGACCTCGGCTTCCAGGTAGATGCGGCCTGCCTGGATCCAGGCACCCGGCAGCTCGAAGTTCCAGCTCAGCCTGGTGTCGCGGCGTTTGGTGTCCAGGCTGTCGCCGGGCCGGACGGTGATCTCCCGCGGAATCTGCGGGGGCTGGTTCTTGGGCGAAAGCTTGGTTGGTCCGCTGCAGGAGATGGAGAAGGCTGCGTCGGTGTAGCAGCGCAGCCAGGCCCTGGCTTTGGTCACCGGCACGCCACTGACCGTGTTTTCCACGCCGGCATAGACCCGGACGATGGTGGTCCGGCCCGCGACCAGGGGCACCGCCGTCGGGGCGGCGGGATAGGTGAAGGTCGGCGTGATGACTGCGGTGTGCTGGGTGCTGGTCGGCAGCCAGGATTGGATTCCCTGGGTGATCTCCATGGCCATGGCCCAGAGGTTGAAGCTGTTGCCGAACCAGGTCAGGGTGAGGGAGCGCTCTGCCTGGCCGCTGTTGCCGGCGAAGTCCCAGGCTTTCACGCGGATGGTGGCCGTGTTCAGCGGCAGGTAGGTGTAGAAGTCGTAGCTCAGATTGTTGGACGGGACCGGGCATGGCGGCACCCCCGATCCCCCGCACACGTAGAACGAACTCAGCTCGCTGCTGCTGGCGTCGAGGAACGATACCTGGACCTTGGCCACGCCGGTCCCGCTGTCGCTGGCCTTGAAGGCCAGTTCGATGTTGGGGTTGTAGAAGGTCTGCCCGGCGCTTATGGGCTTGGTGATCTGCACCGTGGGGTCAGTGGTGTCGGCACCGGTACAGGTCGGGCCCACACTGCTGAAGGTCAGGTCGTCAACCACCTCGAAGGCATAGTTGCCCGACGAGGGGCCGGTGAAGTCGATCTCAACGCTGCGGATGTCACCCGCTGCTGAGGACAGGGACAGAGTCTGGGTGATCGGGGTTGGTCCGTATCCCCGGTAGGTGGTGGCATAGTTGATAAAGCCGGTGCCTGGGGTGTCGCTGCTGTAGGCGTAGAGAGTGGCGGTCACCTGGAAGGGGTAGTAGCGGTCCAGGCCCACCTTCATGCTGACCTGGGACTGGCTGGTGGTGAACCGAACCTTGACTGTCTTCACCTCATCGAATTCCATGCTGGGGAACTCGTTGATCACGGCGTGAGTAGGGCTGGCCGTCTGGACCGTGGGCGCGAAGATGCGCACGGGTTCCAGGAATTCAACGCCCTTGTTGGTGGCCGTGTTGTTGCAGTACTGGTTGCGGACTACCTGGGGCTGGGGGATCGTCTCCTCGAAGGTGATGGTGGTGGTCTGAGATCTGGACAGGGGGCCCTGAGCCTGAGCCGGCCCGACCACCAGCGCCAGCAGGAGACCCAGGACCGCTAACCGGATGAGAGTTTGTTGCCGATTCATCGTACATTTCCTTATTAAGTGCTTGAGCGGGGGTTCTCGTTCATTCCAGTTGTCCCTGCACATTCGTCTGCACCCCATCATGACGACACGTCGGTTTGCCTGCGCAAGAAGTCGAACAAATCATCCAGGCTGGCAAAGCCCTTCCGCTCGCCAGTGAGCGCACTCTCGAGGGACGCGCGCCAGGTTACCGTTTCTCCCGTGCAATGCGAAGCTTCATCACCCTGATTCGTTTTGTCATCGCCCGTCACGCGCCAAAGGCGCAACAGGTATGACAAATAATCGGGTTGTTCTCTGGCCATAGTCCTATCCGATTCGGTTTCGGGCAAGCTACCCCTGAGCGGATACTTGTTCCGCTTATAGTATAGCAGTCGAGCATGACGAAAACGTCTGGAAAACGTGACGAAAACGTGAAAGTTGAACCTTACCCCTTGATACTGTATAATCCAGGTATCCGCAGAGCCATTGTGTGTCTCCCGGCAAGGAGGGGAAATGGCCCATCTGTCCATCCGCCTGCTTGGGCCCCTTCAGATAGCCCTGGATGAGGAACCCGTCACCGATCTTGCTTCGGATAAGGTGCGGGCACTGCTGGCTTACCTGGTTGTCGAATCGAATCCTGCTCATCAATGCCGATGGCAGCGGTGAACCGCAGGTGCTGAACGATGTCCCCTGGTCGTGGTTCGCTAACTTCTGGCTAGCGGAGAGCGAAGAAGAGTAGGCGTTGCCACAGGCACGAGAACCGCTGAAGCGGCTGCTACGAGCCCAGATAGTAGGCCAGAATCTGCTCGATGAGCCACACCAACACCGGCAGCGTCACCGCCGATGCCACTCCACGCAGCGTACCCGGCTGCCAGGGCCAGGTCGGGATTCTGGCCAGCACGTCGCGCTCAATCTCCAGGCTGGCCATCGTCCGGTGCAACTCCGTCATGCCCTCCAGGTCGCCGGCATCTACCCGGCGGTGCAGTTCAGTGATGGCGGCTTCCATGCGCTGGCTGACCGCCGCTTCCAGAGGCTTTTTCGCCTCGACCATGCGCCGGTGCAGGCCCAGCAGAGGCAGGACAAAGGCTGTCGCTGCGACGAGGGTCATGAAGATTAGAAGCGCAGCGGTCGCGGGATCGCTCGTCGCCTCCTCGTACATGGACACCGTGGTAAGGTCGACAATCAAGATGTAGCCCACGGCCCCGCAGATTTGAGGAGTCAGCAGGCTCCGTTCGGCACGTAGGCGTGCCTCACTCCTCGAAAACCGGGGTTGCTGAGACTGCGTGGAACTTCAGATAGCGCCGGCGCTGCTCAGGATCGGCAATGCGGCCCGCCTCAGCTTCCACCTCAGCACGCGCCCAACTGAGGGCCTGCGCGGCCCCGGTGTGCCGGCCCATGGCAGTCAGTACGCGGGAATGGGCCAGGTAGACGGTCTCTTCCGGACCTTCGATGCAGCCCTGTTGCTGCAACATAGCCACCGCCTGCGCAGCGTAACGATGCGCCTGCTCCGAGTCGCCCAGTGCCAGGTAGGCCAGGCCCAGGGCCGTTAGTCCGAAGATGCGGCCATGTACCAAACCCGCTTCCTCTGCCAACGCCACAGCTTCGCCGGCCAGCGGGAGTGCCGCCACCGATTCGCCCCTGTCCAGGTGCAACTGCGCCAGGGCATTCAGCGCTGAGACCTGGCTGTAGCGGTCTTCGATGCGTCGCGCCACCGCCAGCGATTGCCTGGCAGCGTCCAACGCATCGTCGGGCCGTCCCAGGCCGGCCAGCACCCGGGCCAGGTGGGCCAGCGCCTCAGCCAGTCCGCTCTCGTACCGAATCGCCTCCTGGATGCCAATCGCCTGGCGGAGCATGGATTCCGCGGTCGCACAGTCACCCAACGCCAGATGGACGACGCCGGAATTCGCCAGCGCTGAAGCCTCGCCTCGCCGGCTGCCTGTCGCACGCTGGAGAGCCAGTGACTCCGTGTGGCATTCCAGTGCAGCCGAGTAGTCGCCGCGCACGTAGTGCAGTGTGCCCAGGTTGTTGAGAGCGTAGGATTCGGCCGGCTGTGACCCGACCTTCCGTGCCAGGGCGAGGGCTTCCGTCAGATGTTGTTCTGCCTCTGGCAACCGGTTGAGCCGGGTGTAGACGATTCCCATGTCTGTGAGGTCCCAGGCCATTCGGTTGTAGTCGCCAACAGCCTGATGAGAGGTGTACGCCTCTCGCTGGCAGGCCAGGGCCTGGGTGTAGTTCCCCAGGTGAAGGTGCACGTAGCCCAAGATGTGAGTGATGCGCCCTCGCGTTTCCGGGCCGGCCATTTCTCCAGCTTCTTCGAGGGCGGATTCCAGGGCCGTGAGCGCCGGCTGTGGCTGCCCCATGAAATAGTGAGCGAAGCCGATCTGAGCCAGGAAGCGGGCGTGCGCCAGGTTTTTGCCCAGACGGTGAGCAAGAGCGACACCCTGCTCGGCTGCGGCGATGGCTTCCGCATACTGTCCATCCAGGTTCAGGTAACGGACCTGGTGGGCGAGAGCTTGCAGGCGCAAGTTCCTGTCGCCGCTGGTCTCGGCTAGGGCGGCCAACGCCGCCAGGTCGGCGTCCCGTTCCGCCAGCCGGCCCCGAAGGAAGCGCTGATGAGCCCGCTCGGCCAGCACCTGACCGCGCCGGGCCTGGCAGTCCGGCCGCGAGCAGTCGGGGTCGAGCTGATCCAGCAACTCCAGCATCCACCCCTGGTGCTCCTCGGCCTCGCGCCAGGCGAACAGCGCCTCTGCTCGCTGAGCCGCCAGGCCGTGGTAGTGCAGCGCTTTTTTGACTTCGCCGCCGGCCTGGAAGTGGCGGGCCAGGGCCGCTACCGCATGTGGGTCGAGTTGCTGCAAGGCCAGGCCAGCGCGCCGGTGCAACAACTGACGTCGTACGGGACTCAGGCCTGCGACCACAGCGCGGCGGACCAGGTCGTGGTGAAAGCGGTAGCCGGCGTCCTGTTCGGCCAGCAATTGTCGGCCTACCAGTTCGTCCAAACCATCCATCGCCTCCAGTTCTCGACGTCCCGATGTCAGACGCACCAGGTCAAAACTGAAGGTTGGACCAAGGATGGCGCCGGCTTCCAGCACCTGCCGGGCCTTTGCACTCAGGCGTCCGAGACGGGTCTCCACAGCCTGGCGGACAGTGTCCGGGAGAGGCAAGTCTTCCCCATTCCGCAGATCGTGCAGCGGCCGACCGCCTTCGATGAGCGCTCGCAGTGTCTCTAGCAGGAAGAAGGGACTGCCGCCGGTGGCCCGTTGCAGCCGGCTTGCCAGGACGTCATCCCCTGGCTCGAGGCCAACGAGGTGGCGCAACAACTGAAGGACGGCCGCCACGTCCAGCCCGGCCAATCTCAACTCGGACAGGATGCCCTGCCGGTCCAGGCTGTGGCGCAACTCGGCCACGGTGTGGGCCTCTTCGCTACGATAGGAGCCCAGGATCAGCAGCCGGCTATCCCGAAGTCGGGTGCCCAGGTAAGCCAGCCAGTCCAGGGTGGTGCCATCGGCCCAGTGGAGGTCATCCAGGCACAAGAGCAAGGGCTGCGGACCGCTTGCCAGCGCCAGCACCACCTGACAGAGAGCCTCGAAAAGCCGGGTACGGGCATGGTCCGGCTCGACGTGTAGCGGCAGCGGCAGGTCAGGACACACTGTACCCACTTCGGGAAGCAGACGAGAGACCTCGGCCAACCACACAGGAGACAAGGAGAGGGGGAGATGGGAGGACAGGGAGATGGGGGAATGGAATGATGTCCCCTTGTCTCCTCGTCCCCCTATCCCCTTGTCTCCGTATCTCAACGCAGCGCGCAGGGCCTGGGTGATGGGTTGGTAGGGGAGGGGTTGGGCGCCAGGTTGGCCGCCCCCTACCAGGACCAGTGCCCTGTATTGCAGGCGAGTGGCGAAGTATTGCATGAGACGGGACTTACCGATGCCGGCCTCACCAGAAATGAGCACCACACTGCCATTACCGGCCCGTGCCCGGACATAGGCATACTCCAACTGGCGTAATGCTTCCTCTCGTCCGACCAGAGGAGCGTCCAGGCCGGGCAAGGTCGTCCAGCCTGGCTCGGCTGTCGAACGCGGGAGCGGCGGGGGCCGCTCCTCCAGAATGGCGCGGTAAACTGCCCGGGTCTCCGGCAAGGGGCTTACGCCGAGTTCGCGTTCCAGGATGGCAGCACAGCGTTCAAACTGCTGCAGGGCTGCTCGCCGATTACCTGCAGCCGCAAAGAGCTGGATGAGCCGGCGGTGTATTTCCTCGGCCAGATCGTCAGTTTGAAGGTAGCGTTGAGCACAGGCAATGGCCTCATCGTATGCTCCCCGACTGGTTCGCTCTTCGATCAAGGTCGCAAGTGCCTCCAGGTACAGGCGCTCCAGGACACGTCGCTCTCGGGCGGCCCAGGCGTCGAACTCGGTGCTGGTAGGCAGGGAGAAGCCGGCCAGGAACGGCCCTCGGTAGAGATCGACGGTCTGTTGGGGAGCCCCCAGAGCCCCGGCCTCTCCGAGAAACCGGGGGTTCCCAGGGAGGGTCGCGCTTAGTTCCTCAAGGGCCGCCGTATCTGACCAGGTGCGGCGCGGGTCCAGCGCGATGCAATCGTTGGCGGTCAGCAGCACTTCTGGTGCCGGCAGGGCCCGGCGGAGGTGGGTCAGCAGGTGGCTGAGGTTGCGGCGGGCGGTGGATTCCGGGGTGTCGGGCCAGAAGAGGAAGCAGAGTTGCTCACGGGGAACGGGTTCCAGCCGGGCAGCCAGGTGGTAGAGGAGAGCACGAGCCTGGCGACGCGGGATGGCAAGGGGCTGGCCGGCCCATTTCACCTCCGGTGGGCCCAGCAGATATATCTGTAGTTCCGCTGCCGAATACCCGCTGGATGGTTCGGTTGCCGGTCGGCTGGACATGGCCCATTCCCCGCCTGTTCTGCGCGCGGCGCGAGTAAGCACCCAAGCTGCAATGTGTAAACCCATTGTATCAGAAACGTGACTGGTGGTCAAGGTCTGGTGTTCTGCCTATGGGGATGCTGACAACGATCCCCAATACCGCTGTATCACGGACACTCGCTTTGCGCTGGAACAACACCTCGATCAACAAACGTATGTTGGGGCAGACCTGTTGATGTACTACGAGAAGGGCGCCTCTACCAGATCGGTTGCGCCCGATGTACTGGTTGCGCTGGGAATGCCCAGAGGAATCCGGCGCAATCATCTGATCTGGGAGGAAGGAAAGCCCCCGGACGTGGTGTTTGAATTTGCTTTGGAAAGCACGTGGCAGGCGGACGTGGGGTGGAAGTTCGGGCTCTACCACGGACTGGGGATCAGGGAGTACTTTCTGTCATTAAGACATTGACTTTGACCATTCTGAGGAACGAGCACGTCGAGAGCCGCCACGACCTTGCCAGCAGCGGCAGGTGAACGACGCACGCCGGCCTCTGCGCGGTTAGCACGAATTTCCCCATTGGGCGGCGACCAGCATGACGTCCACGACGTCGATGTCGCCATCCTTGTCGAGATCGTAATCCGAAATCTGATTCCAGTTGGGGTCGGAGCTGGTCTTATCCCAATTGCCGGCCACTGCCAGAATATCCTCCAAGCCCACGCCCGCCGGATCTGCGAAGTCAGGGCAGACAGGCTGCGTGGCAGGTTCAACCACCTCGAAATTCGCAGTCGTAACCTGCGCCGCCGGCGGCGGGTCCTGGCCGATCGTCCCGTAGGCGAACGGGATTTGCATCAGCTCACCGTTAAGCACGCGCATCACGGTTTGCCATTTAGTCCTGCGAGTTGACAGCGGCGTACCCGGCGATTCGCCGATCAGCGCGTTCACCTAGTCGTCGGTCAGGTGGAGCACAGCCGTTTTGATCTCCTCGGCATAGAAAATGAACCCGCCGGCGTTGTCCACCAGGTAGGCCCCGTAGTCCCGCAGCGCCGTCAGGAACATGCGGGTGATGGGAGCTAGCTGGGTCTCGTCAATCGGATTGCCGGAATCGTCCACGATGGTCTGCTTCAGGCGGATGCGCTGGCCGGCCGCCAGGGCGTTGGGGTTGGTGTTGTAGTAGTCGGTCTCGGTTGTTGAAGCCGGATAGAAGTAGTCGGACGCGATAGGCTCGTATGGGTCGGGGCTGAGGTTGCGCAGCCCCGGGATGGCAAACGCCAGGGCGTGGGAGATCGCCCCACTCTCGACGTCTTCGGGCAGGATCAGGC
>CAZHMV010000205.1:0-8714 GCA_964532665.1 uncultured Anaerolineales bacterium
GCTGCTCAAGTGGGCGCATGTTACTTGAGTCCAGGCGTTCAACAGTTGAACACCTTATGAAGTATATACTTCACGAGCTTCCTTACGGGTCCGAGCACTCAATGGTTGAATACCTGATAAAGCATATACTTCAGGATTGCCTGTGCGTCCTGGTGTTCAACAGTTGAACACCTCGTGAGGTATATGCTTCACAACCCTTTCGATACGGGTAAGCCTGGACTGAGCACCTCCGGTGCCCCCTACCCTATCACAGCACACTAGAACATTTGTACGCCTTTTATGTCAATATACTGGAGCTTAACAAGCGTGGCTGTTATGTCGACTTTGCGTGTAACTGACGTCATTCACCGGCTTCGTTCGAGAGAGACTCATGGGCATGTGCCCCATGCTCTTGCTACGCGCATGACGTCTAAGACGGTGATGAAGCCGTCTCCATCAAGATCGTACGGTGAGCCGGCGGGCTGATTCCATTGAGCGGCAATGGTCTGCACATCGCCGGCGGTCACAGTGCCGTCCTCACTGAAGTCGCCGGCACATAAGGGAACGACCATGCTGATGGGAACTGTGGCTGTACCT
The DNA here is from genome assembly GCA_964532665.1 of uncultured Anaerolineales bacterium. Classification (GTDB taxonomy): domain Bacteria; phylum Chloroflexota; class Anaerolineae; order Epilineales; family JAANWY01; genus CAZHMV01. The sequence goes on from CAZHMV010000205.1 coordinate 577, forward strand.
GGGTTGACGCGAGGCTATGCATTCGACACCATCCGTTGTGGGGAGGGTCGTAGACAGGGTTGTGAAATGCTTCTGTCAAGACCCCCTGACCCTTGATGGTGATCATGGCCCAACTGCCCCAATATCCGACGTCTCGGATCTGTGTGCTGCCCAGATTCTCCAATGCCTGGTAGCTCGTTTCAACCCTTGGGTCAGACCAAGGGGTTTTGCACTCATAAGTTATGGGGTTAGCCTGACCGTAATCGATAAAACCTCCCTCATGCGCCTCACTGAGGTTGAGTAAGGCCGTCCTCGGGTTGCTCCCATGAGAGCAACCCGGGAGCGGGTAATAACTGCCGCTCAAACGCGACAAAGAGGCTACCTCGTCTCGCCGGCCAGCATTGATAACAGGCCGGCCGTCAGGTCATGGACTGGCACTGCCTGAGTCTGGCTTCCCGCACTCGGGTGTCGGACATCCACAATGACCTCGATGTCCTTATCCTCTGCGAAGGTGAAGTAGCTATCACCCGCGCGCGTGCGCGCTGCGCCCAGGTTCAGCGACCAGTACCCCTGGTCATCTGTAATGGCAGATAGCGGAGCGGATTCGGCTGCGCCTTGCTCGCCATTTTGTACCGTCACGTAGACCAACGTGCCGGCCGCCGGCGTCTCCCCGTCGGGCTTCATCACCCGGCCATACACGGTCCACACGGGGGGCACGCCCAGCGTTGCTCCCGTCGTCACCTGGTTCAGCTTCCCATCGGGTTTCTGCACTGTGTTTCCAGAGACGACGGTGAAGTAGTACGTGGTCGCGGGTGACAGGCCAGTCAGAGTGACGTGGTGGCTGTGCGATGCGCGTGGTCCTGAGCTTGTCGAAGGGATGTCCGCTCCGCGATCGTCGCCGGCAGCGTTCTCCAGGGCCGGCGTCGAACCGTAGCGCACAAAGCCACGTGCCGGCTGGTCCGTCATCCACGATACCGTGAAACTCCGATCCGTCACGTTCGTCACCCGCACACCGCGAATCTCCCCACCGCCTTCTGCCGCTTCCCAGGCTACAGGATTAGAGTGCCGGGCTGCGGGAGTGAGGAACTTCTCGCCGTTTCTCCGCTCCTCCGCTCCCATACCCCCCTGCCCCCCTACCCCCCTACCCGGATCGGCGGTCGCGCTGCTATCGCCGACTGGTCGCCACACATGTCGCGCCCGGGCCTTGATAAAGTAGCCCTGGTCTGGCTTCATCTCGAAGTCGCCAAACGACAGCCCGCAGATGTGGCCGACCCAGTTGCCCGTTTCGGCATCCCAGTGGTCAATTTCATCTGCAACACCGCCTTCAGCTTCGATCTGGCTGCATGCCAACTCTGCCGTCAACCGGCCGGCCGTCGGGGATACCGTTACGAAGTTCCAACCGGTGGTCAGGAGGATCACATTGCGTGGTGCAACGCGCTGGCCGGCCGGCAATCGCAGCAGGCTACGGCGATCTGAGCGTAGGAAGTAGGGTTCGCCAGGCACCACGTCGAAGTCATTGAAGGGCACTCCCTGGATGTGACCGCTCCAGTTACCCATCTCCGGTAACCAGCGGCTGATCTCAACGCTGCTACCTCCTTGATCCTGGATTGCTCCCAATAAGCTTGAGGCATTGTATGCTTCGCTTGGACTCGTTGGCCAGACGAAGACGCTCCAGCCAACACCGATGTCGATGTTCATCATGTTTAGACATGACAGCGTCATCGGCGGTGCCGGCGAGTCATTGTCTGTATCCACCTGCATCGTCCCGTCGCAGTCTCGGGCGCCCTTGGCCTCGATGCGCAGCAAGTCACTGGTGGGCGAGTACTCGAAATAGGCTGTCCCGCCCTTCGTACGGACCGCGCCCAGGTTGATGGGGCCACCGCTCCGGATGTCTTTCCAGAAACTGGTGCCGTCGGTCAATCCGCTCAGCAGGGCTGATTGTCCGAGATGGCCCTGGCCATCGTTATCCAACACCCGCAGGTAGACCAGCACATCGGTGGCTGGCGTGACCCCATCGCTCTTGAACACTTTGCCGTAGACATTGTCCACCGGAGGGATGGCCAGGGTTGCGCCGGTGGTGAAATCATAGAACTCACCTTTCTTGTCATCCCGCACCCCGTTGGACACGACGTAGAAGTAGTAGGTGGTGTTGGGTGACAACCTCTTCAGGCTCACGTGGTGTACGTCGTCGGTGGTGCCGGCCCCCCGGTCATCGTAGGCTACGTTGATCAGGCTTGCGGGGTCGGTGCCGAAGTACACCTGCCCGTCAGCATCCTGGGTCGTAGTCCACGACACGCTGGCGGTGACATCGTTCACGTTGGCAATCCGCACCCCAGCGATGAAGGGATTCGATGGCTCAACCGTCAACGTGACCGGGACGGTCACAGTGGGGCGATCCGGATCGTTACTGTCGATGCTCAGGGTAGTGGTGTAAATGTCGGCCGGCAGCCCGCTGGCGTTGAGGGTCAACGTCACAACCTGCCGCGCGTCAGGCAGCACCGTGCCACGGATGGGATCCTCGAACAACCAGGGCACCGGATCGTCGTCGATGACGCTGCCCACCGCTGCACGGGCGTCAATGCGTCCGTAGCCGTAGCTCGTGTCCGGCCCATCTTCACCCAGGTCAACCACGGTGCGATAGAGGGCCTGTTCCATCTCTTCAATGGACAGGGCGGGATTGGCTTCGGCCAGGAGCGCTACCGTACCGGCAGTGTGAGGGCTGGCCATGGATGTTCCACTCCAGTCCTCGTATCCGCCGCCTGGCACCGATGAGCGCACGGCCACGCCTGGGGCGCTGACGTCTGGCTTGGTCTCCGGCGTCAGCGACGATGGCCCCCGGCTGCTCCACCCGGCGATGGCGTCGTCGTTGTCGGTGGCACCACTGCAGAAGCTCTCGGCGTAATCACCGGGCGATCCAACGGTGCCCTGATCAGGGCCAGAGTTCCCGCAGGCAAAGGCGGGGAAGATGTCGGCCGCCCGCCAGGCGTTCACCACCCCCTGGAGCCAGGCGTTGCCACCACCACCACTCCAGGAATTATTCACCACCCGCGGCCGCTTGCCGGGATCACAACTCGAGTCGCCGGGCTCCACGCCAATAGGACACGGGGCCAGCATCCACTCCGCAGCGCTCAGGAGATGATCCCCATCACACCAGCCAGTGCCACACCCTTTGGCAGCAATCCACTGCGCCCCCGGCGCCACCCCAATCTGGTTGCCGGCCCCATCGTCCCCGACCATGGTACCCATGGTATGAGTGCCGTGGCCGTGGTTGTCGCCCGGGGCGTTGGGGTAGGTGCCACCGGGATCGTACCAGTTGTAGTCGTGGGAGCCGGTGGCAGTGCCACGGTACTGGTTGACCAGCGCGGGGTGGGTGTAGTCCACGCCGGTGTCGATGTTGGCCACCACGACGCCGGCTCCGGTGATCCCCAGGTCGCTCCAGACCTCGTCGGCACGAATCTTGCTCACACCCCAGGCGAGGCTTGATGGCGCGCTGGAGTCCTTTACTTCGGCGGGGCTCAGCACAGGCTCCCGGATCGGATCAGGAATGTAGATGTCCGATCCCCTCTCGATCCGGGCCACATCGGGCCGGGCCAACAGTCTGTTAACCGCCATCTGGTTGCCGGTCACCGTTACCGCGTTTACGATGAAGTGCGGGTGGTAACTGCTGACAAAGCCCTCCGTCTGCTGTGCCTCCAGGTCCGCCAGCAACTCTTTCTGGGAGCGTTCGGCCGTCTCCAGCAATGTCTTGTAGACGAATTCACCACGTGCTTCCCAATCTGCGATGTCATACGCCGGGCGCAAGTCTGCCTGTTCGGTGAGGTAGACCAGGAAGGTGACCTGGCCGTCGGGGGTGGCTTCCAGGGCTTTCAGCAGTGCAGGGTCTATTCTGCTGCGTACTGCGTATTGCGTATTGCGTACTGGAGTGGTCAATCGCTGGCGGTTGGCGATCGCTTCGCTGATGGACCACTCCAGTGGTGCGTCTCCCAGGTTGCTGATGGTCAAAGGTACAGTGATGACCTCGCCCTCCGACAGGCTGACTGAAACGCTCTCCGGGTCCACTGCAATGTCCGGTACGCCGGCGGACATCCGCAGGTAGCGGTACTTCATGGCATCGTTGCTGGCATCGTAGAAACTGATGTGGGCGTTGCCGCTGGCATCCAGGGCCAGTGAGGTAGCCTTGCCGACATCTCCTTCACCGTCCGCGATCTGGATGTCCCACGCGCTGCCTGTCCAGCGGGCGTATTTCAGATCGCCGTTGGTAGCGTCGTAGTAACTGATGTGCAGACGACCGGCGCTGTCCAGGGCCAGCGAGGTGAAGGCGCCCACCTGCGGCGCGTCGTCCACAGTCTGGATATCCCACGCGCTACCTGTCGAATGGGCATACTTCAGGTGGCCGTTGGTCGCGTCGAAATAACTGATGTGCGGCTGATCCGATCCATCCAATGCCAGCGACGTGAACGAACCGACCTCCCCTTCGTTGTCTACGGTGTCAATATCCCAGGCGCTCCCGGTCCAGTGAGCGTACTTCAAGTCCCCATTGGTCACATCGAAGAAACTGATGTGTGGTTTGCCAGTCCCGTCCAGGGCCAGCGAGGTGTACTTGCCAACGTCCCCATTGCTGTCCACGGCCTCGATATCCCAGGCACTGCCGGTCCAGGCCGCGTATTTCAGGTTCCCGTTGGTCACGTCGTAGTAACTGATGCACGGGTTGCCAGATCCGTCCAGGGCCAGTGAAGTGAACCGGCCCACGTCGCCATCGCTGTCCACAACCTGGATATCCCAGGTATTGCCGGTCCAGGCGGCGTACTTCAAGTCCCCGTTCGTCTCGTCGTAGTAACTGATCCGTGGATCATCGCCATTGAGCGCCAACGAGACGAACTGCCCGACCGAGTCGCTTTCATCCACGAACTCACGGTCCCACATATCGCTACCGTTCCACGCGGCGTAGCCGAGCCGGTTGCGCAGCCAGTAGGTGATGCGGGGATTGCCGGCCGTATCCAGCACCAGCGCGGTGGACCGGCCGGCGCTGGGGGCACCGTCGGCATGCTCGATGGCCCAACCCACCCCATCCTGGGTGGTGACGTATCGGAGATCGAAGTTGGTGGCGTCGTAGTAGCTAATGTGGGGGGCGTCGTTGTCATCCAAGACAATCGACGTGTATTGTCCCACCTGCCGGTCATCGTCCACGGGTTCGATGTCCCAGGCAGCCTCTGTCCAGGCGGCATACTTCAGACGCTGATTGGTGGCATCGTAGTAGCTAATGCATGGGGTGTCGGTTGAGGTCAAGGCCAGGGATGCGTACTGACCCACATTGCCGGCGCTATCCACGACCTGGATGTCCCATATATCACCGGTCCAGGCGGCGTATTTGAGGTCCAGGTTGAGGGCATCCCGATACGCGATCCTCGGCCGGCCGGACTGATCAATGGTCAGAGAGCTATGCTGGCCCACATCTCCCCCATCGTCTACCGTATCGATGGTCCAACCGGCGCCCTGCCAGGTGGCATGCTTCAGATGCCGGTGGGTGACATCGTAGTAACTGATATGCGGATAGTTGGACTGGTCCAGCGCCAGAGACGTGTACTGTCCCACGTCCCCGTCGCCATCCACCGTCTCGATATGCCAGCCTGTCCCGTCCCAGTGGGCGTATTTCAGGTCACCGTTGGTGGCATCGTAGAAACTGATGTGAGGGTTGCTATCGGAATCCAGGGCCAACGACGTGTACAACCCGACAGTGCCGTCGCTGTCCACCGCCTGTACGGTCCAGCCTGTCCCATTCCAGAAGGCGTATTTCAGGACACCGTTGAGCCAGTCGTAGTAACTGATGCGCGGATTGCCGGCCGTATCCAATGCCAGTGATGTATATTGGCCTACGTCCCCATTGCTATCCACCGTCTGCGCTTCCCAGGCCGTACCAGTCCATGCCGCATACTTCAGGTCACCGTTGCCTGAGTCGTAGTAGCTAATTCTTGGTCGGCCCTCGTTATCCACTCTGATGGAGGTGTGCTGGCCGACGGCCCCGCCGGCCCCGTCCACCACCCCGCTCTGCGGAGGGACCTGAGGGGTATGGGGAGCGCTTGCCCTGGCGGTTCCAACAAGCTGTGCTAGCAGTGCCAGAAGGATGATCGAGCTTGCTTGAATACATTTCGCCCTTTTCATGGCTGCATCTCCTTCATTAGATATGGGGTAAGATATGGGGTATTTAGATATTAGATATTTCGGCGATCCGAACCTTCTGTAACAGACAACGCCATTGGGCAGTCCTTTCCGACCAGCCAACCATCCAACTAGCCAACCGATCTCACTGCCGCCAACCGGCCGCTCCGCGCTGGACATCTGAAATGTCAATGTCGCCATCGATGTCCAGGTCCGCCCGGGCCAGGTAGTCGGGGTCGGTACGTTGGTTATCCAGACGTTTTGCGATCTCCATAAGGTCGATGATGTTGGCTGTGCCATCGCCATTCACGTCGCTCATACTGCTGAGTGACAGGTCTGGGCATGCCACAGGATTGCCATTGGCATCGTTGGTCTGTCCCACGTCTATAACCAGTGCAGCCATTCCGATCGGTGCGGCCTGGACCTGTATGTGGAGATCGTCGCCTCCGGCAGCGGTGTACGCGAAGAACGTGCTGTAATCACCCATGCGAACGCTGGCCAGGTTCACAAACCACACGCCACCGCTGTTTGTCACGGCCGAGAGGGTGGCCGACCCGCCAGGGCTGCCGCTGCCGTCCCGATCTACCAGTGTCACGTAGGCCACGGCACCGGGCACCGGGGTTGTCCCATCCTGTTGGTACACGGTCCCGAACACGTAGTCCACGCCGGGCACCGAGAGGCTGTCCGGTGTGGTGAATTGATAATGCGCGCCGCCGTTGTCATCTATGCCCCCGTTGGACACCACGTCGAAGTAGTAGGTGGTATTGGGAGCCAGGCCGCCGATGGTGACATGATGGACGTAGGTGCTGGTGCCGATGTCAGGGTCGTGGCCCCTGGTGCTGCCCAACGCCGGCGTGACCCCGTAGTTCACCTGCCCGCCAGCCGCCACGTCGGTCAGCCAGGAGATGCTAAAGCTCTTATCGGTGACATTAGTGATCCGGATATCCGAGATGACGGGGCTGTCTTGCACTGCGCCAACCGCCGGCCCGGCCACCGCGGCCCGAAGCATGAGCAGGCTCAGAGCAGCGGCCAGCCCAGCGGTGACGATATACTTTCGTGCACGATTCTTAAGCATGAGATGTCTCCTTTTGTCTGATTGTTGTGAGCACCGTTCTTGTCTAGGGCGAGATGGCATCTCGTCCTACACATCTATCACCGCCTTGCCACAAACGGCAGGTGCGTTTGCCACGCCACCCGCAGCTCCAGCGGCAACACTGCCGGCAGTTCGTCCAGTGTCACTCCCTCAACGGCCCGCCCCAGCGCCGGATGCCAGGCCCGCACCACCAACCGGTCAGCACCGTCGGCCGTGAAGTAGGCGTCGCCGGCCACCGTGCGCGCCGCCCCCAGGTTCACCGTCCAGTACCCCTGCCCGTCCGTCACCGCCGACAACGGCGCCGACTCGCCTGGGCTACCTGCCCTATCTCCGTCTCGCAGCACCAACTGCACCAGCACCCCCGCCGCCGGCGTCTCCCCGTCGAGCTCCAGCACCCGACCGTAGGCCGTCTCCACCCCCGGAATGCCCAACGTGGGACCGGTGACCACCTGGTAGAGCTGCCCCCCCTTGTCCTCCACCGTCGCGCCCGACTCCACCGCGAAGTAGTAGGTGCTGCCCGGTGACAGGCCCCCCACCGTGACGTGATGTGTCCGCGCCACCACCTCCGCCCCCCGATCGTCATAGGCCACACCGTCCAGGGTGGTATTGCTCCCATAACGCACCCGCCCCGACGCCGGCCGCTCCGTCTCCCACAGCACCGTGAAGCTCCGGTCCGTCACGTTCGTCACCTGTACGCTGCGTATCTCTACCTCACCGGCAGTGGAGAAAGTTGATAAGGGAATAAGGAAATAAGGGAATAAGGGGTCCCTTGTTGCCGTATCCCCTTGTTTCCCTATTCCCTTTTTCCCTTTCTCCTCTGTCCCCTTGCTCAGATCGGTGGTCGTGCTGGCGGGCCGCCACTCACTATCCGCCTGGCTCTTGATGAAGTACCCCTCCTCCGGCGTCATCT
>CAZHMV010000206.1:0-8692 GCA_964532665.1 uncultured Anaerolineales bacterium
GATGTAGTCATGAACAGTGAGCCGTTGCTTCGGGTAGAGGGACTGCGTACGATCTTCCACAGTGGCAAGCAAATTGTTCGAGCTGTCAATGGGGTGTCGTTCTCAGTAGAGAAGGGTGAGACACTGGGCATCGTCGGCGAGAGTGGTTCGGGCAAGAGCGTGACGGTGCTGTCATTGCTGCGGTTGATCCCGTCGCCGCCCGGCCAGATTGTTGGCGGGCGGGTCTGGTTCCAGGGCAAAGACTTACTCCAGTTAGACAGAGATGGCATCCGCAGAGTGCGTGGGAAAGAGATTGCCATGATCTTTCAGGACCCGATGACCTCACTCAACCCGGTTCTGACGATCGGCCGGCATCTCGTCGAGCCATTGCAACTGCACCTGGGGCTGGATCGGGAAGCGGCTCGTCAGCGAGCCGTCGAACTGTTGACCATGGTCGGTATACCCGACGCTGCCAACCGGTTGAATGATTACCCCCACCAATTCTCGGGTGGTATGCGCCAGCGGGTTATGATCGCCCTCGGATTGGCATGCAACCCCCAACTTCTGATTGCTGACGAACCAACGACTGCCCTGGATGTGACAGTGCAGGCGCAGATCATAGACCTGGTCAAACGCCTGCGCGATGAGATCGGGATGTCGGTTATCTGGATCACTCATGACTTGGGGGTCGTCGCCGGGCTGGCTGATCGGATCATCGTGATGTACGCCGGGACGATCGTAGAGACTGCACCCGTTGACGAACTTTACACGAACCCTCGCCACCCCTACACAGCCGGCCTGCTTAGGGCGGTCCCCCGGATCGACACAGCCGGCAAGAAGCGGTTGGAATCGATCCCTGGCCGGCCGCCAGACCTGGCTAATCCTCCAAGAGGCTGTCCATTCGGGCCCCGCTGTGCTTATCGCGCCGAACGCTGCCTGGAGGAAATGCCATCCCTTAAGCCTGCCGGTGCAGATCATTACAGTACTTGCTGGATCGATTTGATTAAGTTCGCAGGTCGCCGGCCCGGTGACAATTGAATGAACACGGGTCAACTGAGTGCGGTGGAGCAAATGGACAGTTCCAACAACCACAACCATCGTGTGTTGGTAGATGTACAGGATTTGCGGGTCCACTTCCCGGTTACGCGTGGCTTGCTACGAAGACAGGTGGGCGCTGTCAGGGCAGTCGATGGTGTATCGTTTCAGGTGCACCATGGCGAGACGCTCGGCCTCGTCGGTGAGAGCGGCTGTGGCAAGACTACTACGGGCCTGGCGCTGATCCAAATGCACCGCCCAACGCGCGGTCACGTGTACTACGAGGATATTGACCTGACCCGGATCGACGGGGAAAAACTGCGCCGGATGCGCCGCCACATGCAAATGATCTTCCAGGACCCGTACGCTTCTCTAAACCCGCGCCTGACTGTGGAAAAGATCGTCGGTGAGCCACTCGTCGTCCACGGTCTGGCCAATGGTCAGGAGGTGCGGAGGCGCGTCCGTGAGCTACTCGATCTCGTCGGGCTCGATCCAAGGTTTGTCACCCGATATCCGCACGAATTCTCTGGCGGGCAGCGCCAACGAATTGGCATTGCCCGCGCGCTGGCTGCCGGACCAAACTTCGTCGTCTGTGATGAGCCAATCTCAGCGCTGGATGTATCCATTCAAGTGCAGGTCATCAATTTGCTTCAGGATTTGCAGGAGAAGTTCAACCTGACGTACCTGTTTATTGCCCACGATCTGGCCATTGTCCGCCACATCAGCGATCGTATTGCCGTCATGTATCTCGGAAAGATCGTAGAACTGGCTGGCCGTGACGAGCTTTACGAGAACCCGGAACATCCCTATACCAGAGCCCTGCTTTCGGCCGTGCCAATCCCTGATCCCGCTCTGGAACGCAAGCGTGAACGCATCATCCTGACCGGCGAGGTACCCAGCCCGATCCGGCCACCCCAGGGCTGCAACTTCAACACCCGTTGCCCGTTCGCCAGAGCAGCCTGCTTTGAGGAAGATCCCCCATTGAAAGACTTCAGCGGTCACCAGGTGGCCTGTCACCTGGTTCAGTAGGAGCCAGAGCGTTCATGATGACAAGCAAAGGGAGGGTTTACTCACGACGATGGCTGATAGCTGGCGTCGTTCTGATGGGAACGTGGGTAGGGACACTGGGCAACAGTATGATGCCGGTTGCTTTACCTTCAATCATCGAGCAGTATGGGGTAGGTCTAAGTTCCGGCGTGTGGGTCATCTCTATTTATGTGCTGCTCGTGGCTGTTCTCATGCCAATCTTCGGTTGGCTGGGAGACCGGTATGGCTATCGTCGTATCTACACTGTTGGGCTGGCGGGCATGGTCCTGTTCTCGTGGGGGGCGGCGCTTGCACCAAGTTTCGGCTGGCTCCTCGTGTTCCGAGTCCTTCAAGGTATCTTCAATGCTACCACCCTGCCCTCGGTGATGGGGATCATCAGTCAAGTGTTTCCCAGCCGTGAAAGGGGCGTGGCTATGGGTGCATGGGCTACAGTGAACGGTGCTGGCCATGGGTTGGGGCCGGTGATCAGCGGCTTTCTGGTACAGCGCTTTAGCTGGCCGGCCACATTTTGGCTCAATGGAGCTACCGCGCTTTTGGCGGTGGTGTTGGTTCCCTCCGTCGTTCCGTCGGACCGCAAACACGACTCTCGTCCATTCGATTTGCTGGGCGCCGGCGCGCTCACATTCGCGATGCTGACCTTGATGTTCAACCTCTCGGAGGGCAAGAATTTGGGTTGGGGGTCGTTGATCAGCCTGAGCCTGTGGGGGGCATTCGCGGCCCTGATACTGTTGTTCGTGGTCAGGGAGAAGCGGGTATCGCACCCGTTTGTCGAATTGCGGCTCTTTGGAAACAAGCGTTATAGGGCGGTGGCTGCGATTGCGAGCGCTCAATTCTTCAGTCTGATGGGTCTTCAGATCTTACTACCGTTGTACCTGATTCAACTTCGGGGTTTTGCCACCGGGCTGGCCGGCCTGCTCGTAGCACCGCTCGCCTCGACCATGGCCATCTGCTCTCCCGTAGCTGGACGAACAGCAGATCGTCTCAGCTATCGAATCACGATCATCGGCGGCATGGCAGTTGTTACACTTGCCGCAGCCAGTATGGCCTTCTGGGATGTAGTAACGCCACCGTGGATTATCGTTGTGACATTGGTCGTCATTGGGCTGGGAATGGGATTCACCCAGTCCCCGGCCGCCACGGGCGTGACTCTGGTGGTTCGGGAAGATGAGCTGGGGGTTGCCTTGGGCATATTCAATATGCTCCGCTTTGTCAGTGGCACGTTTGGTGCGACGGCTTTCGGAATCATTCTCGAGACTGCTCGACTTAATGGCTCCAACCCTCTGGGACCGTTCCATTTGAGCTTCTACGTGTTGACGGCAGTGGTAGCCGTTGCCGTGTTGTTGGCCATCTCGATGCCTCACCCGCCTGAGGTGGCGACTGTCAGGGTTGAGGCTTGACAGGCGAGCGAGCAATGAATTGCCTGCCTGCATGGCAAACCTGTTAAGACAGATTAATCAGCAGCGCAACAGCGCGTTTTAACGCACTTCTCGCAGCAGACGGCGAATCCAATCGTCGGCTTTGTGAGGAGTCACGGAGATGAAGCTGCATGGCACGCTTGCATGAATACCAGAGCAAGGCTCTGCTAAAAGAACACGGCCTGCCAATTCCAGCCGGCAAACCAGTCCGCACGCCGGCCGAAGCCCTGCAGGTGGCAGCAGAACTGGGCCGGCCTGTCGCGGTCAAGGCACAGGCATGGGTTACCGGTCGGGCAGGCATGGGAGCAGTCAAATTCGCTGATACACCGGACGAAGCGGCCAGCACGGCGGCCACCATCTTGGGCATGCCGATCAAGGGCTTTACCGTAGATACGGTGCTGGTCGAGGAGAAACTCGAGATTGAGCGGGAGTTTTACGGCGGTGTGATTATCGATGACATCGCGCAGGCTCCCGTCGTAATCTTTAGCGGCCAGGGAGGCAGCGGTATTGAGCAAATTGCCGCTGCTAATCCCGAGGCGGTCGCCCACCATAAGGTGGACATTCGTACCGGCTTAGCTGACTACGAAGCTCGCAACCTGGTTCGCCGCGCAGGGATTCACGGCAGGCTTCAACTTCAATTGAGCGACATCTTAACGAAACTTTATGCCGTTGCCCACCACTACGATGCCCGCGCGGCCGAGATTAACCCGATCGTGTTGACCGCCGACGGGAAGCTGGTCGCAGCCGACTGCCGCATCACGGTAGACGACTACGCTGTCTACCGACATCCTGAGTTGGGCATTGAGATCGCGCGGGAGTTTGACCGTCCTCCAACGGAGCTGGAGAAAATTGCGTGGGAAGTCGAGGCCGGCGATTATCGTGGCACGTTCTACTTCATTCAACTGGAGCAGGAGTTCGTGAAAGGAGAGGGGGTCATTGGCTTCCATGGAGCGGGCGGCGGGGGCTCCATGATGAGCATGGACGCGGTGCTCAACCGAGGCTACAAGTTGGCCAACTTCGTGGATACCAGCGGCAATCCACCGGCATCCAAGGTGTATCGAGCTGCCCGTATCATTCTCAGTCAGCCCGGCCTGGATGGTTATTTTGCCTCTGGCTCAGGTGTGGCCTCGCAGGAACAATTCCACAGCGCGCGCGGTCTGGTGAAAGCGTTTATGGAGACGCCGCTGCTCATCCCGGCCGTCATCCGCTTAGGTGGTAATGCAGAAGAGCGCGCCATCGCCATTCTGGAACGGGCAAGATCGGAAATTCGCGCGCCGGTTGAAGCATATGGAAAGGATGACACACCGGAGTTTTGTGCAGAACGGCTACACACGTTGATCCGCCAATACACACCGCCTGATCCACGTCCAGGTCTGCAGCGGTCCGCACCAGAGAAGCCGTACACCTTTGATACCGTCACGGGGGGAACCGTTGTCCTTGATCATGCTGCCTGCCTGAACTGCGAAACCAAGATCTGCATCGAAAGCTGTGTACCACAGATTCTCAGTCTGGAGAACGGCGTGCCGGTGCTGAATATCACTCGTGAGGAGGCAAAGACAGGGCGCTGCATCGAGTGCCTGGCCTGCGAGATTGAGTGCTTTTTTGAAGGTAACCGCGGTGGGCAAGTCATCTTGCCCATTCGGGGCCTGGATGAATACGCAGTACGCAATACGGCAGAGATATGTCAATCTTGATCGATCAAACCAAGCGTGTTATCGTGCAGGGTCTCACCGGTCGTGAGGGACGAGCACGGGCGCGCTTGATGAAAGAGTATGGAACACGATTGGTGGCCGGTGTCACGCCGGGCAAGGGCGGGCAAGCAGTGGACGGCGTGCCGGTGTTCGACACCGTCGAAGAAGCCTGGGAGCACGCCGGCCCACTGGACGTGAGCGTGCTGTTCGTACCCGCGCCCCTAGTCAAAGGCGCTGCACTGGAAGCCATCGCTGCTGGAATGAAACTGTTGGTCATCGTCCCGGACCGGGTGCCCATCTATGACGTGCTGACAATTGCAGATGCGGCCAACAGGACTGGCGCCCGGTTCGTCGGTCCGAATACCCTGGGCATTCTGAGCCCGGGTAAAGCGGTAGCCGGGATGATTGGAGGTCGAGCAGCAACGGCGAGGGAGTGGTTCAAACCGGGACCTGTCGGCATCACCTCCCGTTCCGGCGGGATCACCTCGTCCATGGCCTACTACCTTGCCCGGGCGGGGATAGGGGCGACCACTCTGGTACATGTGGGTGGTGATGCGGTCGTCGGTCTGCCACATCCCGAGGTCGTTAAGCTGTACCAGGCTGATCCGGACACAAGAGCTATCGTCATGTTCGGCGAGATCGGAGGTAGTCAGGAGGAGCGCGTGGCAGATCTGGTCGAGAGTGGCGAGGTGACCAAGCCAATCATTGCCTATATTGGAGGAAAGGCTGCCAAGAGTGGGACACGTTTCAGTCACGCGGGGGCGATCATCGAAGGTGGACGGGGTTCTTATCACGGCAAGGTTGCCCGGCTTCGTGAAGTCGGCGTAACAGTGGTGGATCGGTTCGGTGATCTGCCCCAGGTGACGAAATCCGTTTTGCAGAAGAAAGGAATACTCTCGTGAGCGACCTTGGCTGGACGACATCCATTACCGAGATAAAGCCCAACGAGGTTCGTCTGCGCGGCTACCAGATTGACGAATTGATGGGTAGAATTACTTTTGCTGAGGCCATATACCTGGCCCTACGAGGTGAATTGCCGGCGCCGAAGGTTGGACGTCTGCTGGATGCGATGCTGGTCTCTTCGATCGATCACGGTGCCACACCGCCCTCGACGTTGGCCGCCAGGACGGCGGCCTCTACCGGTGCGCCCCTCAATGCGGCCGTGGCGACCGGCGTTCTGTCCATCAACCGTCACCACGGCGGCGCGATCTACGACTGCATGGGGGTTTTGCAGTCCCTCATTAATCGGGCATGCAATGAAGGGATGTCTCTCGACCGGGCAGTGGACGAGTTGATTGCGGAGTACCGGGCGCAAAAGAAGCGCGTGGCCGGCCTGGGGCATCGCATCCATACCGACGATCCTCGAACGGCACGCTTGTTCGAACTGGCTGAGGAAGCCGGCGTCTGCAATTGGGGAGTGAAGTCGATCTGTGCTCTGGCCGATGGGTTCGTGCGTCTGGGCAAGTCATTGCCCATTAATGTAGACGGGGCGCTGGCCGCGTTGCTGATTGACCTGGATATGCCGCGTGAGCTGGCAAACGCCTTTTTCATCATGGCTCGCGTACCGGGATTGGTGGCCCACGTTCATGAGGAGCAGACCAGCCAGAGGCCCATGCGCCGTATTCATCCCACCGATCACACGTACAACGGCCCGTCTGCTCGCTCCTTGGCAGGAGAGTAAATGGCTGATAGTTTGGCTATGCTCACTTCAACCCTGACAACATTGATTCCGGAGTTCAACGAGATTCGGGACGAGGATTTGCGCCGGCGCACCCTGGCTGTGTGGCAGGAGGCGCTGGAGATGGGCGGCTGGTCGCTTGATGATCTGCCGCGCATACCGTTCACGCTGCTGGCCGAAAACGTGAAAGTTTCCTTTCCAGAGCACGTTCGCACGGTCTGCCGGCTGTGCCTGGCCATGGAGGGGGTGCTGAAGGGCGCTTACGGCGACCGTTTCGCAATTGATCGAGACACCCTGGTTGCCGGCGCGCTTCTGGCCGACGTTGGTAAGCTGATCGAGTTCTGCCAGAAAGATGGGAAGTATGAATGGGCCAACATGTATCAGTACCTGCGCCACCCCTTCACGGGCGTCGGGCTGTGCTTCAAACACGGTATCCCGGAGGCGGTGATGCACATCGTCGCCACCCATTCGTGGGAGGGCGACAAGTTCAAACGTCGCCCTGAGGCGATCATTTTCCATCATGCTGATTTCACCGACTTCGATTTGACCCGGTTTAAGGAATAGAGGAAGCCAGTATGTCGCAGACTTTCGCTGAAAAGATCCTGGCCAGGAAGGCCGGCCTGACAGAAACAAAACCCGGCCAGATCGTCGAAATCACACCCGACGTTGCCCTTTCGCATGACAACACGGCGCCCATCTACGAAATCTTCAAGAGTATGGGTGGAGAGAAAGTGTTCAACCCGGACATGCATGCTATCACCCTAGACCATGCCGCGCCGGCCCCCAGCACCCGACACGCCGAAAACCATCGCATCATCCGTCAGTTCGTGAAGGAACAGGGAATCAAGCACTTCTTTGACGTCGGGCGTGGCATCTGCCACCAGGTCTTGGTGGAGGAAGGGCTCGCCCTGCCGGGCGAAGTTGTGCTGGGCTCGGACTCGCACACGCCCCACGCCGGGGTCATGGGAGCGTTTGGTGCCGGCATAGGGCGCAGCGAAATGGCCAGCTTATGGGCGTTGGGAGAGTTGTGGCTGCGTGTGCCGCAGAGCCTCAAGTTGATCGTAAAGGGCCGG
Source organism: uncultured Anaerolineales bacterium (assembly GCA_964532665.1). Classification (GTDB taxonomy): domain Bacteria; phylum Chloroflexota; class Anaerolineae; order Epilineales; family JAANWY01; genus CAZHMV01. The sequence goes on from CAZHMV010000206.1 coordinate 7,919, forward strand.
CTGAATCCCGGTGTGACGGCTAAGGACCTGGCGTTGCACGTCATCGGTGACCTGGGCAACGACGGCGGGTTGGGCATGTCGGTGGAGTGGCACGGCGATGCCATCGCGGCACTGAGCCTTAGCGAGCGCGCTGTATTGCCCAATATGACAGCCGAAATGGGGGCCAAGAACAGCTACCTTCCTCCCGACCAGGTGGTCTTTGACTACCTGGAGGGGCGCGCCAAACGCCCCTACGAACCGATCTATCCCGATGCGGATGCACGCTACGCCCGCGTGGTCGAATACGACGCCGGCACCGTCGAACCGATGATCGCCTGCCCACACACGGTAGACAATGTGGTCCCGATTTCAGAAGTCGCCGGCACCCACGTAGACCAGGCCTTTCTGGGGACCTGTACCAATGGCCGGCTTGAAGACCTGGCGGCAGCAGCCCGGGTGCTGCGGGGCCACAAGGTCGCTCCGGGGACACGTATGATCGTCATCCCGGCGTCCTCCCAGGTGTACCGCGCCGCGCTGATCGCCGGCTACATCCAGACCTTCGTTGAAGCTGGAGCCGTCGTTGAGAGCCCCGGCTGTGGCCCGTGCATGGGCAACCATCTGGGCGTGCCGGCTGTTGGCGAGGTCACCATCAGCACGGCCAACCGCAACTTCCGGGGACGGATGGGGACGCGCGAGAGCGAAATCTACCTGGCCAGCCCGCAGGTGGTGGCCGCCTCGGCGGTAGCGGGGGCGATAACGCATCCGAAGGACCTGTAAGTCCCAGTGATCAGTGAT
>CAZHMV010000207.1:0-8555 GCA_964532665.1 uncultured Anaerolineales bacterium
GCGACCGTGTCAAGCAGGGTGGTACCGCGGGAACATACTCTCGTCCCTTCGAGGGCCGGGAGTTTTTTTGTTTGAACGATCTGGAAAGAAGCGGAACGAAACCGGGGGACACTCAAAAGAGGAACTAAAGGAACTCAGGGGAACTCGGGGGAACTCTCGATCTCCTGTTCCCCCGAGTTCCCCCGAGTTCCTCTGAGTTCCCTTTTGGAGGTACACGTACATGCTAGACGAACTACTGGACCTGCAAGAAACAGGATTGCGCGAACTCGAAGACGTCGCCGGCCTGGATCAGTTGGAGGGGTGGCGGGTCAGGTATCTGGGCTCCAAAGGACGGCTGACCCAACTGCTACGCGGCATCGGCAAATTGCCGCCGGAGGAGCGCCCCGAGGCCGGCAAGGTCGGCAACCAGGTGAAGAAGGCGCTGGAATCTGCCTACCACGAGACCGTGGAGCAGTTGAAGCAAGCGGCGCGAGAGCGGGCGCTGGAGGCGGAGCGCGTCGATGTGACGCTGCCAGGGCGTCCGGTTGAGCTGGGCCGGCTGCACCTCTCAACCCAGACGCTGCGCCAGATCTACGACATCTTCGCCGACATGGGGTTCCAGGTCTATCGCAGTCGCGACGTCGAAACCGACGCCTACAACTTCGAGTTGCTAAACATCCCCAAACATCACCCGGCGCGCGACATGCAGGACACGTTCTACATCGATGGGGAGCGACTGCTGCGGACCCACACGTCGCCGGGCCAGATTCGTGCCATGCGTGAGTACTATCCCGAGCCAATCCGCGTGATCCTGCCAGGCATGTGCTACCGCTATGAGCAGATCACGGCCCGCTCGGAGATCATGTTCCACCAGGTGGAGGGATTGGCCGTGGGCCGGCGCATTACCATGGCCGATCTCAAGGGTACGCTGGTCAACTTCGCGCGCCGCATGTTCGGGGAAAACACGCAGGTGCGCTTCCGGGCATCGTACTTCCCGTTCACCGAACCCAGCGCCGAGATGGATATCGAGTGCATCATCTGCGGCGGCGAAGGCTGCACGGTATGCAAACACACCGGCTGGCTGGAGATTCTGGGATCGGGCATGGTCCATCCGCAGGTCCTGCGCAACGGCGGCTACGACCCCGAAGTCTACAGCGGCTTCGCCTTCGGCATGGGACCGGAAAGAATCGCCATGCTGAAACACCGCATCGATGATATTCGGTACTTCTGGAGCAATGATCTGAGGTTCTTGGAGCAGTTCTAAGGCGGGAACTCAGGGGAACTGGGGGGAACTCAGGGGGAAACGGAGAGACACATGAGTTCCCTCAAGTTCCTCTGAGTTCCCAAAGTTCCCCTGTTACACCGGAGGTTGGAAACATGAAAGTACCCCTTTCCTGGCTGAAAGACTACGTCGAAATCACCGTTCCGGTTGAGGAATTGGCTGAGCGGTTGACGCTGGCCGGCCTCGAGGTTACCGACATCGAACGTGTCGGAGCGGAGTGGGACCGGGACACGATCTTCGTGGGCGAGATTCTGGAGATCAAGCCGCACCCCAATGCCGACCGGCTGGTGCTGGCTGTCGTGGACTACGGCGGCCCGGAGCCGATGACCGTCGTCACCGGTGCGCCCAATCTGAAGGTGGGGGACTCGGGGCTCAAAGCGCCGTTCGGCACCGTCGGCGCGCGGGTCATCAACGGCTACGCGGAGGAGCTGGAGTATACTCGGATCAAGCCGGCCAAAATCCGTGGCGTGCGCTCCGAAGGCATGGTCCTCAGCGAGAAGGAGCTTGGCCTGTCCGACGACCACACCGGCATCCTGCTGCTGGACGACGATGCCCCCGTCGGCACCCCCCTGGCCGACTACCTGGGCGACACGGTGTTCGACTTCGACCTGACGCCCAACCTGGCGCGCTGCTTCTCCGTCATCGGTGTGGCACGGGAGGTAGCCGCGCTGACCGGTCAGGAGGTGCGCTATCCGGCTTATGAAGCGGTGATGGAGGGCGAACCGATCGAAGGGCAGGTCAGGATCGAGATCGAGAACCCGGACCACTGCCCGCGCTTCACGGCCACCCTGGTTCGCGACGTCGAGATCGGTCCGTCGCCGAAGTGGATGCAGCGCCGGCTGATGCTGGCAGGCATGCGGCCCATCAACAACATCGTCGATGTGACCAACTACGTGATGCTGGAGACGGGCCAGCCATTGCACGCCTTCGACTGGGACATCCTGGTCCAGCGTGCCGCCGAATCGGGCCAACCCACGCACCCGGTGACAGGCGAGGCGGTGCCCACCATCATCATGCGCACTGCCAGACCCGGCGAGAAGCTGACGACACTGGACGACGTTGAGCGCGATCTGCAACCCGACGACATCCTGGTAACAGACACCGCCGGCGCGCTGAGTATCTCCGGCATCATGGGCGGTGCCGAGAGCGAGGTGAGCAACGAGACGCGCAACGTCCTGCTGGAGGCGGCGAGTTGGAACAACATCAGCATCCGCCGCACTGCCGGCTACCACAAGCTGATGTCGGAAGCGGCGGCCCGCTTTGGGCGGGGCGTGCATCCGGCGGAAGCGTTGCGGGGCAACCTGCGGGCCATCGAGCTGATGCGCCAGTTGGCCGGCGGCACCGTGGCGCAGGGCGTGGTGGATGCCTACCCGGCACCGCCAGAATCTGTGAGGGTAACACTCTCGACGGACGACGTGGAGCGCAGCCTGGGCATGCCCTTCGAACGCGATCAGATCGCCGGCATTCTGCAGGCGCTGGAGTTCGACGTCGAGAAGGTGGACCCGACAACCCTCCGGGTGACCACCCCCGACCATCGATTGGACATCACCGGGCCACATGATCTGGCTGAGGAGGTGGCGCGCATCTACGGCTACGACCGGCTACCATCGACCCTGCCCAGCGATGAGCTGCCGCCGCAGCGCACCAACCGTGCGCTGATCCATGAGGAGCGGGTGCGGGACATCCTGGTGGGGGCCGGCCTGCAGGAGGCTATCACGTACCCGTTGTTGAACATCGAGCGCGAGGCGGCGCTCAACACCGACGGGCAGACCGAAGTCGATCCCGAGAGCTACATCACCCTGGCCAACCCCATCAGCCCTGATCGGGCATCGCTGCGCCACACGTTGCTGGCCAGTCTGCTGGAGATTACGCGCAACAACCTCCGCTTCCGCGACCGTGTGGCGATCTTCGAGGTGGGGCACGTGTATCTGCCGACAGGGGATGGATTGCCGGAGGAGCCGCGCCGGCTGGGGATTGCCATGACGGGGCCACGCTGGATGGCTGGATGGCTGGATGGCTCGGATGGCGGGATGGATTTCTTCGACTTGAAGGGCATCGTGGAGACGCTGCTGGACCGGCTGCACATCGGGGGCGCAGCGTTCGAAGCCGGCCAGCATGCGGCGCTGCATCCGGGCCGGACGGCGACGTTGAGCATCAGTGGGAAAGAGATAGGCGTGTTGGGCGAACTGCACCCCGTCGTCCGCGAGCGCTTCGACCTGCCCGACCAGCGAGTGGCGGTGGCCGAGATCGACCTGGATGCGCTGCTGGAGCACGTGCAAGAGGAGGGCCTGTACGAGACCATCTCCCGCTACCCCGCCGTGGTGCAGGACATCGCGCTGGTGGTGGACGAGGACGTGCCGGCGGCGAAGGTGCGCGACGCGATCTACGAGGCCGGCGGTGATCTGCTGCGACAGGTCGAGTTGTTCGATGTGTATGCCGGCGAGCAGATCCCTGAGGGCAAGAAGAGCCTGGCCTACAGCCTCACCTACCAGGCCATGGACCGCACCCTCACCGACGAAGAAGTGGCAAAGGTGCAGGAGCGGATTGTCAGGCGAGTCGGGGCGAAGTTGGGGGCGACGCTGCGAACCTGAGGTTTGACAACCGCCGGCCCCTTCACTATAATGCCCCAATCCCATCAACCGTTCATCACCAAACAGAGGAGGAGAGAGATGAAAGACAAACCTTTCCCTGTGATTCACACCCTGCGGCGAGGTTCGTTTCTGGCCCTCGTCGGATTGTTGCTGCTCTTGCTGCTAGCCGGCGTGTCGTGCCAGCAGGGGCCGGCCGCTCAGCCGAAACAGGAGGAAAAGCCGGCCGCCGAGCAGCCTGTAGCTGCGGCCCAGCCCACCAAACCGCCGGCCAAACCCGAAAAGAAAGGCCCCACCACCTTCCGCATCGCCGTCGGCATCGATCCCGACACCCTGGACCCGGCCCTGTTCACCACGACAACCGTGGCCAACATGGTCGAGTACATGGCTGAAACCCTGATCGTCACCGACAAGGAGGGGAACGTCAAGCCACAACTGGCCACCAGTTGGGAGGTCTCTGACGATAGCCTTGAATACACCTTCCACCTCCGTGAGGGTGTCACCTTCCACGACGGGACACCCATGGATGCGGAGGCTGTCAAGTGGAACCTGGACCGGGTGCTGGATCCGAACGTGAAGGTGGCCATTCGCAGCCCGTTCACGGCGATCGAAGAGGTCGAAGTGGTGGACGACCACACAGTCAAGCTGCATTTGAGCAAGCCCTTCGCCCCGCTGCTCAGCTCCTTCGCACTGGAGACGTCTGCCATCGTCTCACCGGCCTCTGTCGATCTGGAAGGCAATTCCTACGACAACATCACGCAGCCCGTAGGCACCGGGCCGTATGTGTTCAAGGAACGTGTGAAGGGCGAGCGCATCGTGGTCACGCGCAACGAGAACTACTGGGGTGAGCAGCCGTACTACGACGAAGTCGTCTTCCGAATCGTGCCGGAGGCGGCCACCCGCGAAAGCCTGCTGCTGGCCGGCCAGGTCGATCTGATCATTCTGCCTCCCATCAGCGACGTGCCGGCGCTCAAACAGAACCCCGACGTGAAGGTCCTGCTGGCCCCCAGCGATCGCACCATCTTCATCGCCATGAACAACAACGATGAAGTGTTGAGCGATGTCCGCGTCCGCCAGGCGCTGAACTACGCGGTGGACAAGCAAGAAATCATCGACAGTGTGCTCTTTGGAGCGGCCGAGCCCCTGGACGCCCCGATGGCGTCCAGCCTGTTCGGCTATTGCCCCCAGCAACCCTACGAGTACAATCCTGAGAAGGCCAAGCAACTTCTGGCCGATGCCGGCGCTGAAAACATCGAGCTCAACTTCATCGCGCCTACAGGCCGGTACGTGCAGGACTTCCAGGCCGCTCAGGCCATTGCCGGCTACCTCAGCGAGGTTGGGGTGAAGACATCACCGCAGACCATGGACTGGCCGTCCTACGTCGGCGCTATTCTCACACCGCCGGATAAGAACACGCAGGACCTCCACCTCCTGGGCTGGGCACCCAGCTACCTGGATGCAGCCCAGCAAATGGTGCAGTTTGACTCTTCGCAGGCTCCGCCCAACGGCCTTGAAACATCGTTCTACAAGAATCCGAAGGTGGATGAACTGATCAACGCCGCCGGCCAGGAGACGGACGCCGCGAAGCGAAAAGACCTGTATTGCCAGGCCTCCACGATCATCTGGAACGAGGCCCCCTGGATTTTCCTGTGGGTGCAACGCTTCCCCATCGTCTACCGGTCCGACATCACCAACGTGGATTCCCATCCGACGGAAAAGTTTGCTGCCATGTACGCGAAGCCGGCTCAGTAGAAGAGCAGGGGTGCAGAGAGGCGGAGGAGTGAAGGAGAAATTTCTCACCCCCGTCCCTCTGCCCCTTCGTCCCTCCCCTCAGCACAGCGCTCACTCGCACAGCGATGCGCAGCAGGCTATGCAAGTATCAGTACTTGAGAGAAAGTTCTGGCTCGCACCCTCCCGCAGGCTTCCAGGCACGCCAACACGGGCCACGCGGGCCACTTATAGGGCCTCGCGGGGGTTTGCAACGTGCTGCCATGAGCCTGCGGGAGGGTTGGCCGATAGGAGTTCTCAACTACCGAGTATGGCAGAGTTTTCGAGTCCCAGGCAATGACTTCGTTTCCAAGATATATCGCGCAGCGCCTTCTGGCTGCCGTTATCACGCTGATCGGCGTTTCGCTGATCGTATTTCTGCTGGTGCGCCTGCTGCCTGGCGACCCCGCCCGGGTCATCGCCGGCCTGTTGGCCACAGAGCAGGACGTTCAGCGCATCCGCGTCCAGTTGGGGCTGGAACGTTCCCTGCCCGTACAATACGCGATGTTTTTCGGGCACCTGATGCAGGGTGATTTGGGGACATCGGCCCGGACGCAGGAGCCGGTGCTCAGGGAGATTCTGGCCCGGCTGCCGGCTACGATGAAGCTGGCAGCCATCAGTATGACCATCGCCGCCCTTGTAGGCGTTTTGGGCGGTGTGGTAGCGGCCTACCGCCGCAACTCCAAACTGGACTTCCTGATCTCTGTTGGCACGTTGTTCGGCGTCTCCATGCCGGTGTACTGGCTGGGCCTGATGCTCATCGTCCTGTTCGCCGTGCGGCTCCACTGGCTGCCGGCGGCCGGCTCCGAGAAGCCCACCAGCTACATCATGCCATCCCTCACCCTGGCGGCCTTTTCTGTCGCTCTGGTGGCGCGCATGACGCGGTCCAGCATGCTGGAGGTACTCGGCGAGGACTATGTGCGGACAGCTCGGGCAAAGGGACTGCGTGAGCAAGTCGTGGTCTTGCGCCACGCGCTGCGAAATGCCCTGATCCCCGTCATCACCGTGATCGGGCTCCAATTTGGAGCTTTGCTGGGAGGCGCCGTGCTGACCGAGACTGTTTTCGGCTGGCCGGGCATGGGCCAATTGCTGGTTGACTCCATCTTTGCCCGTGATTACCCGATGGTGCAGGGGATCGTCCTCGTCTTCTCTTTCCTGTTCATCCTGGTCAATCTCGTGGTTGACATCACCTACGCCTACATCGACCCACGGATTCACTATGGCTGAAGCTGTCACGATTTCCCCACCAGAACTCCGAACCCAACAGCGCGGGCTTCGCCGTGAGGCGTGGCGGCGATTTCGCCGGCAGACCCCGGCCATGCTCGGACTCGCCATTCTCCTGGTTTTGGTCCTGGCTGCCATCGCCGCCCCTCTCCTGACACCCTACGATCCGGAGAAGCTGAAGCTGGTCGATGCCCTCATCCATCCCAACCTGGCCCACCCCCTGGGCACCGATCATCTGGGCCGCGATATGCTGGCGCGGCTTCTCTATGGTGGCCGGCTGTCCCTCATGATCGGGTTTCTGGCAGTCGGCATCGGACTGGTCGTCGGGATGCCGTTAGGTGCCATCTCGGGGTATTACGGCGGCTGGGTGGACATGGTCATACAGCGAATCGCCGACATCCTGCTTTCCTTTCCCAGCATTCTCCTGGCGCTGGCGCTGGTGGCTGCGCTCGGTGTGGGGCTGAAGAACGTGATCATCTCGGTCGGTGTGAGCGCCATCCCGTCCTTCATTCGGCTGGTTCGGGGCTCCGTCCTGAGCATTCGCGAACAAACCTTTGTGGAAGCTGCCAGGTCTGTAGGCGTGAAGGATCATGTGATCCTGCGCCGGCACATCCTGGTCAACGCCATGGCGCCGGTCATCGTGCAGGCCACCCTCAACCTGGGGACGGCGATCCTGGTGGCCGCCGGCCTGGGCTTCCTGGGGCTGGGCGTCCAACCACCGACCCCCGAGTGGGGCGCAATGCTGGGCGAAGGCCGGCAATACATCTTCAGCGCATCGTACATGGCCACGTTCCCGGGGCTGGCCATCTTCCTGGCGGTGCTGGGTTTCAACCTCATGGGCGACGGCCTGCGCGATGCCCTGGACCCGCGCCTGCGCGACTAATGGGTTATGACCATACAGCGCGGGTTTCTTGTCGTGCTCGCCTGCCTGATCATCGGCCTCGTCCTCGCACCGCCCAGCCTCGGCCAGGGGAACGTGAACCGGGCTGGCGTGGTCATCCAGCACGGAGATGGGACGGTCTTCTCTACCTGCGTCGAGTTTGACGAGCCTTCCATCACCGGGCTGGAGCTGCTGCAACGCGCCGGCGTTTCCCTCAGCGTCGATTCGAGCAGCGGTCTTGGCACCCTCATTTGCGCGTTGGATGATGAAGGCTGCAACTACCCCGACGACAACTGCTTCTGCCAGTGTCAGGGCGCGTCGTGCACATATTGGATTTACTGGCACCTGGTTTCAGGCGAATGGCACTACTCCCAACTTGGAGCCGCTGCCTGGAAGATCACAGATGGCAGCGTGGATGGATGGATTTGGGGAACGGGTGATCCCAGCGGTGGGGAGAAGCCGCCAGCCACGTCCTTCAACGAGATTTGTGTCGCCAAGCCGACCCCTTCGCCGCCGGCCACTCCGACTCGTGTACCTGGACAGACGCCGGAGTTGGCGGTCCCCTCCATTCTCGTGCCGGCAACCCCCGCGCAACCCGCGAAAACACCTGTGCCGGCGGCTGTGCCGGACAAACGACCGCCTCGCATCGACTACCTTGCCTTCGTGGCGATCGTTCTGGCTCTGACCGTCCTGGTGGTGAGGCAGCTTCGTCGAAGCTGAACGTTCCGGGTAACTACTCCTCTTTTCGCGTTAACAATCAGCGAAGCTTCGCCTCAAACCGACAAGCGATCAGCAGCAACTCCTCACGGATGGAAAAAAACACGGATAAAAACGG
>CAZHMV010000208.1:0-8425 GCA_964532665.1 uncultured Anaerolineales bacterium
CATATCCCTGGACGGGGCTTAACGAAGCATGAGAATGCTGGATGGCTAGATGGCTGGATGGCGGCTAGGTAGTACTACGCGAGCCATCCAGCCATCTAGCCATCCAGCCAACCATTGTCAGAGCAGCGGAGATGAACAATAGAGACGGCTACGCAGTTGTCGCTGAAGACCTGACCAAACAATTCGATAGCTTCACCGCCGTGGATCACATCAGCTTCAGCGTGCCTCGGGGAGACATTTTCGGCTTCCTGGGGCCAAATGGGGCCGGCAAGACGACCACGATTCGCATGCTGCTGGGGCTGCTCCGACCAACCGAGGGGCGTGCCAGCGTGCTGGGGTTCGACGTTGTCTCGCAGGTGCACGAGATTCAGCAGCGCATCGGCTACATGTCGCAGCGCTTCAGCCTCTACGGCGATCTGACCGTCAAGGAAAACCTGAACTTCTACGGGCGAACGTATGGCGTCACCGGGCAGCGGTTGCGGGAGCGCCGGCAGTATGCGCTGGAGATGACGGGGCTCCAAGGGCGGCAAGACGAATTGGCCAGCAACCTGGCCGGCGGCTTCCGCCAGCGTCTGGCCCTGGCGTGCGCCATCTTGCACGAACCGGAGTTGCTGTTTCTGGACGAGCCAACTGCCGGCGTCGATCCGATCTCCCGCCGGGCTTTCTGGGACTTTCTGTACGAGTTGGCCGAGGAGGGTCGCACCATCTTCGTGACCACTCACTACATGGACGAAGCCGAGAACTGTCGGCACCTGGCCTTCATCCTCGGCGGCCGGATCATCCGGCAGGGCACACCGGCCGAGATCAAGGACCAAATGGCGGAGCAGGTGCTGGAGATTGACTGTGACCAGGCCGACCGGGCGCTGGCAGCGCTGCGGGATGCGACAGAAGCCGGCCGGCTGGCGCTGACTGAACTGGCCCTGTACGGCGCGCTCATCCACGCCGTCGCCGGTGATGTGGCAGCCCTGCGCCCTCAGATTCAGCAGATTCTGATCGAGGCCGGGGTTGTCACACGCACGATGGATGTCATTGCGCCGTCGCTGGAGGATGTGTTCATTGCAAGTGTGAAGCAGAACGAGAATAGAGAATGACGAGTACTGCGTACTGCGTACTGCGTCTTGCGTCCCAGCCCCTACGTAATACGCAGTACGCAGTACGCAAGACGCAATACCTACACTCTTGAGAGAGACGAAAAATGCAACGATTCCTTCCAATCATCATCATCCTGATACTACTCGCCGCCCTGGCCGGCATCGGGGTCTGGTACGCACGCACCAACCCCCAGGCGCTAGACCAGGCGTTGGTCGAGCTGGGGTTAAAGACAACCGAAGTGCAGGGCATCGGCGGTTCGGGCTTCATTGAGGCCGTAGAGGTAGACATTGCCAGTGAGCTGGGCGGTCGGATTGCTGCCATCCGGGTTAGCGAGGGGGACGATGTCCATACCGGTGACGTTCTGATCGAGCTGGACGGTGACACGCTGAAGGCCCAGATTCGGCAGGCCGAGGCAGCCGTCGAGAGCGCCAAAGCCCAACTGGCGCGGGTGAAGGCCGGCGTGCGGCCGCAGGAAATCCGGCAAGCCGAAGCTGCCGTGGCTCAGGCGAAAGCCGCCCGCGATGGCGCCGAGCAGGCCTGGCAGGACGCATTGGCGGCCCGCGAGAACCCCCAGCAGCTTGACATGCAGATCAGCGCGGCGGAGACCGCCCTGGCCGTGGCCCAGAATCAACTGCGGCAGGCCGAGGCAAACCTCAAGGCAGCCGAGGAACAGAAGAAACAGGCCGACAACGTGTGGAACGCCGTCGCCGGCGGCGTCGATATCGAGGTCCCCTTGCCCGATGGGTCCACCGTGACGCAGCACGTGAGTCTCCCCGATGATCAGTGGCGCCAGGTGCGAACACAACATGGCTTGGCGACTGATACGTGGTGGCAGGCCTGGACGGCCATCAACATGGCCCAGGCGCAGGTAGACGGTGCTCAAACCCATCTGTCGAATCTGCGGGCCATGCGGGATAATCCGCTGCAACTGGATGCCCAGGTGGATGCGGCTCGGGCGCGGTACGACGTGGCACAGGCGGCTGTGGAGGCCGCTCAGGCCCAATTGGAACTGGCGAAGGCCGGCGCGCGTGATTCCCAGGTTCGGCTGGCCGAAGCCGGCGTGCGTCAGGCCGAAGCGAAACTGCACACCCTCCAGGTCCAGTTGGACAAGATGACATTACGCTCGCCCATCGATGGCACGGTTGTTGAAAGGATCGCTCACGCAGGTGAAACCGCAACGCCTGGCGCGACGCTGCTCCGCCTGGGAAAGCTCAACCCTGTTACGCTTACCATCTACGTTCCGGAGACGGACATGGGCCAGTTACACCTCGGACAGCCGGCGGAGGCTCGCGTGGATGCCTTCCCTGACAAAGCCTTCCAGGGCGAGATCATCTTCATCGCATCCGAAGCCGAGTTTACGCCCAAGAACGTGCAGACCAAAGAGGAACGGGCCAACCTGGTCTTCGCCGTCAAGATTCGGCTGCCGAATGAGGAGGGCCTGTTGAAGCCGGGCATGCCGGCGGATGCGGTGATTCGTGAGAGTCGAGGATGATGAGAGAGAACATGCAAACCAAACGTACCGTTTCAACCAACTTTGCGGTGTTGCTGGTTCTGTCCGTGCTGGCGTTGGCTTGCAGCTCGCCAGCAACGAATGCCGGCGCGATTACGGCATCGGGGACCATCGACGCCGAGACGGTGGCAATCACTTCGCAGTACGGCGGGCGGGTACAGGAAGTCCTGGTCGATGAAGGCGACCCGGTCAGCAAGGGAGACGTGTTGATCCGGATGGACACCGCGCTGCTGGACGCTCAGATCGGCGAGGCGGAGGTAGCAGTCCTGGCCGCGCAGGTTCAACTCGACCAGGTGAAGGCCGGCGCGCGGCCCGAAGAAATCCGAGTCGCCGAGGCGGCCCTGGCACAGGCGAAGGCCCAGCAGGCCGGCGCCAAACGCGGCTGGGATAACGCCCAGGCCATCATGGAGAACCCCCAGGAGCTGGAGGACCGCATCGATCAGGCCCGAGCCCAGGTCAGCCTGGCGGAGCAGGCGGTGGAGCAGGCGAAGGCCAACCTCCACGCAGCCGAGGTCCAGCGGGATGGGTATCCCAACCCCAGTTCCGAGTACGTCATGGCCCAGGGGTACGTGGAGGCGGCCCAGGCAGCGCTGGATCAGGCTCGTGCCCAGTATGCTGGCGCCAAACAGGCGTTGCAGAACCTGCTGGACATGCAGGAGAACCCCATCGAGATGGAAGCCCAGGTGCATGCCGCTGAAGCTGCCTATTACCAGGCCGAAGCGGCCGTCGCAGCGGCTCAGGCCAAACTCGACCTGCTCAAGGCCGGCTCCACCCCCGAAGAAGTCGCCGTTGCTGAGGCCAACCTCAAGCAGGCTCAGGCGGCAGTGGATGCCCTGCGGGTCCAGCGCGAGAAAATAATCCTGCAAGCACCGGTGGAGGGGTTGATCGTGAGCCGCTCCATCGAACCCGGCGAAATCGCCGCGCCGGGCGCGACCCTTCTACGACTGGCCGACCTGGATCGGGTGAAGCTCACGATCTTCGTGCCGGAGACGCAGATCGGAAGCGTGCAGTTGGGACAGCCGGTGGACGTCGCCGTGGACGCCTACCCGGGCCGCACCTTCCAGGGCAAGGTGACACTGATCGCCCACGAAGCTGAGTTCACGCCCAGGAACGTGCAGACCCAGGAGGAACGGACAAACCTCGTCTTCGCGGTAAAGGTGTCGCTGGAGAACCCGGAGCACCTGTTGAAGCCGGGCATGCCGGCGGATGCGACGCTGGCCGGCGACTGAGAGCCATCAAATGCCGCGAACTCCCCGCCCTCGAAAGCCTGCGAGAGGGCAGGGGTATCAATCTGTGGGCGGAGTGGGCGTCAACCACGGCGGAACAGGCCGGCCCCCCTGCGGCGGGAGCGTGCGAGCCGCCAGGTCAAGCGTTCGACAGGCGTTGATGCGGCCATAGCGGAAGACATACTATCCTCCTTTCGGTGGATGGGCAGGAGTATCCTTTATCGCATCGCAATCAGTATACAACGATGTCAGAATGCCTACTCAATGATTCCCCTTCGATTACCCGCCGGCCATCTTACGCGGCGGCATGGAAGATCCACCTCTCGCATTCTGTGCGTCTCTTTCTAACACAGCCGTAACCGTTCAGGCGGTCTCAAAAACAGACGCAGAAGGTGACCGGCACTTGCGAAATCGGCCGAAAGCCGAGCACAACCGGGTCAGTAGAAGTGTCTGTCGAATGAAAACCAGTTTGGAAGTGCCGGTCACCTGAACGCTTACACACAGCCGGCAGTTCCTCCGGCAGCACGCTCCGATACTTGTAGAAGCCAGCAAACAGGGCATCCGCGCCCAGGGCCGACAACAGCAGCTCGACTTCCTCCTCGCGAGCAACCTGGCAGGCACTGTATTCACAAACAAGAAAGGCGTCAAGCAAGCGTCTCACCCCCCAGCCGGCCCAGCCCAACGCGAACCGGTCCGCGTACCGTCAGGTATTCCTCCAACGCTTCGCGCAGAATCGTCGGCACCTCGTAGGTGGGCTGCACGCCCCAGTCAGGGCCCACGTAGCCCCAAAAGGGTTCGAACTCGAAGTCGCTGCCGGCCACCCGATACCGGCGTTCCGGTTCGACGGGCCGGCCCCCAACCAATAGCTTACCATCACGCACGCTGGCACCGCTCAGATGCATCAGGCGCGCCGAGGATGAGGGTCACGTCTTCCTGGAGGCCGGCTGCCAGCTCGCGGTCGGTTTCCAGGCCCATGTGGGACAGCAGGATCACAACATCGGCCCCATTCTGGCGCAGCGCTGCCGCGAGCTCGCGAATCAGCGGCAGCGCCGGCTGAGCGTGTATGTCAAAGAACTTCGCCCAGTCGGCCATCTCGGCTGTCACACCGATGAGGCCCAGTCGCAGCACGCCCAGGTTGAGTAGAGCCGTCGGTTGAACGCCCGGCAGTAGTGTCCCGTCGGGCATGCGCAGGTTTCCCAGGAGGAGAGGATAGGCGGATGCTTCGGCGTGCTCGCCCAACACCTGGGGACCATAGCGCAGCCAGGCCGCATTCCCCACCGCAGCCGCATCACAGCCGGCTACGCTGAGCAGCCGGTGCATCGCCGTGCCCTTTGTGAGGTTACTCAGCCGGCTGGAGGTGTCCTCGCAGTCGCCTAGGTCGAAATAGAGCACGGGCACGCCGGGGTTCTCGGCTCGTACCTGATCCACCAGCGTCGCAATGCGGGCCAGTCCCTCAACGCGGCCGTGGATGTCGTTGGTGTGGAGAATGATAAGAGATTGCATGAGCATGCCTATTGCGTAACACGGTACTCCGCAGATCAAGCAATACGCAATACGCAGTACGCAGTACGTTTCGCTTAGCCGATGATGCTGTACTCGTACTGCCCACGCACCAGCCGCCCCTCCTCAAACCGACGAGCGCTGAAAATCGAGGAACCGATGGGACAAAGCTGATCACCCGTGAGCAAGTCCGCCACCATTTCACCCACCACAGGCCCCAGCTTGAAGCCGTGTCCGCTGAACCCGAGAGCGCAGAAGAGCCCCTCGATACCCGGCACGGCATCGATAATGGGGTGCCAGTCCGGCGTGACGGTGTACAGGCCGGACCAACCTTCTCTGATCTCGCCATCCATCAAGGCCGGGAACCGGCGCGACGCCCGGGTGATGAAGTCGGTCACAACCTCCCGGTCCGTCCCCTCCTTGTAGTTGTCGGGGTCCGCTTTATCCTCGGCCTCTTCCGCTTCGAGAGAGCCGATGAGCGTCAGTCGGCCCGTCTCGGACCGCATGTAGTAGCCGTGCAGGAAGTCACCGACCACCGGGTGGTGCGGGTCTGCCACGCCGGGCGGGCGTCGCACGCTGGCTACCTGATGCCGGCTCGGCTCCAGCGGGAAATCAACGCCGATGCGGCGGAGCAGCCGGCCACCCCACGGGCCGGCGGTCACTGCCACGCGGCGCGCCTGGATGTCGCCGGCGGCGGTTCTGACACCGATCACGCGATCACCTTCGACCAGCAGATCTGTCACCGGAGTGTTCTGGAACACTTCCGCGCCAAGGCGCTGAGCGGCCTGCGCGAAGCTCGTGGCCGTGCCGGTGCCATCGGCGTAGCCGGCCTCCGGCTCGTAGGCGGCGACGATGTCGTCCGACACGTCGAAGTAGGGTGCCAACTCCTTTATCTCCTGAGCACCGACCATGCGCGTATCGATGCCTACGGACTGCTGTAGCATTACGTTGGCCGCCAGCCCTTCGCGGTCCCGCTCCCCGACGATGAACAGGGCCCCGGTCTCGGTGAAGCCGGAATCACCTCCGACGATTTCCGAGAAATGCTGGTGGACCTCCAGGCTGCGCTTGGCCATCCGTGCCGTGACCTCGTTGGAGTAGTGCTGGCGGATGATGCCACCCGTTCTGCCTGTGGAACCCGACGCGATGGCGTCCTTCTCCAGGAGCACGACGTGGACGGCGCCGCGCGATGCCAGGTGAAAAGCGGTGCTGGTGCCCATCACGCCGGCACCGACAATCACAAAATCTGCTGTCCTGGGAACCATTGCATGATCTCCTTCTCGTCTTATATTGGCCGTTGTGCGGTAACAGTTTTACTCGTTGTTTGAGGAACTGTCAAGTTCATGAAACCGAAACAGGCGCTGTGAAAGTAGCCTTCGGTTGGGTCAGGCCGGCAACACATGCAATACCGCACGGTTGATTTACGAAGAAACCTGCGGTATACTGTAGGCTGCTCGCGGCTACTTCAGACGATTCTACATTGGGAGATAGGTGAATTACCATGAACACGATAGCCAGGACAGCCAGCGCCGCGATCAGTGGTAGATGAGACTGTGGTTTGCTGACTGACCCCAACTTCGGAGAGGAAGTGTTGACATGCATCAGAGTGAAGGTCCCTCCACCCGCTCGGTCCATCTGGGCCGGCGCGTTGATCCCACGACGCGCGCCATCGTGTCGCCGCTCGTCCAGAACACCGCATTTGCGTTTGACGACTTCGACACCTGGCGCGCGGTGGCGTTGGGCGAGGCGCCGGGAGACATCTACAGCCGCAATTCAAATCCGACCACACGCCTGCTCGAAGAGAAGGTGGCAGCCCTGGAGGGAGCCGAGTCTGCCACCAGCTTCGCCACCGGCATGGCAGCGATCAGCACGACACTCTTCGCACTCCTCGGTCCTGGCCGGCGGGCAGTGAGTGTTCGGGATGCTTACGGCGCAACCTTTCTCCACTTCACGCAGATTCTGCCCCGGTGGGACGTGGTCTGCCAGGTCTGCGATACAGACAATCATGCGGCAATCGAGGCCGCCATCGGGCAGGGCTGCGACGTGCTGTATCTGGAGTCGCCCACTAATCCGACGCTGAAGGTACTGGACCTGGGCCGGTTGATCGAGGCTGCGCACGCGGTGGGAGCCGTCGCCATCGTGGATAACACCTTTGCCACCCCCATCAACCAAAACCCCATCGCCCTGGGCGCCGACTTGGTGATCCACAGCGCGACCAAGTTCCTGGGCGGTCACGGGGACGCGCTGGGAGGCATGGTCTGTGGTCGCGCGGACCTGGTTGACGAGATATTCCGCTATCGCGAGCTGACCGGCCCGTCCCTTGATGCTCACAGCGCCTTCCTGCTGCTGCGCAGTTTGAAGACGTTAGGGCTGCGCATCCAGCGCCAGAACGAGAACGCGCTGGCGCTGGCGCGGTTCCTGGAGCAACACCCGAAAGTGGAGCGCGTCTACTACCCGGGCCTGGAGAGCCATCCGGGTCATGAGATTGCAAAGCGGCAGATGCGCGGCTTCGGCGGTGTGCTGAGTTTCGAGCTGAAGGGCGGGATGGATACCGTCGCGCGCTTCTTGCCTCGCCTCCGCTACGCGTACATGGCGGCCAACCTGGGCCAGGTGGAAAGCATTGTGGGTCCGGCGGCACTGACCAGCCACGTGGAGCTGACCGAGGAAGAACGAGCAGCATCGGGCGTGCCGGCGGAATTGATCCGCTACGCTGCCGGCATTGAGGACGCGCAGGACCTCCAGGCTGATCTGGGGGAGGCACTGGCGCAAATCTAACACATGACGGCGTAAAACCGTCGCCAGTTAGTTTTGTGTTTGCTACTCACCCTCCCGCAGGTTTGGAGCCTTTCTGGCTGAGAATCGTTGCTTCAAGGCCGTTCTTCGGATGCAAAACCATTGTGCATGGCAACCTGCGGGAGGGTGCCTGAGTAGTAACGTCTTGTGTTTGCCGGGGATCGCCAGGTCCCTGGTAAAAGCCGGCTACCCACAGGAAAAGCGGCACTCCAGGCGGGCATCTGACGATCCCCTTCGTGCAGATAACCGGCGAAGGTTTCCGCTGCCGGACAACCCCTTGACAGACAAGTGAATTCATGATATAATT
>CAZHMV010000209.1:0-8383 GCA_964532665.1 uncultured Anaerolineales bacterium
CGCATCCAGACATTGTGGTCGAGCCCAGCTACGGTGGGAACTTGTACACCATGCGCGACAAGCTGCTCACGGCCATCGCCGGCAATGCCGCCCCCGACCTGGCCCAGATCGATCAGTTCTGGTCTTCGGAGTTGGCCCAGGCCGGCGCTATCGTCCGCATGGAAGACTTCATCGACGCCGATCCGGGCATCGACAAGGCCGACATCCTCGACAAAGCGTGGGAGACGGCCACATACAGCGGTGATATCTGGTCAATGCCGTTCTCGCTGAGCAACATCGCGCTGTACTACAACAAGGCGCTGTTCGAGGAGGCCGGCCTCGACCCTGAGAAACCGCCGGCCACGTGGGGTGAACTGGTCGAAGTTGGAAAAGCCCTCACGCAAGATACCGACGGCGATGGCGCGGTGGACCAGTGGGGATTGTGGTTTCCGTTGAAGATCAATCGGGGAAACGTCTACTATTGGTTCGCCTTTCTCTGGCAGGCCGGCGGCGACATCTTCGATCCAGATTTCACCCGAGCCGAATTCAACGGGCCAGCCGGCGTCGAGGCTCTCCAGTACTGGCGCGATCTGGTCCACAAACACGGGATTGTGCCGCTGGCGCCGCCGGAACAGGGGTTTGAGGCCGGCAAGATTGCCATGACCTTCGCCTCTACTGCTCGCCTGAATCGCTATCTGGCGGCTCTCGGGTCAGACAAGCTGGGCATGGCGCCCATGCCGGGCCACGCCAGGCGTGCGACGGGCATTGGTGGTGCGAACCTGGCCATTCTATCCACGGCGAAGGACAGGGAGGCGGCGTGGGAATTCGTGAAGTGGATGACCAGCCCGGAGACGAACCTGCGCTGGAGCATGGAGACCGGCTACCTGCCACTCCGTCAATCGGTGATTCAGTCCGACACCTACCAGGCGTACCTGGAGAAGGAGCCGCGCGCGCGCACGATTCTGGAGCAGATGCCTGACGCGGTGGTGCGCCCTAACATCCCGGCCTACGCGCCGGCCTCGCGCGAAGTCGGCCTGGCCATCGAGGACGTCCTGTTCAACGACGCCGACCCCCGGACTGCACTGGACACCGCCGCAGCGAAAGCGAACGCGCTCCTGCAAAAGTAGGGGCAAGCACAATGAGTCCCGCGTAGAACGTGGTTACTACTCACCCTCCCGCAGGTTACTAAGAACGATGCTTCTGCCTCTGAGAGCAGGTCTCTAGCCGTGATTCTCGGTGAAAGAAGGTTCAAACCTGCGGGAGGGTGGCTGAGCAGTTACAGAACGTGAAACGTGAAGATACTTTCTTCGTACTTGCCTCACGTTTCACGTTTCACGTTTCACGGATCACGTCATCGCCAGTTCAGCAAAGATCTCATTCAAGTCTGTCATCGGCCGGCCATGCTCGTCGGCGATGACCCGGCGGGCCGGCGGCGATGTGCGGTAGCCCGGCACGCGGCCGGCGATGCGCTCCTCGAAGGTTGAGAGCGCCCGGTTCTCCAGGAGAACGCCGGTGGGGATGCGATCACCCCACTCACTCGCCTTCTCGATGAACTGAGCCATCTTCGCAAACGCACTCTCTTCGTCGGCACCCTCTGGGATCACCCCATCGTAGCCTTCTTCTTCCAGGGAGTAGATGCGCGGCCGGCCATTCTCCAGGTCTTTGCCAGCGTACCAGTCCCTGGTATGCAGATTGTTGTACGTCGGGCACGGTTGGAGCACGTCCAGGTATGACAGCCCCGGGTGCTTGATAGCCTGTTGAATCAGGTTGACTAAATCTCGAACGTTGTAGGCGTAGCCGCGGCCAATCCAGGTATAGCCTGATGCCAGCGCCAGCATCAGCGGGTTTACCTGACCCTGGATGGTCGGCTCGGGCAGACTCTTGGTCTGAAGGCCCAGCGGCAGCGTGGGGGAGGCCTGACCCTTGGTCAGGCCGTACACCTCGTTGTTGAACAGGATGTATGTTAGATCCAGGTTGCGCCGGCCGGTGTTCACGAAATGGCCGGCGCCGATAGCCATCCCGTCTCCATCGCCACCGACGGCAACGACCGTCAGGTCAGGATTCGCGAGCTTGGCACCCGTAGCATAAGGCAACACCCGTCCGTGCAAAGTGTGCACGCCGTAGGCATTCACGTAGTACGGGGTCTTGCCTGAGCATCCGATGCCACCGAAGATCGCTACCTGATGTGGCAGCAAACCGAGTCCGGCCAGTGCCTGCTGTACTGAACTCAGAATGCCGAAGTCGCCACAACCCGGGCACCAATCGTTAGGGCGCGCAACTCGATAGTCCTTCATCGTGATCCTGGGCGTTGGCATAGTTGTAGTAACCATCGTTTCAACACCGCCTCTCATCATGCGTAAGGGTTGCGAAGGACGACCCGTCGCTCAGCCGTACCTTCGTGGATTTCTTTCAAAGCCCGCTGCAATTCCTGGCCCGACATCGGGCGACCATTGTATTTGACGACCAGGTAGTCGCTCTCCCGGCCGGTGCATTCGCGCAGGAGCCGCGCAAACTGGCCCGAGAAGTTAGCCTCGACGATGACCAGCGGGTCTGCCGTGTCGAGCAGCGGCAGAATCTCGTCGTGCGGGAAAGGCCACAACAGGCGGACCTGCACCAGGCGTGCCGAAATTCCATCGACCCGGAGGCTTTCCAGGGCTTCCAGGATGCCGCCCTTGTTCGAGCCCCAACTTACGATCGTGAAGGCCGCGCCGGCATCGCCGTAGACCTTCAGCTTCTCATCCATCGGGATTTCGCGGGCGGCCAGCTCCAGCTTGCGGGCACGCTTCTCCATCTGCTGCTCGCGCTCGACCGGGTCCTCGGTGACGCGACCGTAGATGGTGTGCTCGCCGCCTGTCAGCCAATGTGTGCCGCCAGGCTGTCCCAGCAGCGGGCGTGGCGATACGCCAGACTCAGTGGGCTGAAATCGGGGATAGGGACCTTTGCCGTTCCTGCTGGTGGGAGGCGTGTACACCTCGCCGCGCTCGATCCGGATCGAGTCCACATCGAAGGGGAGGACGGTGCGGGTTGTGCTGGCCATCGACTTGTCCAGCAAGTGAATCACCGGCATCTGATACCGCTCGGCGTAATTGAAGGCCTGGGCTGCGTCGTAGAACGCCTCGATGGTGTCGCCGGAGGCCAGGACGATGCGCGGGAAGTCGCCGTGGCCGCCGTGGACCGCAAACTGCAAGTCGCCCTGCTCGCTGCGCGTTGGCATGCCGGTGGACGGGCTGCCGCGCTGGTAGAGCGTGATCACCAGCGGGACTTCGTTGATGCCGGCCCACCCCAGCCCCTCGGCCATGAGCGAGAAGCCCGGCCCCGAGGTCGCGGTGGCACTGCGCGCGCCCGTCAACGCCGCTCCCGAGGCCATCGTCACCGCTGACAGTTCGTCCTCGGTCTGCACGACGATCACGGAGCCTTCCTCGCCGTTACGTGATGGGAAGGTTTCGTGGGATTCCAGGTAGACACTCTCGTCGGTGGCCGGGCTGATGGGGTAGTAGGTCTGGAAGGTCATGCCGCCGGCCAGCTTGCCCAACGCTACCGCCTGGGTGCCGCTGACGAAAAGCCGGCACTCGGTCGTCTCTTCGGGCCGCAGACGAAAGTCGAACTCGCGTGTATCAAACTTGCTATGGACAAAATCGTAGGCGCGTTGTACGGCCCGCACGTTCATGTCGATGATTTTCGTGCGGCCGGGGAAGGTCCGCTCCAGTGCCTCCGCAAGGTAGTCGGGATCGTAGTCCAACAAGGCACAGGACACAGCGACTGCGATGGTGTTCAGTGTGCGATCGGCAATCGCTTGCGGCACGTCCAGCTCTTTCGCCAAAGCACCGGTAATGTCGTTGAAGGGGACGGCGAAGGTTTGGACACCCCGTTGGCGGGCCTCCTCAAGCAGGCCGGCTGTGCTGGCCGGCAGGCCCTGCGCCTCCAGATGCGCACTCACATCGTCTTTGAATCGCTTATCCAGATACGTAATGCGCTCCAACGCGACATCCGCCTCACCGACGTCAAACACGATGCCGCCCCCATCCACGACCGAGAGCGCATGGCGAGCCAGGGTCTCTTCCTCAAAGGTGGTCAAGAGATCCACCGTGTCACGGTGGCAGTTTAGAACGTGGTGGGCAACGCGCATATCATAGTAACTGTGCCGGCCCATGATGTTCGAATAGTATTCGCGCCGGCCGAACAGATGCAATCCCCCGATAGCGCAGGCGCGGGCGAAAATTCCCGCCGCCGTATCAACACCGCTACCCTGGGGGCCGCCCACTCGCCAGGCAAGTTCTTCTTGCTGTTTTGTCACGGGTTACCTCCTCGTGAGCTGTAGACAACGTTGTCTCTTTCCAGTTGGGTGGCTGATGAGTAACTTGATATTCTGGCCACTCCCGAATCTATGCAATATATACGATGGAAATCTTCTTAATTATACAGTGCAAGGTGGATATTCGGCAAATCGTCTGCCCAATCATATCATACTTCGCTTCGTCACTCAAGGGCCACGTTGACCAGTACTCAACTTTAGAGTACAATGTTGTTGCTTTACTGTGGACGTGACGAATACCCAGAGGAGATGACCCATGGCAGAGGTGCCCCAT
This sequence comes from uncultured Anaerolineales bacterium, assembly GCA_964532665.1. Taxonomy (GTDB): domain Bacteria; phylum Chloroflexota; class Anaerolineae; order Epilineales; family JAANWY01; genus CAZHMV01. The sequence goes on from CAZHMV010000209.1 coordinate 4,566, forward strand.
CGAGTAGCACTTTACCTCCAGGACAAACATCCTATCCGCGACGGCATGGAATATGCCAGATACGCCGAAGCCAACGGCTTCGAGGCTGTCTGGCAGGCTGAATCGCGACTGGTCCGTGACGCCATCGTCCCCATGGCTGCATACGCGGCTGTCACGGAACGGATCAAAGTAGGCAGCGGTGTCATCAACAACTGGACCCGCAATATCGGATTGCTGGCAGCCACGTTTCTTACTCTTGATGATTTGGCCCCCGACCGCATCATCTGCGGGATCGGTGCCTGGTGGGACCCCCTGGCTCGCGATGTGGGGATCGAACGTCGCAGGCCGTTAAAGGCCATGCGCGAGACAGTTGAGGTTCTGCGCCGGCTACTTCGCATGGAAAACGTTACTTTCGACGGCGAATTCCACCACGTGACCGGCATCGAGCTGGATGTGGTGCATGGCCGGCGCGAACCGCGCAACGTCCCCATCTACATCGGTGCCACCGGCCCGAAGATGCTGGAGCTGACGGGCGAGATCGCCGATGGGGCGGTTCTCAATTACTGTGTGCCCCCTTCGTACAACGACATGGCGCTGGAGCACCTGGAGAAGGGGGCCAGAAAGGCCGGCCGTTCGTTGGATGACATCGACCGGCCCCAACTGGTGGTCTGCTCTGTGCACGAGAACCGCGCGGTGGCCATCGAGGGGTCGAAGGAGCTGCTGACTCAGTATCTGGCCCAGCAGCCCCACATCGCCCGGGCCAGCGGGGTCAGTCAGGACGTGGTGAACAAGATTCAGAGCATTTTGGGCTGGCCGGCCACAAGGGAGCAGATCCGCCAGGCGATGCAGTATGTGCCGGATGACCTGGTGGAGCGTATCACGGCCAGCGGCACCCCCGAAGATGCGCGTGCCAAAGTGCAGGAATACATTGAGCACGGGGCCACCTGCCCGATCCTGTATCCCCTGGGTGATCCGAAGTTGATGATTGATACGTTTGGACAGTAATCAGAATGAGCCTTTGGAAACACTATCATACCCCCAAGACGGTTGATGAAGCGCTGGAACTCCTGAGCGCGTACGATGGCCAGGCCCGGGTCGTTGCCGGCGGGACCGACCTGATCCTGGAGATGCGCGAAGGCCGGCGTCCGACAGTCGAGGCATTGATTGACATAATGTACGTAGATGGCCTGGACCAGATTCGCCTGGAAGATGCCTGGATCACCATCGGCGCGGCTGTGACGCACACGCAGATCGCAGAGTCGCGGTTGATCCAGGAGCGGGGCACGGCGCTGGCTGAGGGATCGTCCGTGGTGGGCGGCCCCCAGGTGCGGAACGTGGGCACGCTGTGTGGCAACGTGGCCCACGCACTGCCGGCCGCCGATGGCACCGTGGCACTGATCGCCCTGGGTGCTCAGGGACAGGTGACCACTCGGAAAGGAAGTCGGTGGGTGCCGCTGCTGGACCTGTTCGAAGGCCCTGGCCGGTCGGCGGTGGACTCCACCCGCGAGCTGCTGACCGCCGTGCGCTTCCGTCCCACGGGCGAACGCGAGGCGTCGGCCTTCACGCGTGTGATGCGGCCCCAGGGGGTGGCATTGCCCATGTTCGTCGTGGCGGTGATGGTGCGGCTGGATCGGGCCGGCGAGCGCTTCGAGCAGAGTCGCATCTCGCTGGGGCCCGTCGCACCGGTGCCATATCGGTCGCGTGTGGCGGAAGAGGTATTGCAGGGAGCGGTGGCCGGCGAGGAAGCCTACCACCAAGCCGTGGAAGCTGCCCTGGTCGAATGCCACCCGCGCACCTCGAAGTACCGCGCGACCAGCGAGTACCGCCTGGAAATGATCAAGACATTGCTGCCGAAGGCGCTGGCGACCGCCGTCGCCCGGGTGCGCGGCGAAGTCTGGGCTGCGCCGAGGTTGGAATTGGCAGACCAGTACTCGTCATTTGGGAGTTGGAGAGCGATATGAACGCGACTGAGTTGCGAGAAGCAGTCGCCAGTGGCGAAGATTCATACACTGAGTTCGAATCTTCGGACGGCAGACGGCGGTCGTATTGTAACTGGAGGTCAAGATGGCTGAGTTGAACATGGTTGTAAATGGAGAGCCCGTGAGTATCGAAGTCGATGGTGGAGATTTTCTGGCCCACGTCCTGCGCTACAAGCTTGGGCTGACCGGTACCAAGATCGGTTGCGACGAGGCGGAGTGCGGGGCGTGTACGGTCATCGTCAATGGCCGGCCTGTGGACTCGTGCGTCTATCCCGCGCTGAAAGCCCAGGGTGCGGAGGTCGTCACCATCGAGGGGCTGGCCCACAACGGCGACCTACACCCGCTGCAACGCGCCTTCGTCGAGCGCGGGGCCGTGCAATGCGGCTTCTGCATCCCCGGTTTCATCATGACCTCCAAAGCGCTGCTCGATAATAATCCTCATCCCACCGACGCCGACATCAAAACGGCGCTCAAGGACACCTACTGCCGCTGCGGTTGCTACGTCGAAATCATGGATGCGGTCCACGCGGCCGCCGGCGAACTCGCAAACGCCGCCGGCGACGGTCGCCTCCCCGTGAGCCCAAAGGCATTGAAGGTGGTTGGCCGGCCCGTGGCCCGCCCCGACGCCGTCGCCAAAGTCACCGGCCAGGCCAGATACACCGACGACTACGCTTTCCCGGGCATGCTGTACGGCGCGACGCTGCGGGCTGCGTACCCCCACGCGCTCATCCGCTCCATCGACACCGGCAAAGCCAAGGCCCTGCCCGGCGTCCACGCCGTCCTGACCGCCGACGACATCCCCGGTGAGAAGAACCATGGCCTTATCTTCAACGACTGGCCGGCCCTGGCTGACGGCAAGGTGCGCTACATCGGCGACCCGGTGGCCATCGTCGCCGCCAACACACAGGAAATTGCCAACCAGGCGCTGGAGCTGATCGAAGTTGACTACGAACCGCTGCCGGTGGTCGATAGCCCTGAGGTTGCCCTGGCTGACGATGCGCCGCAGATTCACCCAAAGGGCAACCTGCTCAAACACATCAAGGTCCGCCTGGGTGATGTCGAGAAAGGTTTCGAGGAAGCCGACATCATCATCGAGCGCGAGTACACCACGCCGATCTACGAGCACGCCTTCCTGGAGCCGGAGTGCTCCATCGGCCGCATCGCCGAGGACGGCAAGATCGAGGTGATTGTCGGCTCGCAGATTCCGTACGAGGACCGCCGGCAGGTCGCCGCCTGTCTGGGCGTGCCGGAGGAGCAGGTGCGGGTGAAAGGCGCGATCATCGGCGGCGGGTTCGGCGGCAAGGAGGACATCGCCGGCCAGATCCACGCGGCGCTGCTGGCCCAGAAGACCGGCCGGCCCGTCAAGATTCTTTACTCCCGCCAGGAATCGCTGCGCTTCCACCCCAAGCGCCACGCCACGAAGATTCGCCTGAAGACCGGCGCGCGGCGGGATGGCCGGCTGGTGGCTGTCCAGGCCGAAATCTGGGGTGATGCCGGCGCGTATGCCTCTCTGAGTGACAAGGTGATGACCCGCGCCGCCACCCACGCCGCCGGCCCTTACGAGGTCCCCAACGTCAAGATCGACTGCTACACGGCGTACACCAACAACCCGCCGGCCGGCGCTTTCCGGGGCTTCGGCGTCACCCAATCTGCTTTTGCCGTGGAGTCCAACATGGACCTGGCGGCCGAGGCGCTGGGCATAGAGCCGGTGGAGTTCCGCCGTATCAACGCCCTGCGCGTTGGCTCAACGGCCTCCACCGGCCAGGTTCTCCGCGAAAGCGTCGGACTGGTGGAATGTTTGGATCGGGTGGAGCGGACAATCGAGGAATTGAAGGGAACTCAGGGGAACTCAGGGGAACT
>CAZHMV010000210.1:0-8278 GCA_964532665.1 uncultured Anaerolineales bacterium
GCCTGGCCCAGGGTGGGTATCCGATCGCGGAGCAGGGCCTCGACCAACGGCCGGCTCAGGAAACTCTGATCGCCGGCCAGCGTGAGGCTGGTAGGCGCCAGAACGGCCACCGCCCCACCCCCCGCCTGCCAGAGCAACGTCTCGGCCAGCGAATCCACCTTCGGATGGGTGAACAGCCCGGTCAGGCAGGTCATATTCAGCACAACCGGCACACGATCGCCATTGGTCAGCGCAGCGCCATCGGCCGTGGTAAAGATGCGGTCCTTGCCCCACTGAGTGACACTCCCGTGGCCGAAATAGGCGACCAGCAGGTTACCCTCATCCAGTTGGCGCGTGACCTCCAGATGTGCGTCGGTCGCGCCGGCATCCGGGAAAACCTTCACCGCCTGGTAGCCAGCCGGGAACTGCTCGATGAAGGCCTCGGCAGCCGTGCGGAACGACGGATCCTGGCCATCCGCCACCGTCAGCACGCGGTGCCGCCACTCCCCTTCCGCCGCCTGTCGTTCGTAACCCAGCGTCTTCTCCACCAGAAGGCGCACCTGCCGGGGCGTGCGAGCCGGCATGCGCCCCACAGCCAGGTCAGGCTTGAGGTCACCGTCCAATTGGACGAACCTGACGTCGCTGGCCGTCTCGCCACCGTAGATCGTGGGGATCAGAAACGAAGGCAGTCGGTTCGCTTCCGGCGGCGCCACGTACCCCCTGGAATCGTAAGTGGCGTCGCCGACCAACAGGAGATACCGGGGCGCCGGCTGCCATGACTGCACAGCGTACTTCAGGAAAGCGCGAATGGCCTCGGGCTCCGACAGACCGTAGTTGAACTGGTCGTACACAGCCCCGACGGGCACGGCCATCACCCGCAGCCCCTGCTCCTCCCGCCAGTCAAGCAGCGGTTGCAGCGGCTCCAGCAGATCGGGCGGCCCGACAGCCACGTAGTCTGCCCCGTTGCCGGACGCCCGAAGATCGGGGGCGGTGTTCGCCCGGGCAACGCGCGTTGGGCGCAGGAAGCCCTTCGGCCCCACCGCCAGGTAACGCCGGCCAGCTTCGCCCTGAAAAGCCACCGCCGTCCGATCTCCCTGCTGCTCCTCCTGGATGCCGGCCACGCGAGTCACGGCCTCGGGATCCGTCACATCGAACACGCTCACCGGGCCCGTGAAGCCGGCCAACTGCTGCAAACCGCCAGGGCTGTCGAAGCTCAACCGATCCGCCCTGGCAACCAGAAGCCGGGGATAGCTGATCTCGATCCAGTCGATGAAGACGATGTCGGCAGCAACGCCAGTGTCCCCCGGGGCCTCCACGCTGACGACGTTGCCCCCCTCCCGAAGCAGGCCCGCCGGCACGTCAGCCTCAATCAGATGGCGACCGCGCCCGTCCCAGGACTCATCGGCGACGCGCCTGCCGTTCACCGAGACCCGCAGGTGGTGATCGGGCGACGCCGGCGCTTCCGTGCTGGCCCAGACCTCCAGCCGGAGCCGGCCCGAGCCAGAGGCCACACCAACCAAAGTTATGTCAAACGCTTGCGCCTGGGGCGCTGGCAGAGAAGCCCAGAACCAGTGATCACCCTCCTTCACCTGAGGCGAGTACAGCCAATTCTCCTCCACCCGAACAGTCGCGATGGCATGCTCCACCCCTCCATGCATCTGCAAGCCTCTCCCCACATCCCCGTCCCCTTCTCCCCTTTTCCCCTTATTCCTTTTTCCCTTTTCCCCTTTTTCCCTTTTTCCCTTATCCCCTTTCTCCCTTCTCCCCCCACCTGCCTGCTCAAGCTGGAGCCAGTACACATTCTCGCGTGTGTAACGACTCTCACTGGCCTGGCCGTAGAAGCGCAGGGTCAGCTTGTCACCCTCTCCTTGAATCCACAAGGGCTGTTGATCGCCGCGATAGAACAGGCGAAGTTGTGTCGGGTCAACGTCGCGCCAACCCAGGCCGGCCTCCTCCAGGTCGGCGGCGGTGAGTTCGTACATCCCATCTTCGAAGACAGAGACCTTCGCAGCCGCTGCCGGCTCCTGAGCATCAGATGCGGGGGAGGGTGAAGAGGTACACGAGGCCACGAAGAGTCCGAAAAAAGCCAGAAGGCTGAGGAGCCAGCAGGAGCGGAGGGGCAGGAATGCACGGGGGCTGGGGGGCACGGATGCACGGGGCATATACGTCAACTTGAGCAGGGAGCGCCGGTCGAGTAGCGGCTTTAGCCGCGTATCGAGACCAAGCGACGTCCTGAGCCTGTAGAGGGGCGGCTTGTTGGGAACCCGCTCCCTTGGTCTCGATACGCCTTCGGCTACTCGACCGGCGGTCGCTAGCGCGCTTGAGTTGAGGCATAGGGGTGCAGGAGGGCAGGGGGACGTGGGTGCAGGGGAGATGGGGAGCTGGGGTGCAGGGGAGATGGTCATTGGTGGCCCCCTTTGTGAAGGAAAGTGTAGAGCCAGCCGGCGACGAACAGGGTAACGAGGGCGACAAATCCGCCGGCCAGCAAGCCCCCCTGACCGGCCAACGGCAACAGAGTGACTCCGGGCGAGTCCGGCACAGCCGGTTCCACCTGGACCGGCGTGGCGCTGCCCGATGGAGCCTCGCTGAGAGCCGCCGCTGGCCGGGTTGGGCCGGACGGTAGCCGGGCGGGCGCTACACTTTCGAGGCCGGCGACAGGCGGCGTATCTGTCGATGCCGGCCGCACCGACAGTTCACTGGTTTCAGTCGTCGGCACGACCTTTGCCGTGGCAGGCGGCGGGCTGGCCGGGGGTGTTGCCAAAAGCGGCAACGTCGCTGCTGGCGCCGGGGTTTGCGTGGGCACAGGCGTGGGGGTGGCGGCCGGCGTTGCCGAGGGGCCAACGGTTCTTGTCGCCGTAGGGCGCGGTGTGCGCGTCGGCCGGGGCGTGGACGTGGGCCGGCGGGTTGCGGTTGCGCCCGGACCAGGCGTCGCCGATCGGGTGGGCGTCCGCGTCACTGTTGAGGTCGAGGTTCTGGTGGGCGTTCGCGTGACGGTCGGCGTCCGGGTGGGCGTGGAGGTGGCCGCCGGCGTGCCCGTGGCTGTCGGCGTCACGCTGGGAGGCGGGGTAGATGTGACGGTGGGCGTCGCCGTCCGCGTCGGTCGGGACGTGGCTGTTGGTGTCGGTGTCACCGTGGGAAGTGGCGTAGGCGTAGCTGTGGGCGTTTCGGTGACCGCTGGCCCCACGGTGGCGGAGACTGGGCCGTGGAGTTCTGTGCTCTGATCGTTGTCCACGGCCTCCAGCATATAGTAGTAAGTGATCCCCCGCTCCACATTCTCATCCGCGTAGGTGTACACAGCACCGATGAGGCTATCCCCCTGAGCGGGGATGAACGGGCTGACACGCGCGTATTCGCCGGCCTCCTGGGTGCTGCGACGGATGAAGAAGCCGGCGCTGTCGATCTCGGTGGCGGTCTCCCAGCGGAGCAGGACCTGAGCCTCGCCGGCGGTCGCTGTGAAGCTGACCAGGGTGACAGAGGCGTGGGCAGGGCCGGCGGCCGGGTGGAGGAGCATTAGCATGAGCAGGGAAATCGCCGTGCGTATTGCGTATTGCGTATTGCGTATTGCGTGTTGTCTCACCCGTTCTGTCCGTAGGTTCAAAAGCAAGTTTTCCTCACGGATAGAAAGCAACACGGATGAAAAAGGGGAATGTCAGATCCTATCCGTGTTTTCTCTATCCGTGGGTAGTTGTTGCGTTTGGGCCGGCTCTGCAGAGAGCGAAACCATGCCCCGCTCGACCAACCGGGCGACGAAATCGAGCGTGTCGGCCTCGGCCTGGGCCGGCTCCACTTCGTATTCAGTGCAGATCGTGTCCACGATGTCACGCACGGTGCGAGTGCCGTCGGCCAGAGCCCAAATGCGGGCGCCGACCTCGTTCAACACTTTGACCTGCCCCTGCTCAGGCAGCACGAGTACTGCCTCGTCGTCGATGGTACGCCCGATGGCGGATGAGGCAGGTATGACGTAGATGTCTGGTGAGATCATGATGGAATCCTCTTGTTGCAATTGGCCTGGCGAATGAATTCGCGGCAACATTTGCGAAACCCGCCTTCGCGGGTTAGTCGGCGAAGGCCGACTTTGCAAGGGTTGGTGCAGTTTCAACTGCCGGCTCTTGGTGCAATTTCAACTGCCGCCTCCCAGTCGCTTCACCCGCCGGCCCACCTGAAAAAGACGGGCTTCCCACCAACTGGCCAGCCCCAGCACCCGGCTCACGATGGCCCACTGGCGGCCCCGGAGTTCGATTCGGTCTCCGCCCCGCTCGATGGCGACCACACGACCGAGGATGGCATCGGCCGTCACGGGCGGATCCAGGTGCCTGGCGTTGTCGCCCTTAGTGTACCATTCGCCATCTCCCACCGCCACGAGCCGGTGAGTCACCAGCCCGCCCGCGCACCGGACCACAACCACGTCACCGCGACGCAACGACGCCGGCACGGCAGGCTCCGCCCACACGGCATCCCCCGGTCGCAACAGGGGAGCCATGCTGTTGCCAGTCACGTTCAGGCGGACCCGGTCCCCCTCGCGCAAGCCGGCGCGGGCCAAATCCAGAGCTATCTGCCGATACTGGTTGTCAATCAATGAACACGACGTATATACGACTTCGTTCCCCCACACAATCATACCAGACAACGCGCCCACGTGCAACGTGCCCAATGCACCACACTTCAACGCGAGACCAGTGGCAGATGCACCTCCGATGCCGGCAACTGCAACCGCAGCGCCGGGTCGCCAAAGATGGTGAAGGTGTGGATCAGGTCGTAGTTCCAGCCGGTAGCGTAGAGCGCAACCTTGGCAGCCAGGGTGGCCGGCCCCAGTCTACGGACACCGTCCCTGAACACAGCGTCATAGAACCGTCGCTCCATAACCTGGTGCCCCGTGGCAACACCCAGGCCGCCGGGTGAAAAGGTGCTCACCGCACCCGAACCGTCGGCGCGCACCAGTTCTTCGGCCAGGCCGGGCCGATTGGGGTAGTAGAAATAGCCGTCCAGACAGGTCATCGACAACACCACCGGCAGACGGTCGCCGTTGGTCAAAGCCGGGATGTCATCGTTGACAAAGATGCGCTCGTGCGCCCAGCGTTCCACGGACGCATGGCCGATGTAGCTGACGAACAGCGCCCCCGTTTCGTTCAGTTGATCAACAATCGCTGCGTTGACGGCCGGGCAGGGCCGGGGTGGACTGGCCGGCGCACCGCAGTAGTCATTCAGGTAGATGCGATCCGCCTCCATGCTGGCCGGCACATGGTTGGCGATAATGTCATCCGCCAGCCAGACGAAGTCGCCGGCAGCATCGGGGACATTGTCGGCCACAAAGAGGCTGTGACGCTGCCAGTCCGCCGGCGCGGCCTGTTCGTAGGCGATGATCTTGTCGATGGCGGCGTCCAGCTCCGCCACACTGTTCACCGGCAGCCGGCCTATCGCCAGATCCGGCAGGATGTCGTCGCCAACGATGGCGGCCAGGAGGTTGGTGCTGTCCACCTCACCCTGCCAGGGGTCAACGAAGGCCAGGTTGGGCGGCATGTAGATCGGTGTCGGCTCGCCGTAGCGTTCGACCCCGTAGCCCTTGAAATTCCAGTGCCCGTCGCCTACCAGCAACACGTAGCTCGGGGCCGGCGGCTGCCAGTTCACATAGGCGTACGCCAGGAAATTTCGGATCGCGATGGGGTGGAAAATGCCGTAGTTGAATTCGTTGTAGAGATCATCGACATCCACCACCCTGACGCGCATCCCCTGGCCGGCCCGATAGTCGGCCAGGCGTTGCACCGCATCGTAGAACTTCCGGTGGGTGATGATGATGTAGTCAGCGCCGTTGGCCGGCGAACGTAGCGCCGGTGGGATGTAGCGCGTGATCGACACGGGGCGCTGCACCGCCGGGGCAGCGACGGCCAGGTAGCGCGCACCGGGCGCGTGAGTCACCTCAAAAGCCAGACGATAGCCACCTCCGGCAGCGGTCACGCGAGGGTTCAACACCCGCCGAGGAGCCAGCGGATCCGTCACATCGAAGACCTGTACATCTGTGTCGGTGAAGCCATCGATCTCGTACTGCCAGGTGCCGGCCACCCCGCCGGGAAAGAGGAGTTGATCATCCTCCGCCTCAAACCGGCGGACGTATTCGATCTCAAACCAGTTGAAGTAGACCCAGTCCAGATCGCCGTCGCTCACGAAATGGAGTTCGTTCTCGCCTTCGTTCAGGTCAGACTGGTTCACCTGGACTTCGAAGGTGTGGTTCGTCTTGCCGGACCAGGTGCTCCGATCGAGGGGAGCCGACCGGTTGTTCAGCAGGAACCGCGTGTCGTGGGCCCCGGAGTTGCGGGCGACCACCTCGCCGCGCACCGTGGCGGTGAAGGTGCCGCCGGCCAGGGCGGTCAGGGTTGTGGTGTAGGTACGGGTGATCGGATCGAACCCGGTTTGCACCCGGTCCCAGAACCAGGTGTCTTCGCTGGTGAAGTGATGGGTGTACCACTCGTGGGATTGCTCGGCGTGGACGGTTGCCCGGTAGAAACTCGGCACCGGGGCGGTGTCCGTGGGAGTTCCGTCGATGGGGATCATGCGCGGACCGGGTGTGTCGCCGGCGGTCAGCCAGTAGACGTTCTCGTCGGTGTATTTCTCCAGCATGCCGGCCAGCTTGCATTTCGGGCACAGCGTCAGCCAGTCCGCCATCTCGTCGGCGTAGCGCTCCGCCAGGCGTGCGCCACGGAATTTCTGGCCGTAGAAGGTGATGGTATCGCCAGGATCGAACCGACCATCATCTTCGCCGGCCACGTAGATGGCCACGTCCTCCCCCTGGCTGGACAGGTGGAAGGTGCGGGGGTCCACGGTGTCCAGGTCCATGCCGGTGGCTTCGAGGTCGGCGTAGGTGAGACGGTAGAGGGCGTCGTGGTCTACGGTGATCTTGAATTTCGGATTTCGGATTTCGGATTTCGGATTGGCCAGATCGGGGTGATCTCCCTGCTCCACTGAACCGGGCCGGCCTCGCCAGACACGGGCTTCTTCGTAGTTCAGCAACATCCCGCGCAACACAGACTCGAACGGTGAATCTCGCACACCTCCTTTTTCCCTTTTTCCCCTATTCCCTTTTTCCCCTATTCCCTTATTCCCTTTTCCCCTTGCTCCCTTATTCCCTTGCTCCCTTATTCCCTTGTTCCCTTGTTCCCCTTTTCCCTCTAAGAACCGCACCTCGACTCGCAGGCGTCGATGCCACAACAGCATCTCGCGGGCCGGGTTGTACTGGAAAGGATAGAGCTCCACGCGCACGATGCGCTGGTCGCGCAGCCAGGCCTCGCCGGCGATGCGGGCCGGCTTGGCCGGGTAGAGGGCGTCGGTGGTGTAGGCAATCTGGTCCGGCTCGAACACCAGCTTGCCCGGCTGGAGATCCTCAGCCAGAGGCGCGGGGTGTGGGGCAGGACGCAGTTTGAAGCGGCCCGGCAGTGGCGCAGCGTCGTCGGCCAGGATGCGCAGCTCGATCTGGGCGTCGGGTGGCACGCCGAGGAGGGTGTTCGTTGCGGGGACCTGGGGCTGGCCGGCCTCCTGGGTGAGGTCGTAGCCGGGGACGGTGAGGCGGTGGAAGGGGCCGGCTGGCGCCAGGTTGTAGGCCGGCGTGGTCAGATCGAGGATGACGCCGCTCTCATCGGAGCGGCGGACTCGCAAGCCCGAACTCGATGGCCCTGCCACACCAGGCCGGTCCTGGCCGGCGAGCGACACGGGCAACGGAGACGCGGCAGCACCCGCGACCAGCAGTGCGAAAACAAAGATACCGATCAGGATGCGTGTGATCATGATTATCCTTGATTTACAACGCTCTCAGCTATTGATTGCCCAGCGCGGAGGTTTCTTACGCTACCACGAACGAACCTGCGCCCCATGGGTTTGTCACAAGCAACGGCGGGCTTCGCCTGGGAGGCGAAGCCCGCCGCAGTCGCCTTTCAATCAACAGAGTCAGCGATTCCACCGTCGCCGCATCAGCACGCCACCGATGGCCACGCCGCCGGCCAAAAACGCCAGCGCCGCTGCAGCCGGGCCGGCCGGGAAGCCGGACGAGGAACTGGCTGCCAGGGCCGTCAAGGTGACGGCGTTGGGAGCGAACTCCCAGAAATAGTCCTCCACCTCACCACCGGAGGCCTCACCTGTGACCGACGCGGTCACTCCGCTGCAAGTCCCATTACCATCTCGCGGATACAGGCGGAAGCGGGCAAAGAAGCTCTGGCCACTGTGATCAGACCCGAATGGGAATGTGAAAGTCTGTGTTCCTGGAGACACAGCCACATTATCAATGACAAGGTCTCCAGTTGCTGTAAAGCTCCCG
>CAZHMV010000211.1:0-4136 GCA_964532665.1 uncultured Anaerolineales bacterium
TCACTGATTACTGGTAACTTTCGGTGTGTACCCTTTCTTGATCAGTTCCTCGACCAGCGCATCCACAGCGCTGTCTTCGACGACGACGAGCCTCGGCGAGAACTGGTGGATGAGATGCTGGCGTAGATTCGTGTTGGCCAGGAGTTCACGCAGGGCCAGATCGTCGGCCAGCTCCAGGACGGTGAGCTTTTCGTAGAGATGGATGTGACCGAAGCGTGACCACAGGTCTTCGATGCGCTGACGGGCGGCTGCCGGCAAGGGCGCGCCGGCCTTCTCGAATGTGCCGGCGATGGCCGTCGGATCGATGCTGCGTGCAAAGGCCTGTTGGATGCCTTCGTCTGACAGCTCGTAGACGTAGGCTCGTTGGGTGGGTTTGGCCAGACTGCCGGCCAGGGCGAGCGTGCTGGCCGTCTCTGGCCCCGGCAGCGCCCGAAACGTGCTGTCGTCCAGCCATGTGACGGGGGTTTCGTCCGCTTCCCCGGGGAGCAGTGGGCCCGGCCGGCCCTCGCCGCGCAAGAGCCAGGCGCCGGTCTCGGTCAGCCGAAAGGCCACCAGCCGGTTGCCTCGGTAGCCCACCTCGACGATACCGAACCACCGCAACGGGCCTTCAAGAATGGCGGCCAGGATTGGGCGATACCCCCGGTCCCAATCGCCACGGCGGGAGGGGTCAAGCCGCCTGTTGCCCCCGGCCGCGAAGCCCCAGACCTCCGGGCCATAGTTGTTGTGCAGGAACTCGGGATCGATCTGCCGGGCGGCTTCGGCGAAGGAGAACCAGTCGTGCCAGACATTGGCCGGCAGTTCCTGCAGCAGTCGCGTGATAAACCCCCGGGCCAGCGCTAACTCTTGCGCCAGGTCCTGTGGCGTGAAATCCTGCTGCTTGAATGGTTGCGGGTGAATCAACGTTCGCTGAAGACGCAGTCGCGGTTCACGGTGTTGGGCCATGGCCAGCTCGGTCAGGCCAATCACGCTCTGGCGCCAGATGTCGAACAGCGTGCGCAACTGCATCTCAGGGGGCCAGCTTTGCCACGTCCGCCATTGCCCCGGCTGCACCGCCAGGGAAGTCTTGGCGTCCTCGGGTTTTGTCAGAATTCCGGCTGCGACGGTCAGCAGGACCAGCCAGCCGGCGTATTCTCGTTCGCTCCCCTTCGGCTCGGCAGCCCGGCGCCGGTGGCCGAGCCATTGAGTGAACTGGTCCAGGACGTTATCAGCCAGCAGTGGTTGAGGAGGAGGGACCGTCAAGACGGTGCCGGGTTCTGGCCATGGAAATCCTCGGCGGCTTTCGAGAATCCGTTGGACCTCGTCAGGGTCGTGATCCCAGTCACCAAGCCAGTGGAAGTAGCCGGCCTGCCGGTGGCGGGGGCGCGGTTTCCGCAGGCGCAGCGGATGTCGCCCGGCGAACGCTACCAGCAAGGCCAGCGCTGCCGGCACCGAGGGCGTGTCGCCCGGGTACGACAGGCCCCGGACTTTTCTTCGAGGATACGTTTTCGCCTGGGGCTTCACAACCGGCAGTCGAACCCCCACCAGGTGGGGCAGCCAGTGGTAGTGCTCTCCGCCGCTGTGCAGCCGACAGCGGTACAGCAAGCCATATTCTTGCAGCCCCTCGAATGCCTGCCGCAACTCTTTCGGCCCACCACTTCGACCGGCCGCAGTACGAGTCCCGGTCCCACACTGATTCCATGCCCATTGCACCTCGTCCCACGTCACGGACCCGCGAATCCCGAGGGCCGTGTTAGTGGCACGGAACAGATCGTACTCCTCGCCGGTCAGGCCGGACAGGAAGTCCGGCGCACTCACGTTGGCCAGTTGCACGAGTAACTGGTCCATGATGTCGGCTTTGCGTGTTCCTTTTACGGTGAAACCGCGTCGCCGGCCGATGTTGCGCATTTCGGCTATCGTGAGGCTTTGCAAAAGCTCGCGCAGCGTTTGGTCAGCCCACTCGACGTACATGTCACTCTGCGTTGTCTGGGCCTGGGTCATTGGCAACTCCGAAACTTGACTGCTCAGCCACCCTCCCGCAGGTTGCGATGCGCAATGGTTTTGCATCCGAAAAACAGCCTTGAAGCAGCGATTCTCGGCCAGACAGGCTTCAAACCTGCGGGAGGGTGAGTCACCTATTCGGGGACGGGCAGCGCGCGTCGTCTTGGCTTCCGGGCCTGGGTCGCCAGGACGGCCGGCTCGAAGTCGGCCACTTCGTCGGCGTAGAGGATGTCATAGCGATAGCCCTGCTCGGTGAGGAACATCTGTCGGTTGGCTGCGAATGTCTGATCGACTGTGTCGTGTGTTACCAGGGCGTAGAAGTGGGCCAACAGGCCGTTGCGCTTGGGGCGCAGGATCCGGCCCAGCCGTTGGGCTTCCTCCTGGCGGGACCCAAAAGTGCCGGAGACCTGTATGGCTACGTTGGCGTCCGGCAGATCGATGGAGAAATTGCCAACTTTCGAGAGGACCAGCTGGCTGAGCTCGCCGTCCCGCAGCTTTTGATACAGCTTTCGTCGCTCCCGCACCGGCGTTTTTCCGGTGATGATGGGCACATCGATGGCTTTGGCGATGGCCTCCAATTGATCCAGGTACATGCCGATGATCAACACCGTATCTTCGCGATGCTTGTGCAACAACTGCTGGAGCACCTCCATCTTGACCGGGTTTTCGGCTGCGAAGCGATACTTGTGTCGGTCCGGCGTCATGGCGTATTCCATGCGCAGTTCATCGGGCAGGGGGATGCGAATCTCGTGGCATTCGGCGGTGGCGATCCAGCCCTGTGATTCCAGTTCCTTCCATGGGACGTCGTAGCGCTTCGGTCCAACCAGGGAGAACACGTCGCCTTCCAGGCCATCCTCACGGACCAGTGTGGCCGTCATGCCCAGCCGGCGGCGAGCTTGAATCTCGGCTGTGATGCGAAAAATGGGGGCCGGCAGCAGATGGACCTCGTCGTAGATGATCAGTCCCCAGTCCATTTGGTCGAACAGCGCGAAGTGCGGGAATTCTGAGCGCAGGTCGGTCCCGTTCCGTCTACGGGGTCGATAGGTCAGGATCTGATAAGTCGTGATGGTGACCGGTTTGATTTCTTTCCGAGCGCCGGTGTATTCGCCGATCTGGTCTTCGGTCAGGGTGGTTTTGTCTAGCAGCTCGTCGATCCACTGACGGACGGCCACGGTGTTGGGTGTGATGATCAGCGTGGCACTCTGGAGTTTTTCCATGGCTGCCATGCCGACCATGGTCTTGCCGGCCCCGCACGGTAGCACGATGACGCCACTGCCGCCGTGGGCTGCCCCGCCGGCATGGAACACGTCGGCTGCCTCTTGCTGGTAGCGACGTAGCACGAAAGGCTCCCCCGTCGTCTGGCACACAGCCCGCAGCCGAAACTCGAGCCGCGCCCCTTCGACGTAGCCGGCCAGGTCTTCGGCGGGATACCCCACCTGGAGCAGAAGTTGTTTGATGTGTCCGCGCTGGGCCGTATCGATGCGGAAGCGGGTTGCACTCAGCCGGTCTCTGATGAGCGGGGCGATGAGCTTGTGCCGGCCCAACTCGGCCATGAGCGCCCGGTCGTCGGACACGAGCAGGAGCTTGCCATCTTCCAGGACCAGCTTGACGCGCCCGTAGCGGGCGATGTAGTCCGCGATGTCCACGCGGACGTTGTCCGGCACGGGGTATTTGGCGAATCGCTCCAGGTCTCCGTTGATGCGCTGGGCGGAGAGGCCGGCGGCGGCTGCGTTCCACAGCGAGAGGGGCGTGATGCGGTAGGTGTGGACGTATTCGGGGCTTTTTTCCAGCTCGGCGAAGCGGGCCAGTGCATCCCGTGCGTCTTCGTATAGGTCGTTGTCAACTTCCAATAAGACGGTTTTGTCGCTCTGAACGATAACCGGGTTCTGCGGATTGAAGGCCATGCGTCTCTTTGCCTGCACACTGCAACTACAACACGGCGCCCGCAGTCCTTTTCAGGGCGCCGCGAGAGATGGTAGACTACAATCGCCAATTCTACACGACGCAGGTCGGATTGACAAGCGCAACGATCTTGCGTATCATTTCCTTACTCTGTAAATCCCAACCACAACTGTAGACGGGGCACTGCGGCTCCATCCTAGCTTCAACACGCAACCAGCCGGCAGGTGCCCAGGCTGGTTTTCTGTTCTGCCGGCGAG
>CAZHMV010000211.1:4236-8260 GCA_964532665.1 uncultured Anaerolineales bacterium
CCGGCGAGATGCCCTGAACGACCCTCCATCCGGATAACTCCCGCACGGGGCGACTGACTGTGTGGGGGTAGGGAAGACACGGGAATGTCTGAGCCTATCGACGCGCGTGTGGAAAAGCTGGTAGCCGCCCTGAACCGGCTCCCAGGGATCACGACTTTCGGTAGCTGTGGCGGGCACCCCAATCCAGGCCCGCGCCAGTGGCCGGCCGGCACCTGCTATGTGAAGTTCACCGCTTCCGAGGCCGGCGGCGGGCTCGTTTCAGTTCACTTCATCAACTGGGTGCTGCGCGATTTCCGCCGGCAGGCCATCCCGTGGCGGATCGTCGGCCTGAGGCCGCCATCGGAGGTCGCCGTACCGCCCGATGAGCTCGTTTTCGCCCTGGAGGGCTACTGGGGAACGGATCCCGACGAACTGGCGGAAGTCCTTGAGGCTCAGCAGGAGCAGCTAACGGGGTTTCTTGCTTCATGATCTGCCGGCCATGCTGGCGACCTTCGGGCGCAGAAGAACCGCGGATCAGCAGGAAAACGCGGATGTCCTTGTACTCCTATCCGCGTTTTCCTGCCGATCTGCCGGCCATGCTGGCGACCTTCGGGCGCAGAAGAACCACGGATCAGCAGAAAGGCGCGGATGTCCTTGTACCCCTATCCGCGTTTTCCTGCCGATCTGCCGGCCATGCTGGCGACCTTCGGGCGCAGAAGAACCGCGGATCAGCAGAAAGGCGCGGATGTCCTTGTAGTACCCCTATCCGTGTCTTTCTGCTGATCCGCGGTTCTTCTTCTGCGGTCAAGGCTTGCGCCGATGCGTATGTTGTGATACAATAGAGCAGCCGCTCTTTATGCAAACCGCCCTGTTCTGCAAGTCAAGGAACACCTGACTTGAATGACAACGACCAATCATCCCAGCTCAACCTTCCGCTACCCGGCGCTGATTACGACCGTAGCCCGCGCACTTACATTGGAACGCCTGCAATGGCCAAGCTGACATTATCCCAGCTCGAACGCCACCTCTTCGCTGCCGCCGACATCCTGCGCGGCAAAATGGACGCCTCGGAATTCAAGGAGTACATCTTCGGCATGCTGTTCCTCAAGCGCAGCTCGGACGTCTTCCAGCAGCGCTACGAAGAGATCGTGCGGGAGAACCTGGCCCGAGGCCGCACGGAAGAAGAGGCGCGGCAGCGTGCCGAGTCGCCCGTGTTCTACAGCGACACCTTCTATGTACCCCCAATCGCCCGCTGGCCGTGGCTGCGCGATGAGGTTCACCAGGATGTTGGCAACGAGCTGAACAAGGCACTGGGCGAACTGGAGGCGCATAACCCATCTCTGGAAGGCGTGTTGGGCCACATCGACTTCAACCGCCGCGTGGGGCGCACCCGCATCTCCGACCAGCAACTGCGCGATCTCATCCGTCACTTCAGCAAGTACCGCCTGCGCAACGAGGACTTCGAGTTCCCCGACCTGATGGGCGCGGCCTACGAGTACCTGATTAAGCAGTTCGCCGACTCCGCCGGCAAGAAAGGCGGCGAATTCTACACGCCCCGCCAGGTGGTGCGCCTGATGGTGCGCATCCTCAAACCCCAGGAAGGGATGCGCGTCTACGACCCCTGCGTCGGCTCCGGTGGCATGCTCATCCAGTCGCGGCAGTACGTCGAGGAGTCGGGTGGCAACCCGCGCAACCTGCGGCTCTACGGCCAGGACAACAACGGCGGCGTGTGGGCCATCTGCAAGATGAACATGATCCTGCACGGCATCCCCGACGCCGACATCCAGAACGAGGACACGCTGCTGAACCCGCTGCACGTCGAGGGCGGCGAGCTGATGCGCTTCGACCGCGTCATCACCAATCCGCCCTTCAGCCAGAACTACGCCCGTCAGGGTATGAAATTTCCCGAGCGATTCCGCTACGGCTTCTGCCCGGAAAGCGGCAAGAAGGCCGACCTGATGTTCGTGCAACACATGCTGGCCGTGCTGCGCCCCCAGGGCAGGATGGCGACGGTGATGCCCCACGGTGTGCTCTTCCGCTCTGGCATCGAGAAGGGGATTCGCCAGGGCTTCATTGAGGATGATCTGCTGGAAGCGGTCATCGGGCTGCCACCCAACCTGTTCTACGGCACGGGCATCCCGGCCTGCATCCTGGTGATGCGCGCCAAAGGGGCCAAACCGCCGGCCCGCCGGGGCAAGGTGTTGTTCATCAATGCCGACGCGGAGTATCACGCCGGCCGCGCTCAGAACTACCTGCGCCCGGAGCACATCGAGAAGATCGTCTCGACTTTCGACGCTTTCCACGACGTGCCCGGCTACGCCGCCGTGGTGACTCGGGACGAATTGGAAGGCAACGACTGGAACCTGAACATCCGCCGCTACGCCGATAACTCGCCACCGCCCGAGCCCCACGACGTGCGCGCCCACATCCTGGGGGGCGTGCCCAGGGCAGAGGTGGCGGACAAGGCTGAGCTGTTCGCGGCCCACGGCCTGGACCCGCAAGCCGTCTTCGTCGAACGGGATGCCGGCTACTACGACTTTGCACCGCACCTGACGGAGCGCGCGCAGATCAAAGCCGCGATTGAGCGCGACGCCGGCGTCCAGGCGCAAGAGGCCCGCCTGCGCGACGCCTTCGAGGCCTGGTGGCGCGAACATGAGCCGTTGCTGGTCCGGCTGGCCGATGACAACAACCTGGTGAACATCCGCGCCCGGCTGCTGACTTCCTTCGGCCAGGCGCTGCGACCGGTGGGCGTGCTGGACCGCTTCCAGGTGGATGGGGTGATCGCCGGCTGGTGGGACGCTGCCCAGTACGATCTCAAGACACTGGCCGCCCAGGGCTTCGCCGGCCTGGTGGATAGCTGGATCGCCGCCGTCCACGCCGCGCTGGAAACCCCCGGTCGCAAGAATCACCAGACTGACCCGCTGGAGCACAAGCTGGTGCCGCACCTGCTGGCCGGCTACCTGGACACGCTGGCCGCGGCCGAGGACCGCGTGGCCGAACTGAACGACCGCATCACTGCTGCCGAAGGCGATGATGAGGATGCGGACGACGATGGAAAGCACCGTCCCGAGCCTGACGAGGGGCTGAGCGAGGATGAGATCAAGGCGCTGAAGCAGGAACTGCGCGCGGCGAAGAAGCGGGTGAAGGCGTTGGAAGGCCAGTTGCTACAGCGGTTGAACGCCGCCCGCACGGAGCTCAGCGATGAGGAGTGCCGGCAGTTGGTGTTGGGGATTTTCCGGAATGAGCTTCTGGCACAAGTGGAGAGCTATGTGGCATCTAACCGCCAGGAGATCGTCGCGGCAGTTGAGAACTGGTGGGACAAATATCGCGTGACGCTGCGGGATATTGAAGACAAGCGGAAGGCAATCATCGAGCGGGAAGAGAGGTTCTTGCGACAGCTTGGCTATGAACAGAATTAAATTCAAACCTAGTGGCTGGGCTCCGCGTCCATTGGTTGATTACGTAAACCTAGGGCTCATTGAGCTTGGGCGTGGAGAAATCATCTCCCATAACGATATGGCCGAAACGCCGGGCCCGTATCCTGTGTACTCCTCTTCTGCCGCGAGGAAGGGGCAGATTGGCACATACGGGAAATACATGTTCGATGAGGAGTTAATCACTTGGTCCATAGACGGTGGTGGAAGATTCTTCTATCGACCCAAGCACAAGTTTTCCGTCACAAACGTTTCCGGGTACTTGCGGATTTTAACTGATTTGTTGGACTACAAGTATCTGTACTATCTTCTTGATTTCCAGCATAGCTATCTTACCTTTGACTACATACTTAAGGCTCATCCAAGCGTAATCGTTAACTGGTATGAGATACTGGAACTACCTCTAGCCGAACAGCGCCTCATCGCCGAAATCCTCGACACGGTGGACGAGGCCATCCGGCAGACGGAGAAGCTGATCGCCAAGCTGAAGCAGATCAAGGCCGGCCTGCTGCACGACCTGCTGACACGGGGGCTGGATGAGGAGGGCCGGCTGCGTGACCCCGTCGCCCACCCCGAGCAGTTCAAGGAGACGGAGTTGGGGAGGTTGCCGG
>CAZHMV010000212.1:0-8232 GCA_964532665.1 uncultured Anaerolineales bacterium
TGGAGGAGAACCTGGAGCTGGCGCGGCGAGTCTCACCCCGGAAGCAGGGACCGTGGACCCTGGCCAGAGTGTACGACCTGTTTCCGGTGCTGCGAGAATACCGAAGCCGGGGCGGCACACAACTGAGCGGCGGGGAACAGAAGATGCTGGCCCTGGGGCGGGCACTGGTCCAGAATCCGCGCCTGCTGCTTCTGGACGAGGCCGTCGAGGGGCTGGCACCGCTCATTGTGCAGGAGTTCGTACGCGTCATCCGGGAGATCAGCGCCTCGGGCATCACCATCCTGCTGGCCGATCAGAACCTCAAGTTTGCCCTCCAGGTGGCCCAGCGGGGCTACATCATCGACAAGGGGCGCATCGCATACTACGACGAGATGGAGCGAATTTGGGCAAATGAGGAGATCGTGCGCCGCTATCTGGCGGTGTGAGCGTTCCACGTTACAAAACTGAGGCTCGGATAATGGGTCGCCTGGATCAGACGGAAGTGGGGATCATGAAAGGGCTCTATCCCAAGATCATGCTGCTCATCGGTGGCGTCTTTGCCCTCACCATGGCCGCGATCCTGACCTTCGTCTACGTCTCCGAGAGCCGGCAGATCGAGCGCGAAGGGTTGGTGCGGGCAGAGGATCTGAGCCAGATGGCTTTCCAGGCGCTCTACACATCCATGCGTCAGGGTGGTGGCCGGGAGGGAAACCGCCAGGTCATCGCCAGGCTGCGCCAGTTAGGCACGTTCACCCAACTACGGGTTGTGAAGGGCGAACCGGTAATCCGGCAGTTTGGCGCCGAGCCAGACGACTTGCCTCGAGACGAGCTGGAACGACAGGCTCTGGCGGGAGAGGAAGTGCGGGAGGTGCGCCGGGAGGGCGGCTACCGCGTGGTGCGCCACGTGACGCCCCTGCGGGTGCGCACCGAATGCCAGCGCTGCCACCACGCCGAGATCGGAGCGATCAACGGCGTGATTTCCACCGAGATTTCCCTCCAAGACTACGAGCGGGACCTGCAGCGCCGGCGGAACATCCTTCTCCTGGCCCTGGGGGGTGGCCTGCTGGCCCTGGGGTTGCTCACCTTCTACACCCTGCAACGCCTGGTAATCCGGCCTTTGCAGGCCGTTCAACAGGGAGCGTCAGCCATTGCCCAGGGTGATCTTGGCCACCGTCTACGGGTGCATACCGGGGATGAGGTGGAAGCTCTGGCCGGGGAGTTCAACCAGATGGCCCAGCGATTACAGGCATCGTATGGCGAAATTGCTGAGGAGCGGAGCAAGATCGCGGCGGCTATCGAGGCCTCCCGAGATGCTATCTGGGTCAGCGATGCTAACCGGCGCGTCGTGATGGTGAACTCGGCGCTGGAGCAATTGACCGGGCAGCACCGGACAGAGCTGCTGGGGCAGACCTGCCGTTATCTCATGGGTGTGCACACCCGCGACGGCGCTTCCATCTGTGATACCACCTGCCCCTTCCTTCGCCCGACGGACGGCGACGGTTGGATTGAGGGATGCATTCCTACCGCATCGGGCAAAGAGGCGTGGGTGGAGATCAGCTACGGGCGTGTCACAGACCCGGATGGTCGTCTGACAGGCGTCGTGCACATCGTCCACGACCTGACGGAGCGCAAGCAAATCGAGCAATTGAAGGACGAATTCGTGTCCATGGTCTCCCATGAATTGCGCACCCCGCTACATCACATTAAGGGCTTCGCCACCACCCTGCTTCAGACCGATGTGGAGTGGGATGCGGCAACTCAGCGTGATTTCCTGGAGAGCATCAACCGGGAAGCGGATCGGCTGGCCGGCCTGGTAGAGAAGATCCTTCACCTCTCTCGCCTGGAGGCCGAGGGGCTGCCGGTGGAGAAGGAGTGGTATGCCGTGAACGACCTGGTAGATGGGGCACTGCGCCGGCGACGTAGCCTGACCGGCGACCGGCAAGTGCATCTCCGCCTCTCGCCAGACGTGCCGGCCCTCTTCGTGGACGGTCGGGAAATCGAGGTGATCCTGATTAACCTGATCGAGAACGCCGTGAAGTATTCCGAACCCGGCACACTCATCACATTGGGGGTTGAGCGCCAGGGCAATCAGGTAGTCTTTTGGGTGAGGGATCAGGGTATTGGCATCCCCGCCGGCCATCTGGAACATATCTTTGAGCGCTTCTATCGCGTGAACGGTGAGGGTCGCCGTGCCCCCGGCACCGGGCTGGGACTGGCCATCTGCAAACGCATCGTGGAAACCCACGGTGGCCGCATCTGGGTCGAAAGCAGGCCGGGAAGAGGTTCATGCTTTTACTTCAGCCTGCCGGTGGCAGTGAACAGTGATCAGTTATCAGTAATCAGTGAACAGTGATCAGAGTAGTCAAATGACTGATTACTGATCACTGTTCACTGATCACTGATCACTGTTTACTGATCACTGAGAGAGTAGAGCGATGAAGAAGCCGCGCGTCCTGATCGTGGACGATGAACCCGAAACGGTGAAATACGTCAGCGCCAACCTGCGTGCGCGTGGGTACGATGTGCTCACGGCTGAGGATGGCCGGGCAGCCCTCAAGGTGTTCAGCGAGTCAGTTGTGGACCTGGTCATCCTGGACATCATGATGCCTGGCCCGGACGGGTTCGAAGTGTGTCAGGCCATCCGCCGGCAGTCCGAGGTGCCGGTGATCATGTTGAGTGCACGTGGTCGGGAGAGAGACATTGTGCGCGCACTGGATCTGGGAGCGGACGATTATCTGACCAAACCCTTCGGTGTGGAGGAGATGCTGGCCCGGGTCCGGGCCGTGCTGCGGCGCTCCACGCAGACTGGAACCACCCCTCGCCCACCATTGGTTGTGGGAGATCTGGAGATCGACTTCGCCGTGCGACGCGTGACGGTACGTGACCGTGAGGTGAAGCTTACGCCCACGGAGTACGATTTGCTGGCGCACCTGGCCATCAATGCCGGGCGGGTGATTACCCACCGTGCACTCTTGCAGGCCGTTTGGGGGCCTGAATACGGCGACGAGACCGAGTACCTGTGGGCCTACATCCGGCGCCTGCGGCGCAAGATCGAACCCGATCCCAGCAATCCTCATCACATCCTGACCCAGCCGGGGGTCGGATACTCCCTCGCCGGTCCGCCATAGGACCGCAATCTGACCCAGCCACCCAGCCCATCCAGCCATCTAGCCACCCAGCCACCCACTCAGCCATCCAGCCCTCCCACCCCATTCCCAAACGATCCTCCCGCGAATTCAGTACCTGCGGGAGGGTCGCTTTTTCAGGACTTTTTCAGGAATAGAGGGGGATTTGTTCAGGTGGGTTTCAGGGCCGTGAGATATACTATTAAGAGAGGGACCATGGTTGCAGAAGGTGGGTGTTAGATGGACATACCCATAGCATGGGTCATCAGCCCTGACCCCGACACCCGGCGGTTGGTCGGGCTCAACCTGAGCAAGCGTGGTTTCCGTGCTGTAGAAATCTCCCCTCTGGATAAACTGGTGTCCTCTGGTGCAAGACCACACCTCATCATCCTGGATGTGGATCCGCTTGGCGAGTCGGCATGGGAGAGCGTCAAGTTGCTGCGGCAAAGCGCTAAGGCGCAGGATGTGCCGTTGATTCTGCTCTTGTCTGTCGCGCCGACAGCCAGCCAGATCGCCTCTCTTCAACCGGTCCACTGGGTGAAGAAGCCGCTGGCCATCGATGAGTTTCTGGCCCTGGTTCGGGAGAGCGTAGACGACAAAGGAGATGAGGGCAACGCTTCTCAGGAGGCGCCTATGTAATGGCAGTGCTGTTGGAGGACAATACCAGGATCAATAAGATAAGCTAACGAGGAGGAGGATCATGACAAATAAGTTCGCCAAACTAATCATCGCTCTCGCCTTGCTCATGCTCTTGGTGCCGACCCTGGCTACCGGTGCACCATCAGCTCAGAAGGGGGGCGAGGCTTACACAGTCGTAGCCGATGACTGGCTGTCGAAACTGGCGGACAAGTACTTCGGGAACATGATGTGGTATCCGGCCATTGTGGCTGCCACCAACGACAAAGCCGCCGAGGATACGAGCTTCCAACGGATTGATAATCCCGACCTCATCGAGATCGGCTGGAAGATCTGGATCCCTAGTCAGGAAGAGGCGGCTGAGCTGATGGAGGCGGCGGCCCCCCAGGAGGTCATGGTGCAAGGCCGGCCCATCGCCCAGTTCTTCGCCGATACCTGCGGCGGCTGCCATGGCGTCCACCGCGAGGGTGCCCTCGGCCCGGCTCTGATCCCGCAGCGCCTGAGCCAAGACGATGAGTTCTACTTCCGGATCATCGAGGATGGGCGACCTGGCACATCCATGCTACCCAAGGGGGGCCAGCCGCAACTCACCGACGATGAAATCCACGCGCTGGTGACGTTCATCAAGAGTGAACCAGAAGCCGCAGCGACCCGGTGGGGCCTGGAAGAAATCCAGGAGACCGCAAAGATCATGGTGCCGCCCGACCAACTGGCCACCAAGCCTGCTCATAGCGGCAACCTGGACAACCTGATGCTGGTGACCGAACGGGAGGCGCGCGGCATCGCCGTTTTCGACGGCGACACCAACACCTTCCTGGGCAAGATCGAGGCTTCTTACCGTGCCCATGGCTACACCTTTGACCCGACCAACCCTCGCTGGGCCTACAACGTGGGTCGGGACGGCTGGCTGTTCAAGATCGATCTGTACACCCTGCAGGCGGTGGCCAAGGTCCGGGTCGGGATCGATGCACGCGCCATTGCCATCTCCGACGACGGCAAGTACGTCATCGTCGGCAACTACATCCCCACCAACATGGTCATCGTGGACACGGAGACCATGCAGCCCGTGAAGGTCATTGAAGCGGAAGGCACCGACCCGGATGGGAAGTTCGTCAAGTCACGGGTGGCCGGCATCAACGCCACATCCCGGAAACTGGTCGGTCCCTACTTCCTCGTGAACCTGAAGGAAGCCGGCCAGGTGTGGCGGATTGACTACTCCAAGCCAGACTTCCCCGTTGTGAAGCTGGAGGACGTGGGCAAGATCCTGCACGAAGGCTTTGAGACACCCGACCAGAAGTACTTCTACGCCACCTCCCAAGCCAGTAACTGGATGGCCGTCATCGACGTGGCCAACTGGAAACTGGCAACCAAGATTCCCACTGGCGAGAAGCCCCATCCTGGCCCAGGTGCCATCTGGGAAGCCAGCGACGGCAAGCTGTATGCTGCCACGGTGCACATCAAGGATGGGCTGATCCTCATCTGGGACGTGGCGACGAATCAGGAAGTCAAGCGCATCCCCACCGTCGGGCCTGGGCTGTTCATCCGCACGAACGAAAACACCCCTTACGTCTTCGCAGATGCGCTGTTCAGTCAGGAAGCGCCGAACACCATCTACGCCGTCGAGAAGGACCCGCCCTTCAACGTGCATGAGATCAAGATTGAGGGCGGACAGAAGTGCCTGCACCCGGAGCCGACGGCGGATGGGAAGTACGTGTACATCAGCGACTGGACGGGTAACAAGGTCTACGTGTATGACGCAACGACCTTCGAGAAGGTGAAAGAGTTCGACGACATCACCACGCCCACCGGCATCTTCAACTCCAGCCGGCGCTATGAGACGCTCGGGCATTAAGCGTTGAAAGGTTGGCAGGTTGCAGGTTAACCCTTTGCGACCTGCAACCTGCCGACCTATATCCTTTAACCCGAAAGGAGGTGAACACCGATGGAAGCCAACAAGGAAAAGGAACAGGAAAGAATCCCCCTCGGCCAGGTGATCTTCGACGAACTGTTTTTGCTCTTCTTGCTCTCCCTGGTCATTAGTTTCGTGGTCTACAACGTCTGGGGCTTGATGGACCTGTTGCGAACACCGGTTCTGGTCCCGTAGGCAGTAAGCAGTAAGCAGTAAACAGTAATCAGTAATCAGTAATCAGATGTCCTGCTACTGATGACTGGTCACTGATCACTGAAGAGAGGAGGTAGATATGGTTTCACCGCCACGGGTTTGGTGGAAACCGCTGGACCGGCTGGAGCGGAGCTGGTTGATCATTGCCTTCGTCTGGTGTCTGTTTCTCACCGCGATGATGCCTCTGTGGCTCTTCCTGGGACGACAGAACGTCCCGGCGACGAGCTACCGGGTGGCGGCAACGGACTTCCAGAAGCTGGTCATGGACTTCACCCAGGAACATCAGGTGGGTACCGAAAAGGGCGTCCCGGTGGTGGCAGCTCCACCGGGCGATGTCTATCTTCTGGCCCGGCAGTGGCAGTGGTATCCCGTCTTGCAACTGAAGAAGGGAGAGACCTATCGTCTGCACATCGGCTCCACCGATGTTCAGCACGGTTTCTCGCTTCAGCCAACCAACCTGAACTTCATGGTGATTCCGGGCTATGACTATGTCATCAAGTTGACGCCCACGCAAAGCGGCGAGTTCTCCATCATCTGCAACGAATTCTGTGGGATTGGCCACCACCTGATGGTGGGCAAGATGATCGTGACCGAATGAGGCGTGAAACGTGAAAGGAGGAAACGGTAATGGCGGTTGAAGCCATTCCCTGGGGCAAGGAAAAAGCGGTCTTTCGCACCTGCCCCGTAACCGGTTTGAAAGTTGACCTGGCTGCCGAGCGGCTCATCATTGCCAATGCGGTGGCGGCGGTGGTGGCTCTGCTCATCGGTGGCATTGGAGCCTTGCTGCTGGCACTGACCCGCTGGCAGTTAATCCATCTGTTGCCGGCTGATTGGTTCTATCGCGTGCTCACGGCCCACGGCCTGGATATGCTGGTCGTCTGGATTGTGTTCTTTGAGGTCGCCGGCCTCTACTTTGGTGGGGCGGTGATGCTGAACGCCCGGCTGGTGCAGCCGGCCCTGGCCTGGTTGGCCTACCTCTTGATGGTGGTAGGGGCAGTGATCGTTAACGTCGTCGTCCTGATGGGCAAGGCAGATGTGATGTTCACGGCCTACGTGCCGCTAAAAGCCCATCCCTTGTTCTATCTGGGAATCATCCTCTTCGCCGTAGGGGCTTTGCTGGCAGTGGGGCTGTTCTTCGCCACCCTGGTGGTGGCTCGGGCGGAAGGGCGTTATGAGGGTTCCCTGCCCCTGGTTGTGTTCGGCCTGGCGACAGCGGCGATCATTGCCACGTACACCCTGATTTCAGGTGCTCTGGCCTTTCTTCCCGCCTTCTTCTGGTCGCTGAACTGGCAACAAACCTTCGACCCGGGGTTCTACCGCAACCTCTTCTGGAGTTTTGGCCATCCCGCCCAACAGATCAATCTGGCGGCTATGGTGGCCATCTGGTATGCCCTGGCTGCCATCACCACCGGCGCGAACCCCCTCAACGAGAAACTCTCCCGGTTCGCGTTCATCCTGTACATCCTGTTCATTAACCTGGGTTCGGCACACCATCTCCTGGTGGACCCCGGCCTGAGCTTCGCCTGGAAAGTCACCAACACATCTTACGCCATGTACCTGGCTGTACTGGGGAGCATGATTCACGCCTTCTCCATCCCAGCAGCCATGGAGGTGGCCTTACGGCGGCAAGGGCATAACCGGGGTCTTCTGGAGTGGCTGCGGAAAGCACCCTGGCGGGAGCCCGGCTTCGCGGCGCTGGTCGTATCCATCGTCCTCTTCGGGTGGCTCGGTGGCGTGACAGGGGTCACCATTGGCACGGAGCAGATCAACATGCTGGCCCACAACACCCTGCGCATACCTGGCCACTTCCACGCCACGGTGGTTGCGGGAACAACACTGGCTTTCATGGGCCTGACCTACTACCTGATTCCCCTCATCTTCCGCCGCGAGCTGAAACTGAAGAGTTGGGCGGTGTGGCAGCCCTACATCTTCGGTGGGGGCATGGCGTTGGTGTCCATCGGCATGATCGCCAGCGGCATCCAGGGCGTTTCGCGCCGCCACTGGGACATCACCTTCGCACAAGCGCCCTTCCAGACCACCATCCCCGGGACGGTGCACCTGAGTCTGGCTGTCCTGGGCATCGGTGCCCTCATCGCTGTCGTGGGAGGCGCGATGTTCTTGATCATCGTCCTGACTTCGGTGCTGACCGGGAAACGGCGGGAGGCACGCTCTCTGTTACTGGTGACCGCGCCCGCCAATCCGCCGGCGAACCCAGGGCCTGGGGCCGCCGAGGAGAGCCACATATCGCCACGCGGTACCTTCGTCATTGTACTGGCTTTCCTGATGTTCTTCGCGGCCTACTACCTGAGCAATTGGTGGTTGCTGGGGCGAACGTGGATTGTGCGGTGATAGCCAGCCAACCAGCCATCT
>CAZHMV010000213.1:0-8220 GCA_964532665.1 uncultured Anaerolineales bacterium
CCCGGCCCCAGGTTTGCAGTGGTGGCCGGCACGCTTACTTTCACTTTCATGGCAACGACTCATTGCAAAACGGGATGTGATTCATCCTATTGTATTCGGAAGCGGATACAATGCAAATACGTTTGAGTCTATCCCCCGGACAAGATTGTGACCAGTGGTTGCAACTTCTGTCCCACTGCCTGCTGGTTCAAAGTCCAGGTGAAGGACGGTCGGGTAACCAACATCTATGGCGAACCGGGCAACCCTATCCAGGCCGAGATGGACCCGAATAACCCTGGTTATGGCCAGGACGCAGTGCTATGCATCAAGGGCCTGGTGTGGGAGGAACCTGTATGACACTCTCATCAATCAAGGACTGAAGCTGATCTCTGACTCGCACCTGGAACTCCTGGGCCGGCGCTGCTGCGAGAATGACCTGACTTTCGTGGGCAAAACCCCGGAGGGGAAAACTACGCCGAGCTGGTGCGAGACATCGAGACCAGCCGGTACGATATGGTTGTGATGGGCGTGCGGGGGTTGGGGAAAGTCTGGCATCAAGGGGAACGGCGAGATCACGTCCTGGGCAGCGTCTGCGAGCGGGTCGTGCGCCGCGTGACCCGCGACGTGCTGGTCGTGAAGAACAACCGACCACTGGGAGGCACTTTCGTGGTCGGGGTGGATGGCAGCGACCGCAGCTTTGCGGCCCTACGCGTGGCGCTGGCCCTGGGAGAGGCCACCGGCGCGCGCGTGCAGGCTGTGGCGGCCTACGACCCCTTCCTGCACAAAACCCTGTTCCATGAGCTGGAGGATGCTCTCACCGAGAAAGCGCGGCAGGTCTTCAACACCGAACAGCAACAGAAACTGCACGACGAGCGGTTTGGGATGTGACAGGATGGTTACAGGTTGAAAGGTTGCAGGTTGGAGGGCGTTTACCTGGTTCGGGTTAGTTGGGGAAGTCGTCTGAGGGGAGGCAGAGCACGCACAGCCAGAGGCCATCGTCCAGCAGAACGTCTGTCTCACGCTCGCTCAGCAGATCTTGCAGCTCAAAGTCCTCTCGGACGGCGTCGCGCCCGCCGTGGGTGCAGCCGGCGGGCGCGTCATCTCCATGGACCTTTTCCTGCTCGACGAGGCCACACCGGTGACGTGGAACCACCCGGGCGGCCAGGCCGCCGACATCACCGTCTGGCGCGGAACGATGGAGGCCACGGTGTTGCGGGAGTTTCTGACCGATACTGCCTGGGGAGAGCTGGACTTCCTCCTCCTGGACCTGCCTCCGGGCAGCGACCGTGACCGCCTGGCGGCGCTTTTCCAACACTTCGAGCTGACGGAGCAGGCCCACGATGCTGAGCCCTTAGATTACTGGTGACCCAACGCGGCCAGGTTCTCAACGAAACCCTCAGAGGTCTCAGTAGTTATCACGCAAGTTCATCCTGTCAAACAGATATCACCTCCCCTTTGCCACAGTCTCGCACCCGCGCTCAGCGAACGGCTATGGGCCGGCCAACTCGCCCCGCACCAATGCCCCGAACGATATAAACTTGTACCCGAAGTGGAAATCGCTGGGCTGGAGATCGATGCTGGGCGGACTACCCGGGCAGCTTTGGATTTTGTAGCCTCTGAAATTCGTCGGTAACGCGACGCTGGCGGTTAGCCCACCTTGGGCATCAAAGCCAGAGAAGTACACCATACCAAACGAAGTCGTGGCGAGCGCAGTGCTCGATCCATCGGGAAAGCTAATCGTGACCTGGGCACCCGGTATGGGCACATCCACATTCGTCTGGAAGAACTGGTCACAGCGATAGTCCAGGAACACACGAACCGTCAGGTTGTCACGCCCGGGTGGTGGCGCTGGTGGGGGCGTCGATGTTGCAGGGACGGTTGTTGGCGTGGAAGTCGGTGTCGATGTTGCCGTGGCAGATGGGGCGGTGGTGGCTGTCGAGGTCGCTGTGGCCGTGGCAGTGGTAGTTGGCGTCAGAGTCACGGTTGCCGTTGTCGTCGCCGTTAGCATGACAGCGTCAACCGGCTGCCCAAAGGCGATCCCACTCCCGCCATCGGAGGGCAACACGACCCACGGTATGCCAAGCAGAAGAAGAACGAGAAAGCCCGCAATCACGAGCCCCCTGCCATGCAGTTCAAACCTGGAGACCGATGTGCTACTCTTTTGTTGCCGCATATGTCGCTCCCCCTTCCGTGAAGCAACTAGCAAGACCTGATGTCTACATCACCTGTCAGAGATCAAACGATCAAAGTTGCTTGTGGTGGCATCACCTCCTTTACGGTTAACGCTTACGGTATCGGATCATCAACGTCGGTCGCAGGTCCTCCTGGGAGCTGGCAGTTGGTACAAACCCCCGAAACCGCCCTTCGCCCGTCTCATCCCCCCGAAGCATGAGACCGTAGTTTGGCAATTCACCCCTCAACCACCGTTCCACCAGCGATGTCACGTCGATGGTGTATACTTCAACCGTCGGCCCGACAGTCACGTTGCCCCAGGGTTTGCCCGCCGCGTCAGCCAGCGAATTCCAGGTGGGACAGCCAGTCCAGGCTCGGGTGATATCATGAACAGATACCGTGATGGGCGTGTCATCGGCCGGGGCCTCAACGGCAACCAGTCGCAGGTTGGCCTCCGTGAGGGCCAGGCCCGTGGGCAAAGTGCTCAGATCAAACCGAATCACACTGCGCATAATCCCACGCCCGTCAGCCGGTTCGCTGCCGACCCACAGGTTGGTTTCTACACCAGGCCAACACCGATCTGCCAGAGAGTCGCCTGAGGTCAGGGCATAGCTTACCGCCTCGCCTGGCACAGCGCCTATCTTCAGGACATTGAGAAAGGCAACATAATTGTGAAGGACGCCCGGCAGATATACGTGGGACCTGCCTGACACCGGCGGAGGAGTTATCACCACAGTGGCAGTCGGCACCGGCTTGTCCGGCGTCTCCGTGGGCGCTTGCGGAGTCTCTGTGGGAGCCTCTGGTGCATCGACGGTAACACGGATCATGTTGAACCCCACAAACGCCGGATCGCCCCAGAACTCGCTATGCGTACAGAACCCGGTCTGGCAGGGCGGTGAACCGAATATCAGGTCCGCATCGTGGAAGAGGTTCGCCTGATCTTTCGCAGCTTGCGGTGCACTCAGGTTCGAATCCGTTGCGACCGAAGGAGCAGGGTCCTCATCCGTCCCCGATTCCCATTTCACGGCCGCCAGAAAGCTTGCCGGCTCGTCCAGAACCAATGGCGGGTCCAGAGCAATTGAGTGCCATACATCGAAGCCGGCCAGGGTCTGCGGCTCCGATTCGGCCAGGATGTCGCCCGGCACACCATCGACCATGGCGTAGATTTGGACACGCACTTGTGCCGAATCCGCAATGTGGTCGGCACTGCGTGGTCGGTGAAAGGCAAACTCAACCGACCGGATAGTGAGTGGGAAGAAATCCGGAGCCGGCGTGAGAACAGCCCCATCAATATCACCTGCGATGCGGCCAGCAAACGATCCCTGGTAGAAGTCACCGTTATCGTTCTTAAGCTGTATGATCCCGGCCGACGTGAGGGCGCTGAAGAGAATGCCGGCGAAAAGTACACCGAGAAGTGTGAATGCGAGACGTTTGGCAGGTGTCACAGCAAGAAATCCTCCAGTAGGTGTATGGTGCATCCTGATGTTCTAACTATTCCAGAACCCTTGCGAAGGTTCGCGAGCAGAGTCTGGGCCGGAAGTACCCTCGCAAGCCGAGAATCGCTCGATCGGCAAGGCTATTCGCAACCTTCGCAAGGGTGGCGAGTAGTTACCAATGATTGCGATCAATCCAAATCTGTAACGACCCCTTCCTCAGAAAGATACGCCTGCCATAGGGGACCAGTCTCCCTATGGCACAAGCTCAATGGAAAACGGCATAAGGTATCGGCAAAACTCGATCTCCCATGTCGAGCCCGTCACCTCCACCTCCCGATCCAGATACTCTGAGAGATCCTCATCCGTCACAAGATAGACAACTGGGCCATTGTCTGTGGGGTCAAGATAGTAACTCGCAGTGAAACAAAGCGACGCTTCTGCCATGTGCAGGACTCCACGTCGCACGACGATCTGCCGGTACGCCCGAAACCGTACAGATGCGGTCCCGAACGAACCGAAATCCTGCCGGTCCAGAAACCTCAGTGTACCGCTATTGTCACACGGCGTCAGGCCAGAAGTGACCATTTCTTCAGGGTACTCAGCCAGGAGAGCCACACGTTCATCTCCATGCAAGTGAATCCCACCGAAATGCGCGTATCCACTGGGGTCGGAAGTTCTCAGAATGCTGGTCCCATCGGGGTAGACGAGACTGACGGATACACCGAATAGCGCCCGATCTGTTCCGCTGTTGAACTGCCCATCACAGCGAGCGTCTTCGAACA
Source organism: uncultured Anaerolineales bacterium (assembly GCA_964532665.1). Taxonomy (GTDB): domain Bacteria; phylum Chloroflexota; class Anaerolineae; order Epilineales; family JAANWY01; genus CAZHMV01. The sequence continues at coordinate 4,370 of CAZHMV010000213.1, forward strand.
CGCGAACGGACACAGTGCCGTTGCACATCTGCTCGGGATCGCTCGAATTGCACACCGGCGTCGGCGTAGGACTGGGTGTAGGTGTACGGGTGGGCGTTGGCCGGAGGGTCGACGTGGCCGTGGGAGCGGGCGTTGCAGTGGATGCCGGCCGTGCGACTTCGACCACAGTGAAAGCTTCAACGTCGCCGGCCGCTGCGCGAATAGTCGCGTAGCCAGGCAGACCGCCGGCCACAAACGTGACCGACGCGAACCCATTGGCGGTCGTCGTGCTGCCCGGTGTAATGCTGCCGGCAGACGCTGGCGAAACACTGAAGCTGACTTCGGTGCCATCGGCCACAGCCTGACCACGGGCATCCCGTATCTGGGCCTCCACAGATGTGCTGGCCCCAGGTTTCACGGTGAAAGCCCCCGCGTCAACGGCAATTGCTGCCGGCGGTCCTACCAGGAACACGACCCCTTCCCCTTCAACCTCACCGGCTGTGGCACGCACTGTCACAGCGCCGTCACCCAGGTCATCCGTCGTCCAGAGCGTAGTCGTGAAGTACCCATCCGCCGTCGCAACCACCGACGGCACGAGTGAGCCAAGGGATGGATCATCCAACGAAAACCTTACCTGCGTTCCATCCGCAACGGGCCGGCAATCCGCGTCAATCACCCGGCCACTGATTGCTGTCGTATGTGGAGCTGAGGCAGGGGATACCTGCCGGGTGTATATGATCAGCGGCTGGACATGGAGGGCACCGGTCCGCCGCCTGTCTTGCGGCGGATGAATGCGCGCCGGCGCTCCAGGTGCGCCTACGGTCCACTCGATACTGTCAACCGGAGCCTTGTTCAGGTAGATGTTGGTCAGATTGAACTGGCAGCCAATGGTATCAGGAAACGTCAGCGACTCACTGGAGACGGCCGAGCGCGCCTCGGCAACTTTCACTGTCGCCACCTCCGCCTCATCGCCCATCGTCACGATGAGCGCCTTGGCCTCGGTGAGGTCGCTGGCAGGATCCAAAGCTGACTGGCCAGCCTCAAGGGCAGCCTCGGCGTGATCCCGGGCTTGAGTCAGATACGCAGCCGGCATTTCGCCCAGATGAAACGTGCCGAGTGCCTCAATTGCATTCTGGAGAGTCGTAGCAGCCAGAAGCGCCTGCTCCAGATAGGGGGCTATATCGAAACGACTGTCGGCCTCCAGGGCACGTTCCAGATCGCGTGCAACGTTGTTGCCGGCATCCAGCGCGGAGCGTGCCAGACCATCCATCGCATCTCGTCCTGTGAACACCAACTGCATGGTTCCGCTGCCAACCAAATTGCTGTACGTGTGGTCGAGCAAGGATGTGCCGTAGACGTCCCGAATTCGCAGACGAATCTCGTCATCCTTGCCGATGTTGTCATACGCGAAGGAGAGCTGGACTTCCTCCAATTCGTTCGGGAAGTGGTCCTTCGATGAGCCGCCGATAGACTCACTCATCCTCAGGTCCGAAACCGCCGGCGGGCCGCCACTACACACCTGCAGATTGACGTCGTCGAGGAAGAATGTCGTAGGCGCCAGTTCATTCGTCGTTGCACGGAACTGCAATCTGGCTCTGCGACCGGCCAGGATTTGCACCTCCGTGGGATCCAGGAAACGCACGCGGCGGTACCACTGTCCACGAACATTCTGACTGTTCAGTTGAACCAGGTCTGCAAGCACCTGACCCTGCTCGTCGAGCAGTTGAACCCGAAGAAGGTCGGCCGGCGGATCACCGGCATCGGCCGTTTCCACGCGGTAGAAAAACGTGAGGCTGACGCTGGAAGGACTGGCAGGGAAAGAAATCCACTGCGACAAGCGGTCATCCGCGTTGTTCACACCGCCAATGCGAGCACCGTAGGAACCGTGGAACGCTGCCTCCGGGACAACGATCTCGGAGCCGGTGGCACTTTGCGTCTCCCAGCCGGCGGCGCCTTCCTCGAAACCCGGATTGACGACCACCTGCCCGCACGCTCCCGCTCTCGCCGGCGTTGTGCCAGGTGTCATGGCAATGGAACCAGGACCAATCGTCAACCCCAGCGCAACGGCGCAGACAAAACAGAAACGGCGGACAGAGCCGCCCAAAGTGTCGCAAACCATGGCAACCACGAACATTTCCACGCTGATTCTACGCGATGGCACTCACGAAAAACTTGCAGAGCCGCGATCCGCCGCTACAGTTCGCGGAAGACCTCTGCTGCCGCGGCGACCGTCGCGTCGATGTCGGCTTCGCTGTGCGCCAGGGATAGAAAGCCGGCCTCGAACTGCGATGGAGCCAGGTAAACGCCACGCCCCAGCATCCCCCGGAAGTATTCCGCATACCGCTGTGTGTCCGCCTGACTGGCCGAGGTGTAGTCTATCACTTCACCATCCGTGAAAAACAGCCCAAACATCGAGCCCACGCGTGTCTGGTAGATCGGAATGCCGGCCCTCGCCGCAGCATCCGCCATACCCTCCGCCAGCCGGCGACCCAACGCCTCAAATCGCTCGTACGTGCCTGGCTCTCGAATGGCCTTCAATGTCTCAATGCCGGCCACCATGGCCAAAGGGTTGCCGGATAGCGTGCCGGCCTGGTACATGGGACCCGCAGGAGCCACCATTTGCATGATGTCACGCCGGCCACCGTATGCGCCCACCGGCAACCCCCCACCGATGACTTTGCCCAACGTCGTCAGGTCCGGCATCACGCCGTACCGCTCCTGCGCACCGCCGTAGGCAACGCGAAAACCCGTCATCACCTCATCAAAGATCAACAGCGCACCGTGAGCCCGGGTGATGTCACGCAACCCCTCCAGGAAATCCGGGGCCGGCAGAACCACGTTCATGTTGCCGGCCACCGGCTCCACAATCACGCCGGCAATGTCTTCCGGGTATTGCTCAAAGAGCGTCTGCACAGCACCGAGGTCGTTGTAGGGAGCCGTCAGCGTATCGGCTGTCATGCCACGAGGTACGCCCGGGCTGTCAGGCAGCCCCAGGGTTGCGACGCCCGAGCCGGCCTGGACCAGCAGAAAATCGGCATGCCCGTGGTAACAGCCGGCAAACTTGACAATCTTGTCGCGGCCGGTATATGCCCGTGCCAGCCGCAGCGCTGTCATGGTCGCTTCCGTCCCGGAATTCACGAAACGCACCATCTCCACCGAAGGCACAGCCTCAATGACCAGCGTTGCCAATTCAGTCTCCAAAGCCGTCGGCGCGCCATAACTCGCCCCCCTGTCAACCTGTTGTTTCAACGCAGCCGCCACTTGCTCCGGCGCGTGCCCCAGGATCAAGGGGCCATACGACAGCACATAGTCGATATACCGGTTACCGTCAACATCAAACAGATACGGTCCCTGACCGCGCTCAATAAACACAGGGGTTCCCCCCACAGCCCGGAACGCCCGAACCGGGCTATCCACCCCTCCCGGCAACACCTCCTGCGCCGCGCTGTACAGTTTCTCGGAAAGCTTCATTCTGAGTTCAGATTGCAACATCTTCTCTCCTGGTGTAACTGCTTTGACAACGTCAAATTACAACCGCTCTCGCCGGATCCCTTCGACATGCTCAGGACAGGCGCCAGATCCAGCCGGAGCGAAGTGCGACTTTTACTCCAATGCGTCAAACCATTCGGCAAGTCCTGGGCCGGACCAGGCCTCAGGGAAGGCTCTGTGATGAGCGTAGCCAAACCATGCAGGCCCAAGGTGCCGGTGGTTAGTCAGCTAGACGGCTTGCGTAGCACCCAGCCATCCAGCCATCCAACACTTTCGTGCTTCACAATGCCCCGCATAGGTGGCGGGTCGCCGGCCGGCCGCCTTGACCTGGTCGTCATAAATCAGTATACTCTCATCAGCCATTTTTCTCAGGGAACACACGC
>CAZHMV010000214.1:0-8199 GCA_964532665.1 uncultured Anaerolineales bacterium
GAGATTGGAGATTAGCTTGACAAGCAGTGGTACGCAATCTCCAATCTCTAATCTCCAATCTCCACGATTTGGTTGATCTTCTCTTCCAGTTGTCTCGCTTCATCGGATGACAGGACGCCGGCCTCCAGATCGCAGCGAAATTCGCCCTGGGCTGGGATCACCTTGATGTTCCCTTTTGCCTTTTCGGCCAGATAGCCTTCCGGTTCAGCCGTCGCGGGGAGGGCGATCCCCAGCGCATCCTGGTCGGCCGTGCGGCAAATCCAGCGTATCCCGTGGTCAAGCTCGGCCGGCCGGTGGCTGATGAAGTCGGCCGAGCCATCGGGATGGACCTGCATGCTGTGAGCCCAGCCGGCTTCGTCAGCGAGGTAGTCGATGAAGAAGACAACTTCCGGGTCGAAGGCCAGGCCTGGTTTGAGCACGTTGTGCTCTTCGGGATGCTCTTTCAGCGTTTCGATGAACTCAACGTAGCCGGCCGGTGGCCGAACGTGAGACGGGATGCTGGTTCGCACCCGCACGTGCTCCGGCGTGCAGGGGGCGCTGTAAACCAGCCGGCCATTGTCAACCGGCCGGAAATTGACGTGGGCCAGGTACATCAACTCCATCTCCGAATGTTTCAGGTTCCGGATGGACATCGAGATGGAGAGACGGGTGGATTCAGCGTAGAGCTTCACCGCCGGCTGGGCCAGGTAGTTGTGATTGAAGGCCACGGTATGCTGATACGTGCCGGCCACGCCCATGTAGGGTCCCTTGTCATCCTGGCCAACGGTCAACATGGCTGTCTGGTAGGGAGCGTTGGGCAGTTCTCCGTGCAATGGGTGGGTATCGTCGGGGCCAGGCACGCCCATGGCTGTGGCTCCGCAGTGGACCAGAAATGCGCCGTAGGTATGCAGGTATTCGGTGGTGGAACGAGGCTCATCAAACATGGACTTCATAGTCAGTGCTCGCCCGTTGAACGCCGCGCGCCAGATTTGCTGACCCTGGAAGGGGAGCATGATGACCTCACCTACCTGGTTGGTGAGGCGCAAGCCGCAAACGCCGCTCCGGTAACGGAAGGTGTGTGCGCGTAGGCCTTCGTGTTCAGCCAACAGCTCCTCAGCTTCGCCAAAGAATTGAGATTGCAGATGGATTGTGGTTTCCCAGGACATGGCGGCTTTCTCCTTTGGCCCTCACCCCCCCGGCCCCCCTCTCCCAAGTCTGGGAGAGGGGGGAGTCAGCTCCCCTCCCCCAACATTGGGGGAGGGGCCGGGGGTGGGGGCCTACTACCCAGACAGCGTCGCCAACCGCTCATAGATCGGTTCCAGGGCTGCATAGGTCTGCTGGAATAAATCGCACAGTGCTTCGTACTGCGCATGCCGGCCCGGATCGGGTTGCTCGGCCTGCGTGACCGGAATGATGTCGCGCGCCACACCGAAGTCCGGGAAGATGCCTACGCCAATCCCGCCGGCAATGGCCGCACCCAGAGCTGTCGCTTCGGCATCCAAGCTGAGGCGCAGGATGGGCAAGTTGTAGACGTCGGCCAGAATCTGGCGCCAGACCGGACTGCGAGCACCACCACCGATCAAGCACATGGCATCGACCTTCACCCCTTGCGACAACAACGTGTCGAGGATGAGCTTGAGATTGAAGGCCACTCCTTCCAGAACGGCACGGGCCAGTTCCGCCCGACTGTGCGGCATTGCCAGGCCGACGAAAGCTGCCCGGGCGCGGGGGTTCCAATGCGGGCTGCGTTCTCCCAGCAGGTAGGGCAGGAAGATCAGTCCCCGGGAGCCTGGTGGAACCTGATCGACTTCCTCCGCCAGCCCATCGCCCTCATCCCCCAGGATTCGCAGTAGCCAGTCGCGAGCGCCGCCGGCCGCCTGCATCGTGCCGATAGGAAAGTAGAGCTCCGGGTCCAGGTGGGCGAACGTAAAAGTACGACGCTGCGGGTCAAAGAGCGGGCGCCGCGTGGTCAGGGCAATCCACGCAGATGAGCCAACGTAGTTGTAGGCGTCGCCTTCGTGGACCGAGCCGGCCCCCACCGTGGCACACGCCCCATCCCCGCCGCCGATGACGACCGGCGTGCCGGCCACGAGCCCGCTAGCGGCCGCGGCCGCGTCGGTCAGCGTACCGACGACGGTCGTGGAGGGATATGCATCGGGGAACAGGGATGGAGAAAGCCCCAGCGTCTGCAACACATCCTCGGACCAGCGACGTTCTTCGAGATCGAAGACCTGGGTGCCGGAGGCATCCGAGTAGTCGGTGGCAAAGCTACCGGTCAGCAGAAAGACGGCGTAGTCTTTGGCTTGCAAGACCTTGTGGGTCCGACGGTATATCTCGGGCTGGTGTTCTTTGACCCAGAGGAGCTTGGCAGCGGTGTAGGCCGCGCTCACCCGGTGCCCGGTCAGGCAGTAGATGGCTTCTTCGCCACACAGCCGGCGGATGCGGTCAGCCTGGGCGGTTGCTCGCTGGTCGGCCCAGATGATGGCGTGACGCAGAGGAGTGCCGGTCCGATCCACGAACACCGCCCCCTGCATGTGCCCACTGAAACTGACAACGGCAACATCGTCCGCCTGGACCGAGCTCTGTTCCAACAGCGCGCGGGTAGAATCGAAGACCGCTCGCTGCCAGTCGGCAGGGTCCTGCTCCGCCCAGTTGGGATGCGGATAAAGCGTGTCATACGCCTCAACGGTCGAAGCCACCATCGTCCCGCCGGCATCGAAGAGGGTCGCCTTGTTCCCTGTTGTTCCCAAATCGTGAGCCAGGATGTAAGGACCTTGAGGCACACTACTCCTCCTGGATTAGTAGCCAGTGACCAGTATTCAGTCATCAGTAACCAGTAATCATCTGAAAACAGTTGGCTAGATGGCTAATGGCTAGATGGCTGAGCGGTAACAAAGTGAGCCATCCAGCCATCCAGCTATCCAGCAATGTTCATGCTTCATGGAGCCCCGTGGGGCATGTTGACTGATCACTGAACACTGGCTACTGATCACTGATACCGGTCAGCCCTTGATGGCGCCGACCAACAGCCCGCGCGCAATGTAGCGCTCCAGCACAATGGCCATTCCAATAACCGGAATGATCATAATCAGGATCAAAACAGACATGTACCACCACTGCGGTCCCCGGGTGGCGTTCTGCGCTGCCACCAGCAGTGGCAGTGTCTGCGCTTTCGCGCTGGAAAGAAACAAAGCCAGCAGATACTCATTCCAGGCAAAGACCAGCACAAACAGGAACGTGGCAACCAGTCCCGGGACCGAGAGCGGCAAGACGATGGACCAGAAAATCCGATAGCGGGATGCCCCATCGATGGCAGCACACTCTTCCAGTTCAACCGGAATGTTCATAAAATAATCTCGCATGAGCCAGACCACGATCGGCAGGTTGACTGCCAGGTAGGTGGTGATCAGGGCAGTCCGTGTGTCGAGCAGGCCCAGCCGCTGATACAGCACGTAGACGGGGATCACGACGGCCACCGGCGGCAACATGCGCTGGGAGATCATCCAAAAAGCGATGTCATTATTGCCGAGAGAGCGTTTGAAGCGTCGGCCAATGGTTTGCAACAACACGATGAAAAGGGCCAGGCCGGCCATCAGAGCGATCTGCCAGGGCATCCCCCGGCCGGCGGCGACAATCGCCAGTATCAGGCAACCGATAAAGACCAGAATGGCGCCGACACGCGGCCGGTACTTAAAGCGCACAAGGCCATAAGCAGCCGCTGTCCCCAGCAGCAGCGCCAGTATCGAACTGGCGAGAGCAACAACGACCGTGTTCACATACGGTCGCAGGGTATCGTTGCGTAAGTCATAGAAAATGTAGTGCCAGGCGTGCAACGATGGCCGGAAATCAACGAAGGGCAGGTAGAAAGGGCCTTCGATGACCTGGATGGGCAGTTTGATCGAGGTGACAACCAGCCAATATAGCGGGAATAGTACCACAAACGTCCATATTCCCAGCACCAGATATGACAACGCCAGGCCGGCCGGGGAGGGGGAGAAGACTGACTTGCGCCGAAATAGCCTGTTCATACTTCCTCCGCCACACGCCGATAGATCAGATTCAAGTAGGCCAGGCCGGCCAGGGTTACAACAATCAACAACAGGTAGGCAATAGCCGCTGACCCACCCAGGTCAAGGGCCCGCCAGGAAATATAAGACTGTAGCGTGAGCGACTCCGACGCCGTGCCCGGACCACCGTTGGTCAATACATTGGGCAGGTCCACAATCTTGAAAGCCTCAATCATTCGAATGAGAATGAGAGTTGCACTGACCGGCAATATCTGTGGCAAGGTGATATACCAGAAAATCTGCCACCGATTAGCCCCATCCACGAGAGCAGCTTCGAACTGGTCCGTCGATTGGCTTTCCAGAGCGGCCAGAAGCACGATAAACATAAAGGGGGCCCATTGCCAGATGTCGCCAATCATCACCGCCGCACGTGCGCCCCAGGCATGGTTGACCCATGAGAAGTTGGCCAGGCCAACGGCCTGCCAGATCGGGTTGAACGGCCCCTTATCGGTATCCGTCAGCATACGGAAAAGGTAGGCGACTCCCACCGGTGTAATCATCATCGGCAGCAAGAAAACGACACGGAAGAACCGCCGGCCCGGGAGACGCTGCACGCACAGCACCGCCAGTCCGAGACCCAACAGGTATTGGAAGAATATATCGACAAACACATAAATCAACGTGACAACCAGGGTTCCCGGCCGGCCATCCGAGCCGATCGTTCGCACCAACAGCCAGACGCCTGTGAGAATCACAACGATGGCCAGGATATGCCAGAACAACCCGCCGGCTGAAACCTGCCCACTGCGGAAATACCGCGCCAGGGACAGGGATAGAAGGGCAACGATCACCGCAAGGATCAGCCAACCAACCGGCGAAGGGTTAGCCAGGATGCCGAGGAAATGGTTTTTTTCACTGCCGGCCAGCAACTTGCGATAGTTCGCCAGCCCAACAAAGTTGATCTCGAATCCCCCCTTAACAAATCGCAGGCGTGACAGTGACAGGTAGAGAGAAGCGACTAACGGGAAGATAGATAGCGCGAGGATGACCAAGATGGCAGGCCAAATGAAAACACTGCCCGCCAGACGTTCTGCCCGGGTGGCCAGGCCATGCAGTTGGCCGTTCAAACGGAGGGGAACCTCAAGGCCCGACCCGGTCTGGGCCGAGCCTTGAGGTTGGCGCTCGACTTGCATGGTTCTACCGTTTGACGCCGAGGCTGTTAAGATACGCTTCACGCTGAGCGTCGCGGCCCAACTCGTCGGTGATCTCCTGCCAGCCGTCATAAATTTGTTGCATGGTCTGCTCTTTGGTGAGCTCGCCGGCCAGGAACTGGGCGATGGCCGTATCCAGCACGACCTGCTGATAGCGTTGATTCTGCGGGATACGCAGGTCCAGCACCATGTTCGGGCTATCGAGGCTTTGCTCAATGGCACCCAGGTAGTTGCTGGCAGCCTGTGGGCTCATGCCCGCCTTCACCCATTGCTCGCGGTTCAGGAACTGAGACGTGCGATAGGGGTTGAAGCCGGTTTTGCCGATGGTGACGTCCACGTTGGCCTGCGCCGGCTGGCTCATGTAGGACAGGAAGGCGTAGGCTGCATCCTTGACTTTCGGATCAGCGGCAGCGTTGATCGCACCCGACCACCCACCGAATGCCGCGAAGGGTGCATGGTTCACCCCATTGATCGCGTGTGGGCAGGTCTTCTCATCGCACTTCACCAGCTTGCCAGTGGCCGGGTCAAGCACCTGGGTCGGGCCAGGCAAGATGACAGCGCCAACTTTGTCCTGCACCACCGAGGTCTCTGGATCGATGGCCAGCGTGCCAATGTCGCCCCAGTCCAGGGACAGTGCACAGCGACCCGAGGTGAAGAGACCGCGCGTGTCACCCACGTCAAGGTTCAGTTCATCCGGCGGGCCGTAGTCGGTGGTCTTCTTGTAGACGTCCAGGGCAGCCGAGAAGGCATCGTTGTTGACCAGCGGTTCCATGGTCTCTTGATTGAAGAAGGACCCTTGAGCTGTGCCCTGGCTCTGAAGGAAGCCGGCCGCCACCGACCAGACCATCCAATACGCCTGAGCACCACGCTTCTTGGAAATGCACGATCCGTAGTCCGGCTCGCCGTCCCCGTTGAGATCCTTGCCATGCAAGGTCTTGGCAATGTTAAGGTAGTCATCCCACGTCTCCGGCGGGCTCAGGCCTTCCTGCTCCAACAGGTCGGTGCGATAGTAAACCATCTGGAAGTCGCCGTCCAGCGGGATCGTGTAGATGTGGCCCTGATAGGTGGAGCTGAAGTCGCGGAAGAACGGGGCAATGTCATCCCACTCCAATGCCTTATCGGCTGCCACCCGATCGGTCAGGTCTTCCAGATAACCGGGGATGATGTAGTCAACCATCCACTGGGGTGCGAAGACGAAGGCGTCGAAGCTGTTCGTCCCGGTTGCCACGTCGGTCAGGATTTTCTGGTACAGGTCGCTGAAGGGAACGGTCACAACATTGACCTTTGCGCCGGTCAGTGCCTGGAAGTCAGGAGCACGACGCTGGAGCGGTTCGGCGATCTGTGGACCGGTGAAGGTCACCAGGTTGATCTCGACGCCTTCGAATGGTTTTGCCGGCGGCGTAGGCGTAACTACAACCTGTTTCTCGACGACTTTCTCAACAACTTGCGGAGTCGCCGTAGGTGCTGCGCATCCAACGGCGAAGGTTGTGATGATCACGAGCAATGCCACGATCACTGAGATCTTGGATTTCATCAGAGTCTCCTCCTTAGTATCGACGAACACTGTTCGACCACTTAGAGCCATTCGAAAAACCGATACCACAGGCTCGCATGTGGGCAGACTTACGGTGGATGCGTCCCTGAGCAAGCATGCTTTCGTATTGGTGACATCACCTCCTCATGCTGAATCGTCGTGGCGAGCACAGGATTGTCGGACAATGAGCCTGGCGTTGAGGATCACCTCATGGATTGACCGGGAAGGATCATCAATACGTTTCAGCAACAACTCTGCGGCCGCCTGGCCCAGCTCATAAGTAGGCTGCTCAACCACGGTCAACCCGGGTTTAATGAGCGATGACCATCGCATCTCGTCAAACCCGGCCAATGCTACATCATCGGGGATTGTGAGATTCCTGGAGTGGATCGACTTGAGAGCACCGATTGTCAGGAGATTGTTACCGGTGAAGATGGCTGTGGGAGGATTCGACATCCCCAGCAATCTCTCGGTGGCTTCGTATCCCTGTTGTTCCTTGGGAAGCACCTGAGTTGTCAACTCGGGCGATACGTCAATCCCGTGGGTTGTCAGGGCCCGGACATAGCCTTCCATCCGTTCTCGTCCCGTCGTGATATTCGAAGTTCCGATCACTGCCCCAATCCGCCGATGCCCGTCGGCAATGAGGTGACTGACAATGTTGTACGTGGCTCCGACATTGTCGATTAGAACCGTGTCAGTCTCAGCGCCCAGGGCACGACGATCGATAGTCACCACCGGGATTCTATCATCGAGAACGTTCTGGAAGGGGTTGCCGGCTTCGCGCGTGGGTGAAACGATGACTCCGGCAACTTTTTCCGCCCGCATCAGATCGAGATACATTTTCTCCTTTTCCGGGTCCTCGTCGGAGTTACACAGGAATACACTGAACCCTCCCTCGTATGCCGCATCCTCGACGGCGCGCACGACGGAGGTAAAAAAGGGGTTCTGAATGTCGGAGATGATGAGTCCGATGATTCTGGACTGCTGCGCTCGAAGGCTGCGTGCAACCCGGTTGGGCTGATAGCCCAACTCTTCTACCGCTTTCCACACGCGCTCACGCAGTTCCGGCCGGACGTGCGGCTTGCCGGCCAATACGCGCGACACGGTGGCACTGGAGACTCCGGCCCGGCGAGCGACGTCTTTGATGCGTGCCATCGGTTTACCGCTCAGCCATGCTCGCCAGCAACTCGATCCTGCTCGTCGAAGGTTCTTCTACCAATTCCTGTAATCGATTTCACAGATGTTGGCCCACTCCTGCAGTGGTACGCTTTCGCGTTGAGAGGCAATAGGGTGTAGAGGTTATTCGCCCTTATTGTAATCGGTTTCAATGCATTTGTCAAGCCTTTTTCAGGGACAAAATGCATTATTTTTCCCCAATTTTGAGGGATCGCCGCGTCAGCGGGTCACATTCATGCGCAACAACTATTGTAAACGATTTCAAAAAATCCTTGACATTCGGTCGTTTGTT
>CAZHMV010000215.1:0-2180 GCA_964532665.1 uncultured Anaerolineales bacterium
GGATAAAAACGGACTGTCTCTGCCGTTTTTATCCGTGTTTCTTTCCATCCGTGAGAAGTTGTTGACCCCCTTGTCGGTTTGAGGCGTAGCTTCGCTGGATGAGTCAGCGGTGAACAGCGAGCGGTAAACTCTTGATCGGCAAGGTCGTGATCAGTAAACAGCAATCAGTAAAAGAGTGGCCTGTCCCGCGTTTGACAACGAATCAGGGGGTTGATCGAATCACATTCGGTTCATCCTGGGATTCGTTGTCATATACACAAGATGTCGCTCTTGATCGGCAAGGTCTCCTGACCGCCGCCGCAACAGGCTTCGGTCGGGAGACCTCGCCTAACAGGACCTCACCTAGCACAGGGGAAGGGACGACATTGCTGGAAGGAGTAGACATGAGTGGCTTCAGCGAATACAACGAATACGATGGCCTGGGTCTGGCCGAGCTGGTGCGAACAGGGGAAGTGACGGCCGGCGAGGTGGTCGAAGCGGCGATTACACGGATTGAGAAGCTGAACCCGCAGCTCAACGCGGTCATCCACAAGATGTACGATCGGGCGCGGGCAGCGGTCGAGAGCGGCCTGCCCGATGGGCCGTTCACCGGCGTTCCGTTTCTGCTCAAAGATCTCTTGGTATCCTACGCCGGCGAGCCCCTGCGCGCCGGCAGCCGGTTCTTCCGAGACTTCGTGCCCGACCACGACAGCGAGCTGGTCCGGCGCTACAAGGCCGCCGGCCTGGTCACTCTGGGCAAGACCAATCTGCCCGAGTTCGGGCTGTTGGGCGTGACCGAGCCGGAGCTGTTCGGCCCCACCAACAACCCGTGGGACCTGACGCGCTCCCCCGGCGGCTCCAGCGGGGGATCGGCCGCGGCGGTGGCAGCCGGCATGGTGCCCCTGGCTCACGGCAGCGACGCCGGCGGCTCCCTGCGCGGGCCGGCCTCCTGGTGCGGCCTGTTCAGCCTGAAACCGAGCCGTGGCCGCAACCCGGTGAGCGACTTCTCACCCCGTCTCATCGTCAATCATGTGCTGACGCGCTCGGTGCGCGATAGCGCTGCGGCGCTGGATGCGACCGCCGGCCCTGAGGTGGGCGCACTCTACGTCGCGCCGCCGCCGGCCCGCCCCTTCCTCGACGAAGTTAGCACCGACCCGGGCAGGCTGCGCATCGCCTTCACCACACAGCCGTTGTTCGGTGACTACGTGCACGACGACTGCGTGGCAGGGTTGAAGGCAACAGTTAGCCTCCTCGAAGACCAGGGACACGAGGTGGTGGAGGCAACGCCGGCAGTGGAGGGTCCGGCAATGGCCGGGGCCTTCCTGACGCTCCTGGCCCCCCTGCTCAAAGCGGAGATCGAAGAGGCTGAAGCGATCCTGGGACGCAGGGCCACGCCCGACGATTTCGAAGAAGAGACCTGGACGGCTGCCCTCGCTGGCGGAGAGACGTCAGCGCCGGCCTTCGTCCACGCCTCGCGTCTGCTCCAGCGCGGCGCCCGGCAGTTCAGCCAGTTCTGTGAAACCTGCGACGCGTTCCTCACACCCACTCTGGGCATTCCGCCGGCGGAGACAGGCAGCCTCGCGGGCGACATGGAATCGCTCTACAAGGTGATACCATTCCTGCCCCTGCTGGCGAACGCCAGCGGCCAGCCGGCCATGTCGGTGCCGCTGCACTGGAACGACGCGGGACTGCCCATCGGCATGCACTTTGTGGGCCACTACGCCGACGAGGCGACGTTGTTCCGCCTAGCCGGCCAGCTCGAACGGGCACGACCGTGGTTCGATCGCACACCGCCTGTTTTCGGCTCCTCTCGTCTTTGCTAAATCCGATTGGTCGTTCCCGGATTGTCCCGCCATCGACCAACCCCCAGGAAGCTGACCTCACGATCAGGACGCGAATCGAACCGAGTAGATCGGAGGAAAGTGGTGGCCAATGGCCTGCCATGACTCACCGCGGTCGTCGGACACGAAGGCGTTGCCCGTTGTGGTGCCAAAAGCCAGCCGGCCCCCGCTGATGTCAAGCGCATGGCGATAGACCACATCGTAGCAGTTCTGCTGAGGCAGCCCGGAGCGCAGGCCCGTCCAACTCTGACCCCCGTCCTCGGTGCGACACACGCACAGTGCTCCACCGATGGCCATGCGCTGTTCGTCGCTCACTGCCGGCACCACCCACGCCGTATCGGGATCATCGGCATTAACGGC
>CAZHMV010000215.1:2280-8134 GCA_964532665.1 uncultured Anaerolineales bacterium
TGTAGAGCCGCTCGGGCTGATCCGCTCCACCGGGCGCGACGACCCACAGGTAGGTGAGGGTGGCCGGCTCACCATCCTTGATCTCGGCGTCTTCGAGGTACTGGGGGGCCGGCACTTCCTCCCAGATGGCGCCCCCATCCCTCGACCGGTGCAGCTTCTGTCCCCAGTGACCGTGATCCACACAGGCCCACAAGATCCTCGTTCGCGGATCTGTTGCGGCATATGGGACAGGGATACCGAGGAACGCCTCTCGGACCACCTTCCACTCACTCGCATCACGCTTAAGGATCAGCAGCCCCTTGCGCGTCCCCAGAATTAAGGTGTCACCACTTGCTTCCATGGTCTCTCCTGTACTTGTCCATTGACTTTCCCTGATGTGAGCCAGGATGTAAAGGTGTATGGGTGCAGGGGAGCAGGAACTCTTCACCTCTGCACCCCTGAACCTCCGCTCCCCGGCTCACACTAGCCGCCCGAGAGGGCCTGGAGTACGTAGACTTCGTCATCCTCGGTGACCGGATCCTCTAAGCCCTCGCGGTCCTTGATCAGGGAACCGCCCACGAAGACGTTGACGTGTTGGCGCAGCCGGCCTCGCTCGTCAACCAGGTAGCTGGCGAGGCCCGGATAGCGGCTGTCCAGATGTGCAATGACGTCAGCGACGGTGTCCCCCTCAACCACCACGTCGTCGAGGTCGGGGAAGAAACGCTGCAGATGTCGGGTGAATTTGACCTGCGGCACTAACGCCCCCCTGGACTACATCTCGAACTCACGCAGCTCGAGCAGGTTGTGCTGGTTGCCGTACAAATCCTCGAACACCGCCGAGACCCCCCACGGCAACTCTTCGGGTGGGCTGAGGAACTTGACGCCGCGCGATTTGAACTTCTCATAGTCCCCGCGGCAATCATCCGTGCGGACCACCCAGCCTGGCGTTTTGCCGACCATTTGCAATTTCGTTTCGGCATCACTGCCGAGCCCCCACTCCGGTGGTTCCAGAACAATCTCCAGGTCCTGCTGGCCCTTAGGCGCGATGGTGATCCAGCGCCCCCCGCCCTCGGGGAATGGATCGTCGGCGCGTTTCTCAAATCCCAGTTTCTCGGTGTACCACTTCAGCACCTCCTGCTGGTCACGTACCAGGAGAGACACATGTGTAACTTTGTTAATCATTCGCCCTTCCTCTCATCGTGTGTGTGGAACATACGTTCGACTATCCACAGTATACTCTATTCTCCCACTGTTTGTCAACAGTTTTCTATCTCAATTGCCAAACTTTAAGCTACCTCAAGAGGTAAAGTAAGGGACAGGGCCGGCGGCATGGCACGCGTGCGCGCTGCAGAACGTCCGGCACCCACAACTTTCGAGCCAGCCATATCGATACCGCTGTACTGGAACAACGCGGGGCTGCCCATCGGCATGCACTTTGTGGGCCGCTAGGCCGACGAGGCGACGTTGTTCAGGTTGGCCGGCCAGCTTGAACGGGCGCGGCCCTGGTTTCATCGCACACCGCCAGTCTGGCCACCAGAAGCCCGTTTTCCCCGAGAAGACGGGCTTTTTTGCGTTATGAAACGCTTTTTTCAGAAAATTCACCCCCATGAAACGTTCCGCGAAACGCTTTTGAAACGCTAGACTATTATAATAATAGATATGTAGGATAGTTGTACAACGTGACATAGCCCTCAGCGATGACGATCCAGGCAGGTAAGCTTGAGTAAGAAAGACGAGCACCCGTATCGATCACATCTGTTTACGGTGCGGATGTGGCAGGAAGAGCTGGGGGCCGGCCAGACTGAGTGGCGCGGCAAAGTTCAACACGTGCTCAGTGGTCAGACACGCTACTTTCGCGATTGGCCGGCGTTGCTAACTCATGTGCAGGCAATGCTGGAAGATGCGAAGCCCGACAGAGACCCGGAAGAGAAAGAAGCAGGGGATGAAGATTCTACGTTGTCGTGATGCCGGCTTCGACTGCGACCACATAATCCGCGCCGTGAGCGAAGAGGACATCCTGTGGGAAGTGGTCGAACATGTACGTGAGGTACACCACATCGAAATGACGGTGGAAATGGCTGAGCAGGTGGAAGGCCTGATTCAAGAGGAGTGGGCAAATGACGAATCATAGATCAGGCACGATTCTCCTGGTCGAGAACGACGCGAGCGCGGCGATGCCCCTGATCATGGGCCTGCAGGACGAAGGCTTTCGGGCGCTGCACGCCCGCGATAGCCGGCAAGGTCTGGCATACGTCCGATCTGCACGACCCGACCTGGTCTTGCTGGACGCGATGCCGCCCCGCATGGACGGCTTCGCCGTGTGCCGCACCCTGCGACAGGAATCCGCGGTCCCCATCATCATGCTGGACGACCGCGGTTGGGAACGAGACCGGATTCGGGGCCTGGAGATAGGCGCCGACGACTACGTGGTGAAGCCCTTCAGCCTGCGGGTACTCGCAGCCCGGATGCGGGCCCTGCTCCGCCGGCGCGAGCTGGATCGCCGGCAGGTATCGCCGCCCGGCAACCGGATCGCCGTGGGGGAAATCGTGGTGGACCGCACCGCTCGTCAGGTGTGGCGGGCCGGCCTCCCCATCAAACTGCGCCGGCGGGAGTTCGATCTGCTGTGCGTGCTCATGGAGAATGCCGGCCGGGCAGTGCCTCGTGACGACCTGTTGGATCGGGTGTGGGGGGAGAACTGGATAGGTGATATGCGCACACTGGATGTACACATCCGTTGGCTGCGGAAGAAGGTGGAGGACGATCCGTCAGAGCCGCGCTACATTCGGACCGTTCATGGCTACGGCTACGGCTTCGTGGACCCCGCCCTTCGACAGACCTATCCTGAGTTCCGGCGAAGGGCTCACGGGACCCCTGCGCCAGCGGCAGCCGCGTAGCGTGAAGAATTGACGATCGATCGCATTGTCTGCAACGCCAGGCTAAACAGCCTCAGAAGTTGGGGGTATAGGAGTCGTAACATGTTGTATCTCGTCCGTCTTCGTCTGCTAATACTTGTCGTCGTTTGTCTGATCGTGACATTTGCCACTGGAATCGCCATAGGCGTTGCGGATCAAACGCCGGTCCCCAACCTCGAAAGCACGACCCTCAACGCAGTGCAGCCAGTGGCGCCGGCATCGCTTCCAATCGCCGGCTCCACGAATGCGCTGCTCGGTATCAACCCCGATGTCAACAACGACGGACTCACTGACATCGTGGACTTCATGCAGATGGCGGCTGCCTTTGGCAAGACGCCGGCCGATGCCGACTGGGACCCCGCTCTGGACCTCAACAGCGACGGGGTGATCGACATCAACGACTTCCCACTGGCTACCACCCGTTGGAGGCGCAGGCCGGTATTCATCGTGCTCACCAGCCCTGCCAACAGTGAAGGCAATGTATTGCTCACTCGGGAAACCATCATCGAGTTTAGCGGGCCGATTAATCCTGCAACTGCCACATCGTCCGCCGTCTCGGCCCAGTCCGCCGGCCAACCCCTAACCGGCCAGCTTCGGTTCTCGCCGGCCGGCAAAACGGTCACCCTCTTTTACGGTGAGCCCCTTCCGCTCAGTACGGCAGTGCGCGTCACGATTGACAGCAGTCATCTGATTGATGCGGATGGCTATGCCGTTGACGCAGATGGTGACGGCCTCGCGGGAGGCGTGGCCACCATTAATTTCAACACCCGCGGGCCGGCCCCCTTGGCATCCAATGGCGCGACGCTCTTTGCGAGCAACCTTGCAGGGTGTGCCACGGCGAAGATGGATCGGGAGGCATCTCGGGACACAATATCCAGGGGAGAGACGCACCCAACATTCTGATCGCGCTTGACAGAGAAGTCGTACACGCGGGGATCACTGCGACACCCGAGGAAGCTGCGGACATTGCTGCCTTCCTTGCTCAGCCCGGGCCACTGCCCGTCATCGATCCAGGGATGTTCGCAGATCCAGCCAACTGCCGCATCTGTCACCCCCGGCAATATCAGGAGTGGCAGGGTACCATGATGTCTTACGGGGCCATCAGCCCGGTGTTTAGCGCCCTGGAAGCTCTCGGCAACGAATTGACCGCGGGAGCACTTGCCAAAGGCGTCGGCGTCACCGATGGTTCCGATCTATTCTGCGAGCGATGCCACAATCCGATTGATGCCGCGCTGGACAACTTCCCTACATTCGAGAGAAGCGGTGGCCTTCCAATGAGAAGCTTCGCGAGTTCGGTAGGTGCGCGGGGTCTATCGTGTGATTTCTGTCACCAGGTCTCGGGACCGAATCTGACACGTGAGCTCATCGGTGATCTCGGTGACGGCATCGCGAACAATGCCTTCATACTTACACCGGGTGAAACAAAGTTCGGGCCGATCCAAAATCCGGAACCGAATCCCGTGCATGTGTCCGCCAATAGTGAGTACCTGAGAAGCTCTGAGTTTTGCGGTTCCTGTCACGATGTTCGTCCTCGTGCCAACGACGTTCTCGTTGAGGGTGAGCCTTTCCAACGCCTGGAGAACCTCTTTACAGAATGGGAGCAGGGGCCGTACGGGCCGATGGCGAACCAAGTCGGCGGCGTCGTGACTTGCCAGGATTGCCACATGGAAGCAGGTCCGCCTGCGCCGCCGGGAACCTATCCCAACGATATAACCACGGTGTTCCCGCAGCCACGCGATGCAGTCCAACGCCGCGTGTCCACTCACTATTTCACTGGGGTGGACATTGCGCTGATCCCCTTTCCCGGGCAGGACGACGCCGGCCTCGATTCGCACGGCCTCTCGATTGGCCAGAAGCAGCGACGAGACGATCTGCTGAGATCCGCCGCCACTGTCGAGCTTTCAGTGCCGCCAAGCGTTGCGTCTGGCGATGTACTGCCGATCATCGTTGACGTAACCAACGTGGGTGCTGGGCACAATATCCCGTCTGGTTTCTCGCAGGAGCGGCAAATGTGGATTGAATTGATCGTTGCCGATGCCGACGGAGGGATTATCTACCAGTCCGGGCAGCTGGAAGACAATGCTCATCCTGAAACCGGCGAACTCGTGCCCGACGGTAACCTGCATGACGAAGATCTCCAGAACCTGATCGTCGTGGTCGATCCCGAGACGGCGGAGGCGACCACTCTCCTGCATGGCCCGGATTACAACCAACGGCATGATGCCCCGCCTGTAAACCTGGGGCTCGCCAATTTTGGTAATGAATTTCTGCGCGTGAACACCGAGACGGGAGAGGAAGAAGAAGTCTTCGTACCGTTCCTGGCCAACCACGTGGATAACTCACATTCCATACCACCGTTGGAGACCGAGAGCATTCGTTACGACGTGCTCATTCCTTCTGGCCACGCAGGACCATTGACCATCACGGCTCGTCTACGTTTCCGCGCTTTCCCGCCGCGCTTTCTACGTCTCCTGGCGCAGGTACGACCTGATCTCCTGAGCGAGGAGATAGTGGATCGCAATCTAATCGTGGAAATGGCCGAGGCTGTCCCGGTGGCTGTAAGTGTCACACAGTAACGTGCTGTGTGATCGACACGCACAGAACCGAACTCCGGCGCAGGGTGCGCTGGCCCGCAGCCCCGGCACACCCGGACAAACTAACGAATGTAACCTTTGCAACTTACATCAACAATGCATCGGGTGTACAATGTTACCTAGCCCCTCAGGGCGTTAATGTTTAGCTCTTCCCTGCTGCATGCCGGATAGCAATGCCGCATTTTTCGCGGTTTGGATGCAAATGCCTGCCAGATGTTGTGACGCCCGACACATCACGCTCAATTGACCGTGCTTTGATACTCTGTCAGGCTAACAACCCTTGACAGTCATGGTATAGCTTAAGAAAAGCCCACATCTATAGATGTTCAGAAAAAGATCTTGACATTTGGCCCGATTTTCGCGCTTGCC
>CAZHMV010000216.1:0-8120 GCA_964532665.1 uncultured Anaerolineales bacterium
TGGACAACGTGGAGTTGGTCGCCGTGGCCGACCCAGACGAGTCCCGCCGGCTGGCCGTCGCACGGCGCTACAAAGTGGCAGCCTACGCGGACCACCAGGACTTGCTGAAGCACGAACAGCCCGACGTGGTGTCCATTGCGGTCCCAACGGTGCTACATCGCGAGGTTGCCCTGTCAGTCATCCGGCGAGGGGTGCACCTGTTGGTCGAGAAGCCCATCGCTTTCACGGTGGAGGAGGCCCAGGACATCATCGAGCAGGCAGCGCAGGCCGGCGTCACCCTGGCGGTCGGCCACGTCGAGCGCTTCAACCCGGCCGTGACCGAGCTGAAGCGCCGGCTGGTGAACGGCGAACTGGGCCGCATCTTCCAGGTTCACGCGCGCCGGCTGTCCCCTTTCCCCCACTACGTCCGCGACGTCGGGGTCGTGATCGACCTGGCCACGCACGAGCTGGACATCATGCGCTACGTGGTGGGCGACGAGATCGAGCGGGTCTACGCCGAGACGGGGCGGAACGTTCACGAACGGTACGAGGACATGCTGTCAGGCATCATCCGGTTCAGGAACAGCGTCGTCGGCGTGCTGGACATCAACTGGCTGACGCCCACCAAGGTCCGTGAGTTGCAGATCACCGGTGAGCAAGGCATGTTCCTGGTGGACTACCTGGAACAGGACCTGTACTTCTACGAGAACAGCGAAGCGCCCAGCCGGTGGGACACCATGGCACTGTTCAAAGGTGTGGAGGAGGGAAACGTCCTTAAGATCAGGGTGAGCAAGATTGAGCCCCTGGAAGCCGAACTCAGGACGTTCGTGGATGCGGCGGCTAACGGTACCGGACCCGTTGTCAGCGGGCTGGATGGGCTGCGCGCGATCGCGTTGGCGCATCTGCTCATTGCATCTGGCGAAGAGGGGCGGGTGCTGCGCGTGAAGGAAGAGGCGGAACGGCGGGGTTGGGGGAAAATAGGGGGGAGATGGCTGGGTGGCTAGATGGTTAGATGGCTGGAGGTTGCCGGAATGACATCGGCGGGGCCTTTTCTGACCGTTTTGATGCCGGCCTACAATGAAGAGGCCAGCCTCGCCCACGGCGTCCGTCAGGTATTGGCAAAGCTGGATGCCCTGGGAGTTGACGCCGAACTCCTGATCGTTGACGACGGCAGCCGCGACCGCACGGGTGAGATCGCCGATGAGCTGGCAGCCGGTGACGAGCGAGTGCGGGCTGTTCATCACCCGATCAACCAGGGCATCGGGGCCGGCTTCGTCACCGGCGTTGTGCAGGCCAGGGGGAAGTGGCTCATCCTGATCCCGGCCGATCTGGCCCTTGATCTGGATGAGCTGCCCAGGTATCTGGAAGCTGCGCCGGCGGCCGACATCGTGGTCGGCATCCGCTCGGATCGGAGTGACTACACCCTCTTTCGCCGGCTGGTGTCGTGGGTGAACATCCGGCTCATCCAGACTCTGTTCGGGATGAAACAGCGCCAGTTCAACTACATCAGCATGTACCGGCTGGATGTGCTGCGCGAGATCGACATCGAGTACTGGCACAGCGCCTTCTTCTTCGCCGAAGTCATGATCAAAGCCCGAGCGCTGGGCCGGCGGTTGGTAGAAGTGGAGATCCGCTACGTGCCTCGCACCAGTGGCCGGGCAACAGGCGCTAACGTGAGGCTGATTGCCCGCACAGTCCGAGACCTGTTCCATTTTTGGACTCGCTGGAGGTTCCATGACCGAGTTAGAGGCAGATACCACAACCCTGCAACCTGATCGCGAAGCTCTGGAGGCCGAGAATTTGGCTCTCAAGCGGCGCGTCGATGATCTGGAAGGGCGTATTGCGGAGCTTCAGGCTGAGCTGGCCAACCTTCGAGGAGGCTCTGGATACATTGACGCGCGAGCCCGGCTTGAACCCACCCTCCTTCTCGTGGCAACGCTGTTGCTTGCTGCAATTCCCTCTGGATTGGTAGTTGCGGATCGGTGGCTTGAGAAACGGGTGGCGGCACCGTTCCTGCAGGAACTGTGGTGTGCGGAAGAATTCCTGTGCCATCTGGCTTATCCGCCCTACTTCGCTCTCATTCTTGCCTGCTTTCTTGGGTTATTGATGCTTGTCGCATTACAGAAGCACGAGACGCCGATCGCCTTGACATCCGTGTCAACGGATGAGGTGGCTGACAACGCAACTTCGGAGATTGGTCCTCGACAATCGCGGATCAGTCGGATCATGCTACTGGGTTCTGTGGCCGGCGGCGTTATCATCGCTTTGCGCGCTGTGATTCTGGATCGATTGCCCGGCTGGGGCCTGGCCCTGGTCTTCCTGACCTATCTGCTGGGCTGGTTCCTGCGAGAGATATCGATTGCCCGGGTGGAGGACGCCTGGCGTCGAAATCAAGGCTGGCTCGTAGTTGTTCTGATTGCCTACGCTTCTCTAAGCGTGCTGTTGGCCAGTTACTTTGGCGCGCGGAGGTTTCAGTGGGTGTTTGCTCTGCTGTTGATCCTGGCAGCGATCAATCTGAGCCGCCACCGCCAGAAGATCAGCCCCATTGTCTGGGTTGTAGCGTTGGCCATCATCCTGTTTTCGTCGAACATCAATGCGTGGTGGTTGTCCACCATCGGGGACGAGTATAGCTTCTTTTTCTATGCGCGCGAGATCGCTGAGAAACAGAGCGTGTTCTTCATTGGCTCTCATCTGTTCAACGGACAAGCCGTCTACGGAACGCATCCTTACTTCTCGTCCGTAATTCAGGCGGTCTTCATGAAGCTGTTTGGCAGCAACAGCTTCGGCTGGCGTTTCAGCAACGCGGCCCTCAGCGCGGTCGCGATTGGCTTCTTCTACGGATTCTTCAAGGTGTTTGTTTCTCGGCGAACGGCTCTTATGGCATCGCTATTTCTGGCTGTTTCCCACTACATCATGTCCTTTGGCAAGATTGGCTACAACAACCTCCAGGCTTTCTTTGCCATGTCCCTCGCTCTGTGGGCGGCAGCCTGGGCCGTCCGGACAAAAAGACGGCTGGCTTTTGTCACTCTGGGCGCGGCGCTTGGTCTCTGCTTCTATGTTTATCCGGCTGCCCTGTATGTCCTGCCTATCCCGATATTGTTGTTGCTGTTCTACTATCCGCCAACAGATCAGCCGGCCATTCAGCGGTGGATCACCATGGCTATGTCGCTCTTGATCCTGGTGTTCCCGCTGTTCCTGCAACCGGATTACTGGGGAACCAAGAAGGCCGGCACCCTGTTCTACAATGAACAGATCGTTCGGACAGTCGGGAGCCTCGTGTCTCACCTGACTACTAACTTCTTGTACGCGCTTTTGTCCTTCGTCTACACACCTCAGGAGGATCACTTTATCGCAGTGTCGTATGTCGATCCTCTCACGGCCGTATTTGTCGCCATCGGAATTGCCTGCTTCCTGAAAACCGTCCGCAAAGAGCGATTCTCAGCTTTCTTTCTGGTCAGTTTTGCGACGCTCCTTTTCCTGGTGGGTGCATCCCACGACCGGACCTATCCGACGGGCACTCGTATGTTTTTGCTCCTCCCATGGTTCGCTCTGTTTGCAGCCGTTGGCCTCACCTGGGTGTTGGAACGAACTATGGCCATCGGGGTGATGCGAGGATCCATGGCCGGCGCCTTGGTCATGATCTTTCTGGTAGTGCTCGGACTCAACCTGTATCAGGCATATCCACTGGCCAGAGACCGGATGGCCGGCTTCCAGTCGTTGGAGACCCTGTTCTTCCGCCTGGTGCAGCGCGCGCAGAAGGACGAAGCCGTGGCTCCGAAGACCTACGTTTTTGTGACCGATCCGACGTGGACCAGCGTGGGCATCCAGCAAATCCCGGACATCTATCCCGTTCAAGCCCGTTTCGTCGAGGTGGTGGTCACAGATCAGAACCTGCCTGAGTCGGCCAGGGCAACCATTGCCGACAAGAATGCCCTGGTGATCATCAAACCCTGGCTGGAGGAGTCGTGGCAGAAGGCGCTTGAGCCCCCCTTGCGCGCGCTGGGCAAGGTGCCATGCGGTATCAAGACCACGACCGGGGATGTGCGCTTCACGCTGTGGCATTCTCCGGAGTTGGCCTGGCTGTGCAAGTAGGAAACGTAACTGTTCACCTCGCTCGGCCTGGATTGTCAAATCCAGGCCACAGGTGGCCGGTTTGCGCAGATTTGGGCCGTTGAGCCGCCGGATCCTTCGACTCCGCTCAGGACGGGTTTGACAATCCGGCGGGAGCAGGTGAATAGTTGCTAGGAAACTTTGCTGCCGGCCTCCTGACATGGGATTTGGCAACTTCATGAAGCATGGGGTATCATTAGCGCTCGATTGAGCTCAGAGATGCCACGAACGGATTTGCGGCGAATTTAGGAGAGGTTTTCGAGAGAGAATGCAGGAGCAAGACGGGTGACTAAAATAGCTGTAACAACGGTACCCAGTGAGCACGAGAAGGAGCTTGCCGCTTCTCTGGTGTACGATACCCACTGGACCGAGGAGGCTTACCTGGCCGTCTCGGACCTCAACCGCATTCTCGAGCTTTCGGAAGGGAGGCTGGTGATCCACGACATGCCTGTGCCACAACATCAACGCATCGTCCGCAACCTCTCCCGCCAGCTAGAGGACTGGGCGACAGAGCACCAGGCCGGCGAAGTCCTGTTTGCCCCCATGCCGGTTCGCCTCTGGCCTGGCAAGTTCCGGGAACCCGATGTCATGTTCTACCTGGCCGAACATGCTGATCGCGTAGGCGAGCGGTTTGGCGAGGCTACTGATCTCGTCGCCGAAGTGCTTTCCACAAGCACAGCCACGATAGATCAGGAAGAGAAGTTTTCCGAGTACGCACAGGCAGGCATCCCCGAGTACTGGATCATTGACCCCGACGAGCGCACGGTAGAGGTGTTTGTCTTGCGGGATGATCAGTACGTTCTACATGGACGATTTCAGCCGGGCCAGTCGATCCGGTCAGCCCTGCTACCTGACTTTGAGGTTGACGTGGATACCATCTTCGGCGTTTGAAAGATACAGAACTCACGGAGCCTACCAAGAGCCGGCCATCCTCTAGACGAGGGTGGCCGGCTCGGTAAGGTGCAACCGGCTCCTGGTTCGGGGTTCGGCTTCGTGCTGCCGTGTGCCAGAATCGAGTGTTGAAAGCAGGCTCAGCACCGGACTCAAGCCGAGGGCGCTAGCCGGCTTGCAAGGCACCTCACGATTGGAGTTGGACTTCAAACTCCCACGGGCCGGCCTGAATCTGTCGGGGGCGTATCTCCTCACCCTGCCGCGCCCCGAACCACTGAATGCCGGTGACGGTCACGGTCAGCATATGGACCTCAGGGGGTGGCGCGGGTCCCCCATGGGCACTCCCCTGCCAGTCACCGGCGTAGCCGGAGGCCATGGTCGGGTCGACCAGGTAGGTGTTGCCGGCATCGTCACGGGCGGCGAAGCTCAGTGCCGGCAGCAGTATCTCATCCGGCCCCTCGGGAGCGGCCTGCACCCGGTAGTGCAATCTAACCCCAGTCTCATACAACTCTATCGAGAGGAGGGTCACATCCACCTCATGGCGGGCGCAAGTGAGGCCAACGGGGATCACCTGCTTCAGTTGGCTCCGGTGGGTGGGGCGCCCTACCGGTCCGCCGCGTATCTCAATTGGTCCTTCCATTGCACACCTCACTACTTCAAGAAGGGAAGCGAAGCCACTTCCATCGATTCGCTCCCTCAAGTATAGTCTGTAACACCCCCCTCTGGCAAATACTCCTATTTCACCGGGGAGATCCGGATCTTGGCGGCATTCCCCATCATCACCGGTTTCCCTGGGACAGGGGCTGCCGGTCCACCCTGGCGGCAGCATAGTCTTCAAGTAACAGCCAGCCGTTCGCCTTCAGTCGGGTTATGCGATAGTTGCTATTGGAAGGGTAGAACCATAGGTTGTTCCACCCAGAGCTCAGGTAACGTTGCCATGACTGAGTACCGGTCTCGCCCCACTTGGCTTGCCAGTAAACGGTAAAGTTTACATAGCCTGGCCCACCCATGTAGCCCCACCACGACACGGGGATACCCCAGGTACAGTTGAGCCAGAAGTCACCGGCTTCGGCAGTCGATGCCAGGGGGAGAACCGTGAGCACAAGCACTAACGCAACGACGATGAACAGAAGCACGGCCTTACGCATGCGAATCACCTCCTAACTTGTTCTATGGTGCGGCAGTGGTGTGTAAACTGGACCTCTGACCAGCAACAGTATACCACGAGGTGCCAAGAATTGCTTGACGAACATCCCGCGCCCCCCCACGCCTTTCCCACACTTTTCTTACACTCGCATGGGACAACTGTTGCCGGCCTCCCGGCATGAACGAAAAAGCCGGCCATCTTCGCCCTGGAAGATGGCCGGCTTCGAGCTTGACGGCTTAGTCGTATTATCGCAGCGTCACGAACACGGGGACAAGACCGGTACCGGGGTCCGGTGGGCCCGCGACTTTGCCTAACACGGTGCCCTGCGCCGGCGCTGCGGATGCCGCCGTGGCAACCCCTGGCACGCTCGAGGGCACGAGAAGTTGTCCGGGAGTGACCGGGCCCTGAACCCGAACGTACGCCAGCCCGTTAGTCACAACGAACAGATAGCTGTCTGGCGAGATAGGATCTGAGCTTGGCAACACCCGAGTATCGGTCATTGTGGGGTGCTCCGCGCAATAGGCCTGTCGCCTTTGCCATTCCTGCTTTAATGTCCCCAGGTTGGTGTTAGGTGCCCCAGGCGTCGGCATGGGTTCAGGATCGTACGGATCGCAGAATGGATTGCGAATCTCTCGCGTCCTGATGGTGACCTTATCTCTCGCAACCCCTGTCACCTGGTAAGCATTGGATTGAGAGGCTTTGACAACTGCTAATATCGGCCTTGAGCCGCCGATTGGTGAGCCGATAGCTCCTACGAGGGCAACAACGTCGCCCAGATTTAATGTCTCGCTGCTGCTGTTCATTGCAAGCGCAGAACTAGAACCACCACAGCCATCGCAACCTTGACCAGCACGAATTTTATTCTCGGTATACAGTCCGTAACCAGTGGTCTTCTCAACCGAACCCTGGACTCCATAGGACTGTACCCCGTCTCCGACGCCTATCACTCCGGCACCGTCAGTTGAATTGATGCCCTTTACACCGTAACCTATTCCAGTAGAACCCAAATTGACGCCTTCTACCCCGCTCCCCTCTCCGGAATGAGTTTCGCCTTTCACTCCGACGCTGTCTCCGGAACTGGCATAAGCGATTCCTAGCATGGCCTTATTGTACTGCCCATCCGCGGTGGCTTTGGCACCAATGGCGTTGCCTGAAGTACCACCTGTCGCTGCCCAACCGTTAAACCCAACGCCCTGATTGGAGGCGTGCGTCATCCCAAACAACCCAAAGGCCCATCCTGGACCGGATGTAGCCTGGTTCTCGCCGGTAAGACCTGTACCCATGTCATTCGGATCAGTTCCGGTATTGATAATGTGAAGGACAGGCCCCGAAGATGTTGCTACGCTCACATCAGGTTGGTTCTTGAGAAGGTACTCCACGGCCTGAGCGATCGGTGCCCGAAACGGGGAAGCAATCAGGGCAACCACAAGAACGACAATCCCCCAGTAGATGTGCGAACGCTTGAGGGTGAGTCGGCTGTACATTGTGTCAACCTCCCTGCATTAGATGGAATGAGTTGAACCTTTGACTGTTCATAGTATATCACAAGCCGCCGGAGAGTGCTTGACGAACATCCCACACCCCCCTACGCCTTTTCCACGCTTTTCTTAAGCTCGCATGTGGCGACTGGTTGCCGGCTTCCCAGCATGGGATTTGGCAACTTCATGGAACATGGGGTATTATTAACGCCCGATTGAGCTCAGTCGCCAAACTTCGACCGAAATCGGCGGCCGGCGGCCGCAAATATCCAGCAAGCCATGCGAGATTGCTGATCGTGAGAATCAAAAGCGTGAGTGGGGTGGCGGTTTAATTATGGAAGATGCACATGAGTTGGTGCCACAGGCGGTGAAGGTCCAGCCGGCCTGGCACGTCCGCCTGAGTACGCTCCCCAGAACCCGCGTTCTGGTGTTCGTGCCCCTGTTCCTGATCCTCCTGGCCGGCGCTTACTTCCGCTTCACCGGCCTGGATTGGGACCAGGACCAGCACCTGCACC
>CAZHMV010000217.1:0-8078 GCA_964532665.1 uncultured Anaerolineales bacterium
CAACCGGTTGCTTGCTGCATCGCCGTGAACCCTAGTTCCTCGTCGTAGTAGACGAACACGTCTAGGGTCACCTTCACAAGCCGCCCTTGTTTCCGTCCCTTCGACAGGCTTATATACTGAATGTGCACTTTACCAATCGACAAGGCGTCGGGCAGGCATTGAAGAGCATCCATGGGGCGACCAGGTGTTGGATGGGCAGGGGGATGTCCATATTGAGGGTGGCATCTCGCTGGTAGTGGGGGGTATCTCTTGCTCCATCGCGGTGTAACCTGGAGCGACGACGGGGAGGGTCGAGACACAGTTGGCCGGGTCCTGGACCTGGAAGGTCTCGATACACTTGCGGCTACTTGACCTGAAGCTCGGCCAAGCTAGATCGAGTACTGGTTGGGCGTGTATCTGTGCAGTATCTGTGGGGAGACGATGCGGCTCTTGCCAGATGACGGCGCCCCAGGCGATGGAGGCCAGGATAGTCAGGCTGCCCAGGATGACAATCCCTTCGACTGGGCTCAGGGCAGGGGTTGTTCTTCTCATTTCTACCTCCAGGGCTCACTACGCTCGCGACCGCCGATTCTGAGCAGGGGAGGAGCGGGGCTAGGGTACAGAGGGAGCGGTGGAGAGTGGAGGCGGGGATGGCATGGATGAGGAGGGCTGCTTCCCGGGCCAAGTGTTTCTTGCTCATGGGCATTGGATAGCAATTTGTGGGAAGTCTCCTTGGTCCGCGTTGCACGCGAGACGAGCGCCGGCGGTCGTGAGGGGGAGGGCGGGACTGCCGGCGCTTGGGTCGCCAGGAGTGTCGAAGGCGCCGGCGTGGCTGCGTTCGATGATGACGCCGGCCAGCCCGACGGGGTTGACCTTCAATTGGCCGGCCAGGTCGAACACGGGGTGCTCCCAGGCGGTGGCGCTGATCACCGCCGATCCCCTGAAACCAGGATTCACGTAGCCCCAGGTGGCCAGGTCGATGTAGTCCACCTGTTGCTCGTTTAGCGCCTCACACACCACATCCAGCAGACCGTTCTGATCGTACAGGAAGATGGCGGCATTGGTGAGGCCGGCCTGGGGCACCAGGTTCTGGATGGCGATTTCGCTCGACTCCGACACATTCCCCTCGATACGCTCCGCACTCGGGATGAAGGGCAGGGCCAGCCGGCCAATGCAGCCCGGGCCGGGGCAGAGGGGCTGGGCCGGCGGTCCGAGTTGCCAGTCGAAGGCCTCGGCTTCGGTGAGGAGCGGGTAGGCAAGGCCTTCCAGCGGGGTGGCGTGGGTGGGATCGCTGTAGCGGACGAGTTCAGCCACAGAGACCAGGTTGGGGACCGGCGCGGACAGGCTGCCCCGTCGTGAGGCCCCTCCCGAGCCTGTCGAAGGGCGGGACGAACGGCCGGCGGAGACCCAGTCCTGGCTCTCGACGCGGGCGCTGCCCACCCACTGACCGGGCAGGTTGGCGATGAGAGACAGGTGGTAGGTCCGGCTGCCACGAGGGCAGATCCAGTCGGTGATGGTAGTGATGATTCCGCCGGAGGCGTCGAGGAAGACCACCTTGACCTTGGCGTTGAGGGTGGATGACAGGTTCTGCACCCACAGGGTGGTGTCCCAGCCCTGGAACTCGCGGTAGATCAGCGGGGCGTAGTTGACCTGCGAGCCGGGGGTGAAGAAGGGATCGCAGGGCTGATCGGGAGCGGGGGTATTGGGCGGGAACGTGAAGTTTAGCTCAGCGGGCCGGCCGGTGTAGGTCATCAGGACCTCTGGGCTGACGTTGTCCACGGCGATGGCCAGGGGCTGGCCGGCGCGCAGCCAGGCGGAGCCGCGCCAGTCGGGTCCGGCGCAGGCGGCGACGTCGAGGGGATAGGATTCGCCCGGGGGCAGGGCCGGCACGTCGCAGATCTGCGACCGCAGGCATTCGTTCTCGCCCCGGAACCACAGTTCCACGCCGGTGCATTCGAGTCCCAGGTTTTGCAGGTAGATGGTGGAATCCATGCCGCGCCGGTCGGCGTAGAGGGCCGGCGCGTGGTAGGCGAAGCCGCCGAACTCGGGGTCGCGGCGTCCCTGAAGTAATCGATCAGGGGCGGTGTAGCTGCTGGTGATGGTGGCATCGGCGCCCTCGGTCTGGCAACGTCGGAGGAGGTGATGCTGCCGGCGCCGGGTGTGGCGTTGAAGGGGGTGCCGTCGCCGCCGCCGGAGTCATCCCAGTCCTGCTGGGGGTCGGTGACTACCTCGTTGATGACGACGCGAGGGCAGGACTGGCCGGTGTCGGCGTGGGCGACGATGGGGCCTGGCGGGCGGTGCAGGTCTATCTGAGCGCGCGGCGGGACGGAGCCAGGGGGCGGGCGCTGTATGAGCTGCCGATCTTTGCGCGCCACGATCGGGCGGCCGGCGAACGGGTGCTGCCTATTTCCACCAACACGGTGCGGCGGGTGTTCGACGACTGCCTGAAGCTGGCCGGCATCGAGCAGCTGCTGACGCCCCATGCGTTGCGTCACACATTTGCGACGCGTGCGCTGGAGGTGACGGA
This sequence comes from uncultured Anaerolineales bacterium, assembly GCA_964532665.1. Classification (GTDB taxonomy): domain Bacteria; phylum Chloroflexota; class Anaerolineae; order Epilineales; family JAANWY01; genus CAZHMV01. The sequence continues at coordinate 2,507 of CAZHMV010000217.1, forward strand.
GGACTTGGCGGTGGTTCAGGACCTCTTGGGTCATGCGTCACCGGCGACGACGCGGGTGTATACGCAGGTGAGTTCGAGGCGGCTGCGCCAGGCGCACCGGGAGATTTTCGGGTATGAGGGGCGGGGGGATGAGGAAGAGTGGTCCTGGCGGTTATATCTCTTCAGGTCTGGCCTGTTCGCGGGGGAATTCCGCGATTGGCAGACGAGCAGTGACGCGGGTATCCCGGCCAGACTCTCGGGGCGAAGCCTTGAATTCCAGCGCCAGCCGGCCTCCCACCAGCGCCGCCCGCTCCTGCATGCCCAGCAGCCCGAAGTGGCCGGCTCGCGCCAGATTCTCAGGGCGTTCAGGTACGTCGAACCCCACCCCATCGTCGGTAACGATCAATGCCACCTCGTCATCGGCGAAGTGGAGATGCATGACCACTCGCGTGGCCTGGGCGTGTTGAACGACGTTGGTGAGGGCCTCCTGAGCGATTCGGAAGACCGTCAGCTCCAACTCCTCTGGCAGCCGGCGGGATGACCCGGAGACCTCAAACTCGCTGGCGATTCCCGCCTTCGACCTCACATCACGCACCAGCATCTCCAGCGCCGGCAGCAGCCCCAGGTCTTCCAGGTAGATGGGGCGCAGCGCGCGTGTGAAACGGCGTACCTCGGTGATGGTCTCGCCAACCAGGTTCTTCAGCTCGTCCAGGCGCTCAGCGGCTGCCTCCGGGTCGTGCTCCAGAGCGCGCCGCACCATCTCGACGCGGTGCCCCAGTGCGATCAGGTCTTGCACGGTGTCATTGTGGAGCTCGCGGGCCAGCCCGTTTGCGCTCTTCCTCCTGCCCCCGCGTGATGGCGCCGATGTAGTCGCGCATGCCCTGCCGATGCGCCTGAATTTGCTGGGCCAGGTTATTTAGTGTCCGCCGCAGGTCTTCGATTTCCTGGGTCCCGCCGACGGGGGTTTGAACAGCCTCAAACTCACCCCAGGCCAGTCGGGCCGCCTGGCGGTCCAACTGTTGGAGCGGGTGCGCAATCGACCGCAGGCCAAAGATGACGCTGATCAAAGCCGCCGCGGCCGCCACGGCGAGAATCAGCGGGACTACCAGCGAGAAGCGCATTATCGGTCCCACGACAGCTTCCCACGGCTCCTGGATGATCAGCCCCCAACTGACTGACGGGACTGGCGCATAACCGATGACCATGTCCGTCCCGTCGATGGATGCGATGGTTGCGCCGGCCTCACCTGCCAGCACTGCGTCCACACCAGGCTGTCCCGACACCGAATCAGGCGCTGCGCTCGCCTCGGACGACACCAGCACGTGTCCCCTCTCGTCGATCAGGAAAGCCCGCTCTTCCCCCGCCGGCGCGAGATCGGCCACCAACCGCTCCAGATCGAGACGCTGAAACGAGACGCCGCCCACCAGCCAGTTCGCGCCACTCGGCACCGCAAACAGAAACAGCCTGTCGCCGGCGATATGATCGCGTACGGCAGGCGAAACGGGGATGGCAGATGTCGTGGGAGTGGACAGCAGCGACCGGATGGCCGAACGCAGAGGGAGCCAATCCTGATCACGCGGGAGGGACGCTACGATCTGGCCTTGTGGAGACACGACCGCCACGCCGTGGTCGAAGGCCTGGGTGAGGGTAGGGTGACCAGCCAGAGGGTCTACGGGCGGTGACCCTCCTCCGGGCCCGTCCCGTGGACCTCGTTGGCCAGGACTTCGAGCTGGTCGGCCGCCATGCGCAGCCGGCCGGACAGGCGGTCGGCGGCCGTTTGAACCAGGCGTGCGTCGCGGGCCAGGACGAGGTCCTGCATGGCTTGCTGGTGTTCCACCACCCCCACGCCAGCCATCACGATGAGGATCACGATGGACGGCACGGTGGTCCACAGCAGGAGCTGAATGGGCATCCCGCGCAGCCAGCGCCGCTGTCGGGCCGATGGCTGGTGGCTGATGGTTTGCTATCCGCCATCTAGCCGGCCACCTCGTTCAGGGTCAACCAACCCAGCTTCACCGCGCGCAGCACCGCCTCGGCCTTCCAGGAGAGAACGTTCGCGGAGCCGGAGCGGTCTCCGCCACCAGCTCAACCTGAGTTTGCCGTAGCGTGTGAAGCAGAATTTGTCATTTGTGATTATACCATCGAAGAGTCCTTCAGGGATGATAAGTCGGGCGGCTTTCAGTTGGAGGACTGTGAACTCCCTGGCGCTCCCAGTGTCTACCGTCTGCTGCTGGTCATGGCCGTGGCCTGTCTGTACCTGGTGTCTCTGGGCACCTTCGTGGTTGAGACAGAGCAGCGGCATAGCGTCGACCCTCATTGGCGATGGGGCCTGAACTACTTCCAGCTTGGCTGACGCTGGCTGCGACGCTCGCTCTATCTGGCGGACGTCATTCCCAGCTTGTTCCGTCTCAGCCCTGATCCGGATCCAGCCCCCGTCACCTTACCGAGGGCCAAGCGAAGTCCACCCGTCTGGGTCGAGTGGACGCCAGCCGATGGTGGACCGTGACATCCACCGCTGTGGAATTGTTAAAAGTGTCGGTCAATCAGCCCTTCTCCAGTTTGGCAGCGCAATCGGCGCAGTCCATGCCCTCGATCTGGAGCTGACGATGGCGAAATCGCTGCTGGATAGTGATCCCCTCCTGACGGGCGCACCGTTCCACCTCGGCCAGGGAGATCAGGCTGGGATTATAGTGCAGACAGAGGCGGGGCAGACCTCCATTCTGATCCACGTGGGCTTCGTCAATGCCCTTGTGTTGGCGCAAAGCCTCTTGCAGACGCTGCACGCAGCCGTCACACTCGCCGTTATCGGGTAAGAGCAAGAGGGTTTCCACTTTGAGCTTTTGGATCATATCTCGTCCCTTCATGTAGCGTCCGTCTGGAAATGAGTTGGGTGCATTCAATTTCGGTTGTAGCCTTGGGCACCTCTTGCGGGTGCCCAAGGCGGGCGCAAGGCCCGTCCCTACCTTGCCCACGTAAAGACGGCAGCGGTAATAAGGATTCCTCCCACTGCCCCCGCCAAGAGCTGCGCCGGCGTATGCTTTTTGCGGTACAGGCGGGCCCAGGCTACCAGCGGCAGGCTCAAGAACGCCCACAAAGCGCCGGGGCCAAAGACGTACACCAGAACGGTGGAGAAACCACTCACGCTGACCATGTGCAGACTGACCTTCCAGAAACTGGAGATAGTAAACATGGTCAGGCCCAGGCAGGCATAAGTCAGAGCCAGCAGCCACAGCAAATGCGGAGCACCCCCCAGGCCCAGGATCAACAAAGCGAGTAGGTCGCTGCTCAGGCTGACCAGGATGAAACGCGGGCGATCCTCGCGGCGGCTGAGTTCCAGGTCGCCCACCCAACCCCAGCGCAGACCGAGCAGAATATAGGCCAGGGGGAGCCCGGTCAAGATCAACAGCGCGATGATTGCCCAACCGATCCCTTGCCATCTCGCGGCACTCCACCCGATGGCAGGGAAGATGATCAACGAAAGCACAGAGCTATCAAAGAAAACAGACGTCCAACGTGCGAGACGAGCAGGGTTCATGAGTCAGACCTTTCTTTGCTGTGGAAATTGACCGTATACACCCAAAAGTTGCCCAGACGTTGTTCCAGGCTGAACCCTGACGCCTCCACAAGCCGGATCGTCTCGAACGGGAACAAATAGTCTGGGTCGGGAAATTCCTCGGTGATCGAGAGCACTCCGCCTGGTTTAAGCACCCGGCGTAGTTCGGCCAGGGCGCGACGCCGATCAGGGATTTCTGGCAGTATCGTGACCAGGAAAGCGCGGTCTATGCTGGCATCGTCAAGGGGTAGGTCATGGGCGCTGGCAACGTGGGTTTCGACGTTGGCCAGGCCGGCCGCTTGCACCCGTTTCTCCACCTGGGCGATCATTTCCGGCTGGATATCCACCGCGATAAGCCGCCCCTGCGGCCCCACACGCCGCGCCGCATCCACGGTGAAGGCCCCAACTCCTGGGCCGAGTTCCAACACGCGCTCGCCAGGGCGGACGCCGACCCGGTCCAGCAGCAAGCGTATGTAGCGCCGACGGACGGGATTGTCCAGCAACCAGGCCAGCGACGACGGGCATGGCGCAGATCTCCCCGACCGGGCTGCCAACCTGGAGATCAATTTGAGCGGAAACAGCCAGAAGAACAGCAGCCCGCCAACGATAGCCAAAACAAACTTTACCGCTCTGATTGCAGGATGTCGTTTCACAGCACGTCTCCTTGGTGATCACTTACGTCTCCCTTACGAGCAGCCACCAGTCGGAAGACGTCGTAGCGCTCCTCGATCTGCACATCGGTAAAACCAGCTCCGGTCAGCAGTCCTTCCCATCCTCACGGGTCAGGAAGACGTCAGCGGTCTCACCCAGGCTGCTGAGGCAGCCCAGCCGGCCGCCAGGTGTGAGAACACGGTGCATCTCGGCCATCGCGCGCTGCTTCTCCGCTGGCGTCAGGTAGAGGAGCATGAAGGCCGTGGTAACGACGGTGAACTCCTCATCGGCAAAGGGCAGGTCCAGGGCACTTCCCTGGCGCAGTTCGACGTTCAGCCCGCGCTGGGCTGCCTTGGCGGTCAGCTTCTCCAACATGACCGGACTCAGGTCCAGGCCGGCGGTCTGCCGTGCCTGTTCCGCCAGGGGTAGCGTCAGCAGCCCGGTACCGCAGCCCACGTCCAGCGCGGCGTCCTCGGCGCTGATCTCCAGCCGCTCGATCAGGTCCCGCGCCGAACGCCGGTAGCCGGGCAGGTTGAGCAATGTGAGATCATACACGGGCGCGAGCAGGGCGTAGAAGCGACGCACCCAGGGGACGTGCTCCCGGCCCTGCACCAGACGGGCGGACTGTGTGCCCCGGATGACAGCGTACTTCAGCCGGCGGCTCACACCGCCAGTGGCCCGCTCCCCCTGCCAAAGCCGGAGGGCCAGACCCATCCCAGCCAGGAAGCCCAGCCGCTTCGGCGTCTTTTCTTTCATCGTGTGCCCTCCTTCCACGGCGGGCCACTACTGCGGCCGCTCCGCATCCGTCGGTGGCCCAAATCGGCTGTAGGTGGCGTCTATCCTCTCCCTGACCTCGACCAACGACTTCCCCTCCTGCCAGTACCGCATCACGTCACGCGTGATGTCCACGCAGATGCTTCAGCCCAGGCCCATGTCGTCAAACACAGCCGACCCGTCGGGGCGCACCTCGCGCACGAAGCAGTCCTTGACACTGCCGTGGTCGGCACCGCAACCGCAGTAGCAGGGGATGAACTTCAGCACATCGGGGTTGGCCAGGGCGAACTGGTACGCCTCGCGGACCACGGGGGGTGCCGCAGCGACCTCCTTGGGAAGCCGGGAAACCGGCGCCAGTTCGAGCTGTCGCTCACCGATCTCCCGGGAACCGCCGCACCCCGCCAGAGCCAGAAACAGCAGTGTGAGCAGCACGGGCAGCAGCCAGATGGGCCGGCGGCCGCACCATACCCGCCCAAACAGCGATGAACTTCTCACAGGTCTAAACCCTCCATTTCGTCTTCATGTGAGGCCCACCGGGGCACATACCTCGGCACGGCCGTGATGTAGCGTCGCGCTTCGTCGCCGAAGAGGACGATCAACCGCTGATCCTCCAGG
>CAZHMV010000218.1:0-8033 GCA_964532665.1 uncultured Anaerolineales bacterium
TCGTAGAAGCTGGCGCTGCCGCCGATGGGGTCGGTCATGCTGGCGTTCTTCAACACCGGGTCCTCCAGCATGACGGCGTTGGGGCACAGGCCGGCGGCCCGGCGTGCGTCACCCCTGACGGTCTCGCCGTCAACGACGAAGTCGCCGGCCCCGTAGGCCCAGTGGCCGAAGTGCCAACTGGCGGCCACGGTGCCCGGGCGGATGCCCTGGATGGGCTTCACCCTGCCGGCGACCGGCTTCTGCCTGCCGTTGGGCAAGCGCCACAAACCATCGGTGTTCGAGGGTGATACCAGCTTAACCAGATCACCTTCCTTCAACCCCAGCTTGTCGGCGTCCGCTTTGTTCATCAGCACGAAGTTCTCTTCGGCCACACCCAACTGGGCCCAGTAGTTGCCAATGGTTCGGGACTGGCCCCCGTAGATGTGCTTGAAGGTGAACAACCGGAAGGGGAAGGCGTTCTCGTCCCACACCAGTTCGGCGCCTGAGGCATCCCTGGCCGGCTCGTAGGTGGGCAACCCGTAAAAGTGCTCACCGGTCAGGCTGTGAATGCCGGCAGCCACGTGGTCCACAAAGATGTTGAACAACCCCTTGTAGGGATGGCCCAGCTTTTCGCCCTTGTACACCGCGCTGAAGTCCTCGAAGCGTCCGCCTCGGTTGAGCAGATAGACCACCCGCCGCCACAGTGACTCGTCGCCGATGATCTGCTTCCAGCGCTCCTCGTCGAAGATGGCCCTGGGCAAATGCGCCCGGGCATCTCGGAAGATACGCAACTCCTCCTCATCGGCTTTGGGCACTGCCTGGGAGCCGTCCTTCTTGTCGCCGAAGGCCAGGTTGGCCACCATCCGCAGGAAGTAGTCCTGGCGGGTGTTGAAGTCCATGCCATCGCCAAAGCCGTTCTTGCCGTAGCCAGGAAGCCCCATCTTCTCGGCAATGGCCAGCATCACCGCTTCCATGCTGACTGGTTGTTCCACCCCGAAGACGGTGACTTTCTCCGGCAGCGGATCCACGATGGGCTGGCGTACCTTGCTGGTCTTGGCCTGTACAGCGGGTGTGATGTGCGGCGTGCCCCAGCGTTCCCAAATGGCAGTGTCCGGAAAGAGATAGTCGGCATACATACTGGTCTCGCCAATCACGACGTCGTCAGCGATCACCAGCGGGATGATCTTCGGGTCGGCAATGGCTGCCAGGGTGGGATTGCCGGCCGGAGCCGCGAAGCCCGGTGTACCCTTGTGCAGGAAGAGGGCTTTGATCGGGTAGGGATAGCCGGATGCGGCGCTGGGGATGATCTCCTGGTAGACGTTGCCGGTGTAGGGGAACCAGGGCCGTTTGGCCGGGTAGCCATCCCGCTGGAAGAGGGTGCTCTTCTCGTAGTGCCACTTCTCGCGGGTGAGGGTCACGCCGAAGGAGCCCAGTTTGCCAGGGTGCATCCCCTTGACAATGTTGAAAGGCCCGCCGGCTTTGCTGCCATCTTCGTGCCAGTGCCCGCCGCCAGTGCCGATCCCACCGGTCCAGCCGGCAGCCCCGACCAACACGTTCAGCATGATGATGGCCTGGGCGTTGTAGTAGCCGTTGGTGTGCTGCACCGGGCCACGGTAGAAGTCCACGCCCACGCGTTTGCCGTGGCTGGTAAATTCCTTCGCCACCTCCGCAATCTTGCGCGCGGAGATACCGCAGATGTCTGACCACTCGTCCAGACTGTGGGCCATGGTCTCTTCCTTGTACAACTGGAAGGCAGACTTGTAGGCGAGGCCGTTGACGAAGCCCTCGGCGAAGAGGTCGCCTTCCACAGCGTTGTCGGCGTCATTGGGGTCGAAGGCGACCAGGGTGCCGCCCTGGCTGACGACAAAGCCGTCCACATCCCCCAGGCCGGCCTCGTCCGGGCGCAGCAGGCGGGTGGGCTTGCCGTCCTCGACCTTGACCAGCCAGGTGGCACTGCTCCAACTGGTTTCGTTGTCAGCAGCCGCGGCGGCCTTGTTGGCGTTAGCCAGGTACGTGGCGTCGTACCGCTCGTTTTCCACGATCCAGCGTCCCATGGCCAGGGCCAGGGCAGCGTCGGTGCCGGGTTTGATCGGCAGCCACCATTTGGCCTTGCCGGCCGTCTTGCTCAGGCGCGGGTCCACCACCGCCATCTTCATATTGCGGTAGGTCAGCGACCACGTGACCAGCTCGCTCATGGGTGTGGGGCCGAAGTTGGCCTCGAAGGCGCCGGTGCCAAAGAAGATGACCATCTCAGCGTTAGCGAAATCGGGCTTGAGGTGCTCCTTACCACTACCCCACTTGCCGTCACCTTTGTACTGGTTGGTGACCTGGATGGTGGCGATGTGATGGGATTGCTCGCAGATGGTGGTGTGTTCGTACCAGTTGACGGAGCCGAAGGCATCCTTCAGCCAGCGCTTGGCGAATTCCTTGCGCCCGTGCTCGATACGCCCGGCCTGGAAGACGAACTGGTTGTTGATCGGCCCCAGATCAGGGTGATCGGGATCGATCAGCAGGTCCAGGTGAGCCGCATGCTTGCTCTTGAACTCGTCCAGCGTCATATCACCGCTGGCGACGGCCATGCCATCGGCTTTGAGTTCGCCCATCAGGTCGGGATCACGCACTGCCCAGATGTCTTTCAAGCCAGGGGTTTTGCTGCCATCGGCGAAGGTGCCGCCGTTGACAATCTCATCAATGGCCTGGTCGAAGGAGATGACCTCCCACTTGTTCTCTCCACGCTTGCCGGCCCGCTTGAGCACTTTGGTGATGCGGTAGGGATCGTACTCGGTGTTGACCCCGGCCTGGCCCTTGGGACACAGTTTGGCGTCCACCTTCGCTGCCTCAGCCAGCGGCGTATCGTAGCTCAGATGCGGCAGCATGTTCATCGGGCTGTAGGGATTGCCATCGATCTTGACCAGCACGCCATCCAGCACTTTGCCCTTGATGGTACAGCCAGTATGGCACTGTAGGCAGGTGCTGTAGATAATGTTTTCCGGTTTGTTCAGCGGATACTTGCCGGCCGCGACCGCGCCACTCAAAGAGTGACTCATGTCTGCCACCTGGCGGAAGGCGGTGTCCACACTGGCAGCAACCGCCAGCGATCCACCGACAACCGCCGATGTCTTGATGAAGTCGCGGCGTGTGATATCTGGATTCAACGGGTTCTTTCCGTTCTTTCTCATGTTACGCCTCCTTCACTGCCTGGGCCTGAACCGGCAACAGATTGTAGCCGATGGCGAACAGAGCCATGCCCAGGCCGATGATGCCGATGCTCAGGAACCATTCCATCGCACTGGGCACGTACACGGTGTTCATGCGGGGCGAGGGGACGGCTTGTACTAACCCCCGGATCTCCGGTACGGACAGGGGCGGGATGACGATGTTCAGACGCACACCCACGAAGGCCAGCACGATGGCCAGGCCGGCCACACCCACCCAGAAGGGGGATCGGCGCGTGCGCTCCCACCCCAACAGCACCACAGGCACAACAATGCCCAGACCAATCTGTCCGATCCAGAAGACATACCAGAAGGGACCGGTGATGGCGGCAATCAGGGGAGCCACATCGCCCGGGATCGAGCCGTAGAGGGCGATGGAGTACTCGGCGAAGGTGAACAGGGCATCCAGCAGGACCAGGCCCAGCACCAGCTTGCCCAGGTTTTCCACCAGGCTCCGATGTGCCAGCGTGCCCCGGTCGGGAGCCAGGAAGGCGTAAACTGCCATCAGCAGGCCACCGCCCGAGACCAGCGCAGAGGCCAGGAAGATGAGGGGGAAAAGCCCACTGTGCCACGCCGGGCGGGCAGAGACCACACCGAAGAGGGCCCCAACACCGCCGTGGAACATGATGGCCAGCGGGACACCGATGCTGCCCAGCACTCGGGTGACTTTCTCATCCCGCGCCCGGCTGGCCGGCGACAGATCCTTGCTGCCCAGGGCCAGCAATCGACTGATGGCGCCGGTGAGACCTGGCTTGTTGGCCCAGCCTATCAAATCTTGACGGGCATCGAACCAGAGTTCGACCACCAGGAGCAGGAAGTAGGCCGTGTAGAGCCAGACCATCCAGGCCATCATGGAGAGGAAGTTCGGACGGACGTAAATCTCGTAGAAGCGCTCCATGTGGCCGATGTCGAACCAGATGTTCAACAGGGCCATCAACAGGGAGATCAGGGCTGTGAACAGCGCCAGGCGGGCAATGGGCCGGAAGCGCTCCACCCCGAAAGCGTAGACCAGCGCAGAGATGAGGAAGGCGCCGGCGGAGAGACCGATGAAATATATGTACAGCGCCACCCCCAGCCCCCAGACGATCAACTGACCGTAGTTGGCCAGGCGGTGGCCGGCGGTCAAGCGCCAGTAGAGCCCGACGACGCCAATAGCCAGCATGACCAACACAACGGCCCAGTAAGCGAGGTATAGACCTTTGTTGTTCTTCATGGTTGCCTCCTCACGACAGGTAGAAGACCTTGGGGCTGGTGCCCAGCTCCTCTTTCAGGCGGAAGGAATAGCGCTCCCGCAGCATTTCGGAAACCAGGCTGTCCGGATCATTCAAGTCGCCAAAATAGCGGGCCCGGCCGATACAGTCGTTGATGCAGGCCGGCAGCAGGCCCTCGTGTACGCGGTGCAGGCAGAAGTGGCACTTGCGCACGTTACCCATCGGCGATGCGCCGTTCTGGCGCACGTGCTCCTCACTGTACTCGAAAGTCGGCGCCGTCTCGTAGGCCGCCAACATGGGAGTGCTCTCCGTGTACCACTCGCCGAAGTCGAAGGTGCGCGCGCCATAGGGGCAGGCGGTGATGCAGTAACGGCAACCGATGCAGGCATCGTAGTCAATGACCACCACACCTTCCTCGTCCTGCCACGTGGCACCGACCGGGCACACGTCCACGCAGGGCGGGTTTTCACATTGCATGCAGGGGCGCGGCAGGAAGACCTCGCGCACGTTCGGGTAGGTACCCACTTCTTCCTTGAGCACCACGGTGTAGTTGACGCCGGGGGGCGTTTTGTTCTCGGCCTTGCAGGAAACCGTGCAGGCATCACAAGCCACACACTTGGTCAGGTCCATGACCATGCCCCAGCGTCGCTCCGATGGGGGTTTCTGCAACGCTCGCTGCAGGTCCTCCATCATACGGACGATGGCGTTCTCCATCTCCTGTACAACAGGCATAGTGACCTCCTTTCTACTGAGTCTCTCTTAGAGCCAATCCGAAAACGTCGTAGTAACGACTTCGGATAGGCACTTAGCAGCCAAAGTCCGGCTCGTCCGGTCCCGGTGTGGGTGTGGGGCCGGGGGTCGGTGTCGGGTTGTGTTTCAGCCAGTCCTTGTATGCAGCGTATCCTCCTTCCAGATTGTAGACCTTTAAATATCCCAACTCGTGCAGGATTACCAGGGCATGTGTCGCCCGTTTCTGACTGTGACAATAGACCAGGATAGGCGCGGTCCTGCTGCTGGGGAGTTCGTCCAGGTGATGCAGCAACTCGCGCAACGGGATGTTCACCGCACCCTCAATGTGGCCGGCGGCGAACTCGTCTGGTTCTCGCACGTCCACCAGAAACCAATCGCGACTGTGATTCACCTGATCGCGCAGGAAGACGTCCACCGGCAGCCGGTAGCGGTGCGCCGGCAGGTCGGTCAGGTAGTCATCGCCGGCCTGCGCAACGCTGGCCTGACGGTACAGCTCCCAGGCGGTGTTGTCCCCGGGATTGACGGCCACGGCCTGACGAGCCAGGGCCAGTGCCTGCGCGAAGTCAGCCGCGCCGTAGGCGGTCTGGGCCTGTTTGACCAGTGCCCAGTAGTCGGGTCCAGTCTGTTCAGCCGCCGGCGTTGCGACCGTAGCCGCGCTGTGGGCCGCCTGGCAGCCGGTCAGAATCATCGGTACAATCAACCACAGCAACAAAGTCCATCGTACGTTCCGCATGAATCCTCACCTCTACAGCAACAAAAAAGGAGACAGACGCCTTGCGGCGATCCATCTCCTTTGCAAACACGGCAGGCGGCGGGGTTTCCCCCGGCACCCTATCGGCCCGGCACCATTGGCACGTTGCCGGCAGGTGGGCGGGCTCGGAGATTCGAACTTGAGTTCATAATTATTGTATCACCCGAGTGCTGTCGGCGGTAGAAGGAAAATCCCGCATCTTTGTCAGGGAGTTCCCCAGAATCCACGATTCACCTTGTCAGGGAATTCCCTCACAGCGAAATTTACGCAATTTTTGGGTTGGTGAAGTTGGCAGATATTCATGAAGTGGTATAATTAAACGTGCCATGATACAACTCAAAACCGGGCAGCGGTTCTCCCTCATCCTGATCATCGGCCTGTTGATACTCCTGGCCACCCTGCCAACGGGGGCGCAACCGGCATTGCAGGGGGGTGCGCACCTGCCGCACAACCTCAGCCCGGCGGCACAGCAGGCTGCGCAGGCGCTCCTGTCCCACGGTGCGACCATTGCCTGGCACGAGCGCACCGGGGTCCCGGACTTCATCACCGCCGACCGCCGCCGGCCCATCCCGCTGACTGTGGGCCCCAGCTCACTGGATTCACCCCAGGACGTGGCGCTGCGCTTCTTCATCGAGTACGCTCCGCTTTTCCGCATGGTCGATCCCGCCGGGGAACTGACCATAAACCGGGTAGAAGATGACGCTCTCGGGATGCACCATGTACGGATGGAGCAGCGCGTTGATGGGCGACCTGTGTTTGGGGCGCAGCTCATCGTGCACCTGACGCCACACAACCAGGTCGTCGCCGTGAACGGCAAGTTTGCGCCGCAAGCGAAGGTGCCGGCCAACCCCGCTCTTACCCTTGCCCAGGCTTATGCACGGGCCAGGCAGGACTTGAGTGACTCCAGGAACCCAGGGACGACGGACGATGGCCGTCCGAAGCTGCGCGATAGCCAGCTCCTGGTATTCAACCCGGCCCTGTTGGATCAGGGACCGAATGAAAACCACCTGGCCTACCGGCTGATGATCGATGACCCGGCCATGCCGGCCATCTGGATCGTCTTCGTCGATGCCGTGACCGGCGACACGCTGTTCCGCTACAACAACCTTGAGACGGGCCGGGACCGCGTGATCTACGACCTCGACGGAAGCACCACTCTGCCGGGGACGTCCTGTTACACCGAGAGCGGCCCGGTCGGAACCCCGTCCGCCGATTGCGTGGATGCCTTCGACTTTACCGGCCAGACCTACGACTACTTCTTCACCAACTTCAACCGCGACGGATACGACGATGCCGGCGCGACCATGAAGGCCAGCGTGCGCTACGACAACTGGGCTAACGCCTCCTGGAACGGCGTCCAGACAACGTTTGGCCCGGGTTGGGCCGTGAAGGACGTGGTGGCTCACGAGTGGACCCACGCCGTCACAGAACACACGGCCAATCTGATCTACAGCTTCCAATCGGGCGCGTTGAACGAGTCTTTCTCCGATGTCTTCAGCGCCATGGTGGACGACGATGACTGGCTGGAGGGCGAGGACCTGGCCATTGGTGCCATCCGTAGCCTGGCGAATCCGGCGGCTTTCGGCGACCCGGGCAAGCTCAGTGACTACCTGTGTACCCTCGGAGACAACGGCGGCGTGCACACCAACAGCAACATCGCGAACCACGCTGCCTACCTCATGGCGGCCGGCGACACGTACAATGGCTTCACCATCACGGGCATTGGCCGGCCAGCCACCGGGCAAATCTACTACCGGGCGCTGACCCAGTACCTGACGTCCACTGCCAACTTCGGCGACGCCTACGCTGCTCTGCTTAATGCCTGCGACGATCTTTACGGCGTCGGCTCGGCCACCTGCACCAGCGCTCAGATGGCCCTGGATGCGGTCGAGATGAATACCCAGGTGCCTCCGTGCACCCCCGAGGTGCCCGTGCCACCCGACTACGCGGACGCCATCCTCGACACGGAGCTGGCGTGGTTTGGCCACGACCCCAACGCCGACGCACTCAGCTACGATGTCTTCGTCGGGGCCGGCGACGCCACTCCCGACGTGCTGGTGTGCAACGATGTACCCTCGCCCATCTGCGACCCCGGGGCGCTCGCTCCAGACACAACCTACTTCTGGC
>CAZHMV010000219.1:0-8005 GCA_964532665.1 uncultured Anaerolineales bacterium
GATACCTGGTCGTTTGCACAGATGCCGCCTCTCTTCTATAATTTTCCCGGTCCAAACTGATATTCAGTATCACGACAGTTTTCTGGACAGGGAGATGAACTGCTATGCCGATTTATGAGTATCGCTGCTCAGAGTGTGGTCGCCGAACGACCGTCTTTACCCGCAGTATGAACGATGAGGTTGACCCTGTTTGTAGGGCCTGCGGGAGTGCGAACATGCGCCGGCTCGTCTCGCGCGTAGCCGTGGTGCGATCTGAAGACAGCCGGCTGGAATCTCTGGCTGATCCCAGCAACTTCGCCGGCCTGGACGAGGAAGACCCGCGCAGTCTCGGCCGATTCATGCGCAAGATGAGCCAGGAAATGGGTGAAGACCTGGGGCCAGAGTTTGACGAAGTAGTTGACCGCCTGGAATCTGGTCAGAGCCCGGAGGACATCGAAAAGGCGATGCCGGACCTGGGCGAAGACCTTGGTGGAGGCGCACCACCCGACGATTTCGATCTCTGATCGTTACTACTCAGCCACCCTCCCGCAGGTTGCGATGCGCAATGGTTTTGCACTCGAGAAACGGCCTTGAAGCAGCGATTCTCGGCCAGAAAGGCTCCAAACCTGCGGGAGGGTGAGTACCTGCCTCTAATCTTCTTGACTTTGCAAGAGGAGCTCTACGCGCTCGCGAATCTCTTGCTGAACAACCTCCCGCCGGCGCGCCGCGTTCACGACCAACCATCGTTCGGGTTCGGCCCTTGCAAGAGCCAGGTAGCCACGCCGAACACGATCGTAGAAATCGAGGGCCTCCTGGTCAAGCCGGTTCCAGACTTCGGTGTCCTGTTGGCCGATTGCCCGTTTGCGGCGCAGGCCCTCCTCTACCTCGATGTCCAGATACACGGTCAGATCGGGTGTCAGACCGCCGGTGGCAAATTGGGTAATGGCACGGAGTGACGCTAGGTCCAATCCACGGCCATATCCCTGGTAGGCCATGGTAGAATCGGCAAATCGATCACAGATGACAATCGCGCCTCGTTCCAGTGCCGGCCGCACCAATTGCCCAACCAGTTGAGCGCGGGAGGCCGAGAACAGCAGAATCTCCGCCTCGGGCAGCATCTCCTGGTAGACCGGGTCCAGCAATATGCGCCGAATTTGATCGCCGATGCTGGTCCCGCCGGGCTCCCGCGTAAGGACGACGTCGTGCCGGCGGTTTCTTACATAGTCGTAAAGGGCCTGAATCTGCGTCGTCTTGCCGCTGCCTTCAGGTCCCTCGAACGTGATAAACATCTCAGGACAGGCTTGACGCCCGGCTGTCATTGCGATAGATTCGCACGCGCCGGCGGGGCTCCTTACCGCGACTGTGGGAAATGAGGTCCGCCTCGCGGGCCAGCTCATGCTGCTGTCGCCGGATGTAGGAGTTCTGCGGTCGCAGCTCTACCATATCCCGTGCCCCCATCTTGATTTGCTCAATCGCTTCCTGCGCTTCGTGCATCGCTTCCTCGAAGGGGTCTTGCCTGGCCTCAAGACCGAAGATGTCGAGCAGGGCACCTTCCATTTGCATGACTGTGTTGCTGCGCAAGACGTAAATGGGCACCCCCATGCGCTCGGCCTCGGTGATGGCCTGCGGCCGCTTCCGGTAGTAGCTCTTGAGCGTCAGAAGCGCTTCAGCATCTCCCAGATCGTCCACAATCACGATCGGTAGCTCCAACCCCTGCGCCGCCTGGCGAAGGCGATTCTGGCTCACACCGTAGGGGAAGATGCGGACTGTTCGGGGAATCGGGCCGGCAAGCTGCCGCTGACGGAACCCGGCTGGCTCTTCAGCCATCGGCTCCAGCACGGCTTCCTCCGTTCGAACCTCGCCAGATTCGTCCTGATACCGCAGCTCAGCCGGACATGGCCGGCCTCGCAGGATCGCATCGACGGCCGCTGCCACGTCGTGGTGCACGGCCAGGCGGCCCCAATCCTGAATTTCGATGACCACATCGAACGTCGGCGGCTGCTTCCGTTCCAGCACCGACTTCTGTGTCCCGCGCCGGCGTGCTTCCTCGTCGCTCAAGGTCACAGACTGAATGCCGCCGACCAGATCGGCCAGCGTTGGGTTCATCATCAGGTTGTCCAGGCTGTTGCCATGGGCCGTCCCCACCAACTGGACGCCGCGCTCCGCGATGGTTCGCGCAGCTTCAGCCTCCAACTGCCGTCCAATCTCGTCGATCACGATGACGTCGGGCATGTGGTTCTCCACGGCCTCGATCATCACCTCGTGTTGCAGCGCCGGCGTGGGTACCTGCATGCGGCGGGCGCGCCCAATGGCCGGGTGGGGGATATCGCCGTCGCCGCCAATCTCATTCGACGTGTCAACGATGATCACCCGCTTCTTCTCGCCGAGGATACGGGCCACCTCGCGCAGCATGGTCGTCTTTCCGACGCCGGGCCGGCCCAACAGCAGAATGCTCTTGCCAGACTCCACGATGTCGCGCACAATGTCCACAGTGCCGTACACAGCACGACCAACGCGGCACGTCAGCCCCACGATCTGACCGCTTCGGTTCCGAATGGCTGAAATCCGGTGGAGGGTGCGCGGGATGCCGGCGCGGTTGTCGCCCCCAAAGGCACCGATGCGCTCAACGACGTATTCAATCTCTTCGGCTGTGATTTCCCCCTCGCTAAGAATGACGTCTTCGTTCAGAAACCGGGCCTCAGGTGGTCGGCCCAGGTCCATTACAACTTCCAGCAAGTCCAGTCGGTTGTTCTTTTCCCGCACTGCCCTGGTGATAGCTGGCGGCAGTACGTCTAGCAAGACATCAAGATCGTCGGTAATCTCCTTCATTGAGTTTCTTTCAACACCTCTGAATGAACCGGTGTGGGCTCCTCTCGCCTGTTTCTACGGCCCATCCGCGCTGATGCGGTCGGCGCAGCTTCGACGCCCTCAACTTGAGGGAGTGGTTCGAAAGCTTTCTGCTGTATCCGGGCCGTCGTTTGTTTGACCAGCAAGAATCGTGTCCGGTATTCCTGGAAGCCGGCGGCTTTCAACGCCCGGGTCAGGTCTACCTCATAAGTGCGCACGGCGCAGTACACCGGCCTCGGCGCATACCTGGCCAGTCGTGTGACACCCAGGCTGACGAGCACATCGGCGTGCTCCGTATGCTCGGGGTGGATGAGCAGATGGAGCCAATGCCCGGCTTCCCCCTCGAGTAGCCGCAAGAAAGCCACAACTTCACCACTTTGGTCCCAGACGTACCGTTCTTCATGATTGCCGTGGGCCCAGTCACTCGTGGCAGATTCACCGATTTGACCCGCGAGGTGCTCTGCCTGTTGAACGAACCGTGGCGCACTAATGCTGTACAGCCGGTGAACCCCCCAAGCGTCCCGGCTTTCCCACGGCCTCAGCCGGATCGGGCCGGCGGCGCTCCCACTTCTCGTCGGTCGGGATAACTGGAGCACGTGTTCCTGCGTATACACACGGAAGCCAACCTTTCGAAATACTTCTGCCTCTGCCTCGGCTTCAGCCGGCAGCTTGGCGAATATCCGCTGGACACCCCGTTCGCCCTGGCCCTGACAGAGCGTCTCCAGCAGCAACTGCCACGTGTGAGGTATGCCGTCGTTCCACGTGAGGGCCGGCGCGACAAACGTCAGGTAGTCCTCAGCCGGGCTGCGCCCCTGCCGTGCCTGAACAAACCCCGACTGATCTTTGTTTCGGATCACGTAGGTGGCGGCACCGTAGGAGTTCAGCGGGACCTGAGATAGCAGCGCACTCCACAGCGGGGCTCGGGGTTGCAGCACCGAGCCTTCCAGATCCAGCGAAACGCCGGCATTCTGAAGTCCTCGTATCAGTAAGATGTCTCGTACACTAAACGGCCGAACCAAGGGGGCTCCACCTCATTGTTGGCTTATCGTATCTGACCCAGGGTCACAATACCTCAACGTAATTCTACTATGAACTACATCTGTGGGCAAGTTTTCATCGTTTTGCGCTTGCAGCGCGAATCGTGGCCCGAGGACTGCTCGTCCGCAACAGAAAAAAGACGGCCTCGGCAGAGCCGGCGACCGTCTATAGACTTTCATAATGAGGTCTCGTGCTCGTAGTAACGACTTCGGTCGTGCGCTCCAGCAGGACGACTGAAGTCGTTACTACAACATCCAGCTCAAGGCTGGGGGCTGTCGGTATCATCGACGACCGTGTATCGAGCTGAGATTGTTTGCGCCCCGGTGCGAATCTCTTCGACTACGTCGGTGGGGCAGGCGTGGATGAACCAACTCAAGGCCAGCAAGAGTACAGCGATGTCATCCAGTTGACCCAGCGCCGGGAACACATCCGGCAGCAGGTCCACTGGCCAGATGAGGTAGAGGAGCCCGACCAGTGGAATGGCCTTCACTACCGGCGACACGCGGTCATCCCGGAACAGGCGCCAGGCCAATTGAATCTTGTCGATCAGCTCACTCAGCGTGCGTACGGTCAGTGACCGGCCAGTTGAAGCCCTATCCTTTTCCATGCGACTTTCTCTCCCGCAGATGATTGCAGCATACCGCCTGTCTGCCCACAGAATTATACGTCCTTGCGACGGTGGTTTCAAATCGTGCGTAGGTTACGCATTACGCAGTACGCACAGCACCCCCTACAGGTTTCGCCCCCTCAACTTTCTATGATTCAAGAACATCCAGGCGTTCCTGCAACCGCTCCAGGCGGTCCCTGGCTTCGGCGAGCTTGTCTCGCTCCCGTTGGACCACCGCAGCCGGCGCCCGGCTGGTGAATTGTTCATTGGCAAGCAGGCCCTTGGCCTTGGCGATGTCAGCTTTCACGTCCTCAATAGCCGACACCAGGCGCGCACGCTCGCGCTTCAGGTCCACCATGCCGGCCAGTGGCAGGTACGCCTGGACACCTTCGCCCACCACCACCGAAGCGGCCTGGGCCGGCGGATCCACCCGATCGGCCCGAATCTCCAACTGTGCCTCGTCTATCCGTGCCAGGGTGGTGATGATGGCCCCGTGCTCACGCAGCAGCCCGGCCTGACTGCCGGCGCTGATGATGGCGGCAATACGCCGGCCCGGCGCCACGTTGTACTCGGCACGGGCGTTGCGGATGCCTCCGATCAGTTCCTGGATGAGGCCCATCTGGCGCTCGGCGTCGGTGTCGCGCGGGCCGGCTTCGGGCCAGCGGGCGATGATCAACGCTTCGGGTTGGGTCGGGTCTCCAGACCAGGGTTGGGCCGGGTCTCCAGACCATGCCCATCGCAGGCGTTGCCACACCTCTTCGGTGATGAAGGGCATGAACGGATGCAGCAGCCGCAGAGTCTGGTCGAGCACGTGGGTGAGCACGTGGCGCGCTGTGTTGGCCGCGTCTTCATCGTCGCCGTACAGCCGAATCTTGGCCATCTCGATGTACCAGTCGGCGAACTCGCTCCAGAAGAAGTCGTTGATCTGCCGGCCGGCCTCGCCGAACTGGTAGGCGTCCATCAACCGCGTGGCATCGCCGATGACACGGTTGAGCCGGCTGAGAACCCAACGATCAGGCAGCTCCATTTCGGATTTCGGATTTCGGAGTTCAGATTTCTCTTCCGTGGCACGCGGTCCGAAATCCGAGGTGTTGGTGATTACGAAGCGAGCCGCGTTCCAGATTTTGTTGGCGAAGTTGCGGTTGCCCTCGATCCGGTCGTAGGCCAGCTTCATGTCGTTGCCCGGCGACGAGCCGGTCAGCAGCGTGAAGCGCAGCGCGTCGGTGCCATACTCATCCATGACTTCCAGCGGGTCAATCACGTTGCCCTTCGACTTGCTCATCTTCTGCCCGTCTGCGTCGCGGATCAGGCCATGCAGGTACACCGTGTGAAACGGAATCTCGCCGGTCATCTCCAGCCCCTGCATGATCATCCGCGCCACCCAGAAGAAAAGGATGTCGTAGCCCGTCTCCATCACCGAGGTCGGGTAGAAGTAGGCCAGGTCGGCGGTGTCGTCGGGCCAGCCCAGGGTGCTGAAGGGCCACAGGCCGGAGCTGAACCAGGTGTCGAGCACGTCTGGGTCCTGCCGGATGTCGGCGCTGCCGCAGTGTGCACACTCGGTGGGATCCTGGCGACTCACTGTCATCTCACCACAGGCATCGCAGTACCACACCGGGATGCGGTGACCCCACCACAACTGCCGGCTGATACACCAGTCGCGGATGTTCTCCAGCCAGTTGTAGTACACCTTCTCGAACCGCTCCGGGATGATGCGAATGCGACCGTGGCGCACCGCTTCCAGGGCCGGCTCGGCCAGAGGCTTGATCTTCACGAACCACTGGGTGGACACCAGAGGCTCCACCAGCGTGTGGCAGCGGTAGCAGCGGCCCGGCGAGTGGGTGTGATCTTCCACCCGCAGCAGGAGGTCCTCCTTTTCCAGGTCGTCCACCAGGGCCTGTCGCGCGTCGAAGCGGTCCAGGCCGGCGTACGGGCCGGCCTCGCTGCTCATGGTGGCGTCGGTGCTCATGGCGTTGATGATGGGCAGGCCGTGCTCGCGACCGATTTCGTAGTCGTTGGGGTCGTGGCCGGGCGTGACCTTCACCGCACCGGTGCCAAACTCCGGGTCCACCCGCCGGTCGGCGATGATGGGGATTTCACGACTCAGGGCCGGCAGCACCGCCGTACGGCCCACCAGTTGCTGGTAGCGTTCATCCTTGGGGTTCGTCGCCACACCGGTGTCACCCAGGATCGTCTCCGGTCGGGTTGTTGCCACTTCGATGAATTCAGTCGCGCCCTCAGCCCAGCGCCCGGAGCCCCACTCGGCCGCCGGCCCGCTCCATTCGTCGCTGATGAGCGGATAGCGCACGTACCACAGGTGGCCGGCTTCCTCGTCCTCGTGCTCCACCTCCAGGTCCGATAGGGTCGTGGCACAGCGCGGGCACCAGTGGATCAGGTAATCGCCCCGGTAGATGAGACCTTTGTCGTAGAGGCGCACGAAGGCTTCGCGCACGGCCCGGCTCAGGCCTTCATCCAGGGTGAAACGCTCGCGCTGCCAGTCGCACGAGGTACCCAGCCGGCGGTGTTGGTCGGCGATGACGTGGCGGTACTTGCGCACCCACTCCCACGTCCGCTCCACGAACTTCTCGCGCCCCAGGTCGTGGCGGGTGAGGCCCTCTTTGGCGATCTCGCGCTCCACCACGTTCTGGGTGGCGATGCCGGCATGGTCTTCGCCGGGCACCCACAGGGCCGGCACGCCCTTCATCCGATGGTAGCGGGTCATCAGGTCTTCCAGCGAGGCGGTGATGGCGTGCCCCAGGTGCAGTTCGCCGGTCACGTTGGGAGGCGGCATCGAGATGACGAACGGTTTCTGGTCCCGCGACGCCAGCCCCTTCTCGAACTGTGTCTCCGGTCGGAAATAGCCTTGCGACTCCCACCACTCGTAGATCCGGCCTTCGGTGGCCTTGGGATCGTAGGTGGTGGGCATTTCTGCGTATGTTTTTGAGGTCATTGGATGATTCCTTCCATTTAGCACAACGATGCAGAGCAACGGGCCGCGTGAAACATGAAACGTAAAACGTGATGACCTTCATTCGCCGATCCTCACGTTTCACGTTTTACGTTTCACGGTCTCAACATGCGAGATCTACCCGTAATCACTCTCTTCCCGCAGGGAGACGATGCGGGTCAATGGAAAACAAAAAAACCTCTCGTCGTCAAGGACGAGAGGGCATGTCTCACGCGGTACCACCTTGGTTCGGTGGGTGAGCCGACGAATGAATTCGCCGGCTAATACAGGAAGTGCGTTGAAACGCACTATTGTACTACCTGGTCAATCTGTTTCAACAGATTTCTCGTAGCAGGCGGGCAATTCATTGCTCGCCCCCCACCGCACTCGACAGCGTTAACGGGCTGACCCCGAGGCGAGCTACCAGCCATCTAGCCATCCAGCTATCTAACCATCTAGCCAACCAGCCTTCACCCACCCGACTCCCCGGCGACCTTCGGCGGCCGGCAGTGCGAGGGGCTTTCAGCCGGTGACCCCTCTTCTCTACCACGGCCCAGAACCGCCTACTCCTCCGGTTCAGCGTCTTTGTG
>CAZHMV010000220.1:0-7899 GCA_964532665.1 uncultured Anaerolineales bacterium
AGACGCTGGCGGTGGTGTCTCGCAGCGCCAACGTCCCCTCCGTCGAGATCCTCTCGCCCACCGCCGACGGGTTCGAAGGCCAGCCCGACAACCCCATCATCCGCTGGCAGGGCCGAGACGCCGACGAGAACCCGCTGTACTACATGGTTCAGTACAGTCCAGCCGCTTCGGGGCGGCAGGAGCCGGACTGGCAGACGCTGGCCAGCGACCTGACGGCCGAGGAGCTGCCGATCAGTCTGGCCGACCTGCCGGGCGGGAGCATAGCCATGGTTCGGGTGCTGGCCAGCGACGGCTTCAACACCGGCGTGGCCACCTCCCCCAACTTCGTCGTGACGGGCAAGCCGCCCCGGGCCGAGATTCTCGCGCCCTCCGACGGGACCATCATCGGGGAAGGGGACCGGATCGTGCTGCGGGGCACTGCATGGGACCTGGAGGACGGGCTCCTGAACCCCGGTGATCTCTCCTGGTACTCTGACCGGGATGGTCTGTTGGGCACCGGTCGCCGGCTCGAAGTGACCACCCTCTCGCCCGGCACGCATGAGGTCACGCTGCAGGCCCAGGACAGTGATGGACAATTCGGCACCGCTGTGATCGCCATCCAGGTCACGGAACGGGTCAACACCCAGCCGACGGCAGATGCCGGGCCGGACCAGAACATGAGCGCCGGCGACACCATCCTGCTGGACGGCACGCCGTCCGGCGATCCGGACGGCGATGCCCTGACCTACCACTGGGCACTTGTCAGCAAGCCGGCCGGCAGCAGCCCCTGGCTCACCGACCCCGGGGCGCCCGATCCGGGCTTCTTCGCCGGCCATGCAGGGGACTACGAGCTGGAGTTGACCGTCCACGACGGCCAGGTGGGCAGCCTGCCCGACCGGGTCACGGTTCACGTCACCGGTTCCGCCGTCGGCTCCTGTCCCGACTTCGACGACGATGACCAGGTGACCGCCGCGGACCTGCAAATGGCCGCCAACGCCTGGCGCAGCACCGACACCACCTACGACCTGAACAGGGATGATCTGGTAACGGTCCTAGACCTCATGCTGGTGGCCAGGGCGTGGGGCGACTGTATCCTGCCGCCAACCCCCGAAGAGGATCCTTTCAACCGGATCTACCAGGTAACGATGGATGAATACGGACAAGGATCCGGTTTTGAGATGAGCGTGATCCCCGAGGATGCCTTCTGGGAAGAGACCATCGATCCGGTGCCGAAGGAGGACGACGTCGTCCCCGACCCGCCGCAGCGCATCCACCCGGTGCTGGCCCAGATGATCGCGGAAGACCCCACGGCCGTCAAACCAGTGATCATCCTGCTTGAGGAAGACGTCCAGATTCCACGCTTCCCCGACCTGCCGGATGGCGTGCGGCGGGACTCACCGGACGGAGAACCCTTTGCGGCTCAGGCCCAGGAGTTGATCAATGTCCTGCTGACTCAACGCAGCGCGAGTACACAGGAATTCGTGGCTGCGGCCGCAGAACTGGGCGTCGAGCTCCGCGTGGTGGAGCAGTTCTGGCTCATCAACGGCTTCTTGACGGAGATTCAATTGAGTCAGGTGGAGTCGCTGCTGAACATCTCCCAACTGGCCTATATCCAGCCCCGGTTTGCCGGCGAAGAGCCACCCCAGGACGGCAACGCCAACAACGATGTGGCCGACGGGCGCTTCCGCATCGTCTCAGACCCCTACTTTAACCTCAACCTGACAAACGGCTACATTGGCCTGCTGGACACGGGGATCCGTACGACGCATGTCCTGTTCAACAACCCTTCCCACGTCGATTACATCCGCGACTGTGTCAACGGCGGTAAGTACTGCAACAACACCAACGCCAACGGCTGGAATCCCAACGACAGCTTCTGGAACCACGGCACCTCCAGCGCGGCCATCATCGTGGGCAACAATCGGCTGGGGGATGCCTACCGGGGCGTGACGGCCATCACCCTGGATAGCTGGCAGATCTACGATAACGGGGGGTTGGACACCGCCGCTGCGGTGCGTGCCTTCCAACGGGCCGTCGCCGTCCTCGACCGGGTGATCGTGGGGGAGATCCAGGCCAGCGAGGGCGAAAACGGTGCCATCGCGCTGGCCGCCGACAACGCCTACAACGCCGGCGCCGTCATCGTGGCGGCCAACGGCAACTTCGGTCCCAATGCCAAGACGGTGCGCTCACCCGGGCTGGCTCACAAGGCCATCGGCGTGGGCGCCTACAACGTGGTCTCCCAGGCACAGTACAACAACCAGGGGCGCGGCGCAGCGCCTGACGGTCGCTACAAGCCGGACCTGCAGGCGCCCACCGACTCGGAGACGGCCAGCAACGGCGGCAACAACGCGTTGCATGTCTTCACCGGCACCAGCGGGGCCACACCTTATGCCGCTGGTGCGGCAGCCCTGATGCGCAACTGGCTGCGGCAATACAAAACCTGGGACAACGGCCATGTCTACGCCCACTTGATGAATTCAGGGACCCTTTCCTGGCCCAACTATGACAACACCCGGGGCCTGGGCCAACTGCGGATGCCCGTTAACGGCGTTGTCTGGTGGGGGAAGGTCAGCGTGAACCAGGGAACGGTCATCAACATCCCAATCAACATCCCCTCCAACCGGCGCGACCTCAGAGCGTCTCTGTGGTGGCCCGAGGCCCGGACTGAGAAGCACGACGATATCGACGTGCACCTGATCGATCCGTCCGGAGTCGAACAGGCCAAGGGCTACTCTGGCGTGAGTATTTTTGAGCGGGCGCAGGTGCCCGGCAGCCTGGCCGCCGGCACCTGGAAGGTGCGCATCAAGGGGTACAACGTCAAGAGCGGCCCCCAGACGGTGTACTGGGTGGTGGACGTACACAATTGAAGAAACGTGACTGCCTTGACAGTATCACGTTCTGGGGTAGGGTCCCAACCGTGTTGGGCGGCTCTGGTTCAGCCCCTCTGCTGTGGCCGGTCTCCAGACCGTGCCACCGGGCGGCTCGGTCAGGAGACCGGCCGCAACAGAGTCAGGAGAGCGGCCACAGCAATAGGCTGGTTGGACTTTTCCACATTCCTGCGGTATACTCTCAAGTGACGGGCATGGCCTCGCTCATCTGTCACCGCGCTTTTGCACTGCCCGCCACCGGTCGTTCCCCCTGTTGGAACAGGGTAGGCTTGCAAGGAGGTTCTGTAGTGCCCACCCTGCAATTCTGTTTTCTGGGCGCGCTGAACATCCGCCAGGATGGTCAACCGCTGCCTACCCCGCCCACGCTCAAGTCCCAGTCCCTGTTGGCCTACCTGGTGCTTCATCGCCCTCAGCCGCGCGGTCAAATCATCGGCACCCTCATCCTGCCAACAGCCACGTTCATCATGGCCGTAGCCGGCGAGGCCTACGTGTCCGCTCTGATGGACCGCCTCATCCGGTGAATCGAGCTGGACCGGGTGGGTGGAGTCTCATTACTGAACATTCGAGGTCAAAACCATGCGACAAAACCGGAGAGGGCTCAGCCTGGCGATAGCAGTGATCGGTCTGGTGGTGGTCACAGGTTGCAGTTCTGGCTCTGCCGTTACCTCGACTACGGTCAGTACAAACGTGGCACCGATTGGCGCCGCTCCCAAGGTCTCAAGCCTGTCCGGCGGCCCGGCGCGCCCGCGCGCTTTCCGCTTCACCCTCCCGCTGTTCGCTCCGGACAGCCCCTGGAACCAGACGGCCACCAATGCAGCGGTCCTGCCCGAAAGCGATGGGCAGATCCTGGTCACCTATCGCGATGGGCCCTGCCAGAGTCGTGGTGGCGGGCTGGTGGGAACGGAGATCCTGGAGGCGGGAGTGGTGGACTTCTTCGACGTGCGTGGTCCGGGGGTGAGCTCTGATACGTACTACAGCGCCCGCGCCACCGGAACCCCGCTCCTGGCCGGTCTGATCCTGCCCGAGGACGTGGAGAGCGGGGCGATTTCTCATGCCCTGGCATTTGCCATCCCCGGCCTGCGCAACACCAGCAGCGATCCCAACGAACCGTTGGCGTCTGACTACTTCTACCCGGCCTCGGCCACCGAGACTGGCTTCTACAACACCAATCCCCACGCCCTGGCGGCCGGCCAGCGCGTCCGCCTGAAGCAGACCATCGTGAACGCCGAGGGGAACCCGCTGGACGAGAACCGGCTGGCGCCGATCACCCGCATGTTCCTCACGGCGCTGCGGACATACGGTGCTTATGCGGTGGACAACGCCGGCGGGTTCACCTTCTATGCTGAGGACATTCACACCGCCGTGCTGCACCTGACGGACGATCAGGTCAACACGCTGATCGGCCAGCCGGCGGGCACGCCGCTGTCAGCCGACAAGACCAGGTGGCAGCTCGTGATCGAGAAGCTCAACCTTGAGCTGGCCCAGATTCCGATTGCCTACGGGTCGTGGAGCGAGGGCCAGGACCCCGCGACGGCGACAATCACCACCTCGAATTTCGAGGTGATCGAGCCGGCCACGCAGCCAATCTGCTGTGACCTCAGCAGCGACAGGACCGTGAAGTTCGCAGACATCCAGGCCGTCGCCGGCAACTGGAACACGACCAGCGCCGGCTCCGACTGGAATTCGGATTACGACCTGGGCCGTGACCGCGACATCGATGTGGTGGATGTTACGCTGGCTGCCCCTGCCCCCGTCAAGCGCTCCAGCTCCGCCATCACCATCACATCCGATGGCGCCATGCTCCTGGTCGTCAATCCCGACTCCAACACGCTCACGCTGGTGGACACCGCCGGCCAGGAGAAGGTGGCCGAAATCCAGGTCGGCGTGGACCCACGCACCGTGGCCGTAGACGATGGAGGCCGGCGCGCCTACGTCGCCAACCGGGGCTCGGGCAGCGTCTCCGTCGTGAACCTCGCGACCCGCGCAGCGATCGCTGAGATCCCCGTCGGCTATCGGCCCTACGGGGTGGTCGTGAATCCAGCCGGCGACCGCCTCTACGTGGCCGTACAGGGCCTGGACCGCATCGCCGTTATCGACACGGCAACCCTGGCGGTCGTGGATACCCTTCCCGTTCCCGACCGCCCCAGCGGCCTCGCAATCTCCGAGGATGGGCGGGCACTCTACGTCACCCACCTCCTCACTGGCGAAGTGAGTGTCGTGGCCCTGGACCGCCATCTTGCCTATCTGCCCCTCCTCCTCAAAATGCCCGCCGGCCCACTTTCCGCATCCCACACCAAAGGTCAGTTGAGATGCAATACGCAATACGCAATACGCAATACGCAGTACACAACACCAATCCCCAATATCCAATACCCAATCTCCACCATCCCCCTCTGGCCCGACAGCAACCTAGTCCAATCCATCCTCCTCTCCCCCGACGGCCGCACCGCCTACGTCCCCCACACGCGCTCCAACACCACCAACCTGGCGCTGACCTTCGACACCACCGTCTTCCCCCTGGTGTCACTCATTGACCTGACGACGCAGCAGCACCTGGTAGGTCAGCAGATCGCCCTGGGGACGTTGGACCCGCCCGGCGTGGGCCTGCCTTTCGACGCCGCCGTCACGCCCGACGGGGAGGAGTTGTGGGTGGTGAACGCCGCCAGCAATGACGTCTCGGTGGTGGACCTGGCCGGCCGCCGGCTCGCCGCCCACATCGAGGTGGGGGACAACCCACGCGGCATCGTCCTCGCCCCCGATGGAACCACGGCCTACGTGAACAACACCCTGGCCGGCACCGTCTCCGTCATCGACACCGCTGCCTACACCGTCACAGCGACCATCGACGTCACCCGCATCCCCCTGCCGCCGATTCTGCTGAACGGCAAGCGGCTGTTTCACAGCAGCGACGATCCGCGCATGAGCAGGGCCCAGTGGATCAGTTGCAACACCTGCCACTTCGAGGGGGAGCAGGACGGACGGACGTGGAACTTCGGGTTTGCCGGCCCGCGCAACACCACCAGCCTGCTGGGCATGATCCAGACCTACCCCCTGCGCTGGTCGGGCGAGTGGGACGAGAGTGCGGACAGCGAGTTCGTCATCCGCAAGGAGAACTTCGGCAGCGGGCTGATCGACGGCGACGTGAACTGCTCCCTCTCGCCGGTGGACTGTGTACACCAGCCACCCAACCAGGGGCGCTCCTACGATCTGGACTGCCTGGCCACCTTCATCGACTCGCTGCAAGTTCCGTTGAGCCCGGCTCACGCCCACGGCGAGCCGCTGACCCAGGCGGAACAGCGGGGCAAGGCGATTTTCGAAGACCCCGATCTGGGCTGTATCGACTGCCATCCACCGCCCTTCTACACCGATCGCGAGAAACACAACGTGGGCACAGGTACACCGGATGAGCGGATCGGGCCGGCCTTCGACACACCGACGCTGCGCGGCCTGTACGACAGCGCACCCTACTTCCACGACGGCAGCGCCGGCACGCTGTACGAAGTCCTCACCCGCCCCAGCCCGGAGAGCGAACACGACGTGCGTGGCGTGCTGACCGATGCTAAGATACAGGACCTGATCGCTTTTCTGGAGGCTTTGCCGTATGAGTAGCCACCCTTGCGAAGGTTCCGCAAAGCCCTTCACCGGAGAACCGCCGGCCTATGGAAAGAGTACGTGCTGATAAGACCACCGCATAACCCTTTGCAAGGGTTCGACTGGAGGTTTGCCATGCATTCTGGCAGAAGAACGGCCGCGTTCTCAGTTCTGTTGTTGATCACTTGCGTTATCTTGCTTATCTTGCCCATCCGGATGACTAGGGTGGCCTCTTTCTCGAGGATCGCCGTTCCACGGGTCCAGGCCGGCGCCATCACCGTCTCCGGCACCGTTGCCGGCCCCGCCGGCCCCGTACCGGACGTCTGGGTCGGCGTCGGCTCGCCCCAGGACTGGCAGGAGACGTGGACCGACGCCGGCGGCTTCTACAGCGTCTCCATCCAGACCCCGGGCGAGCTGTGGTTCAACCTACGCCCCGACGTCTCCTCCCGGCTGACCCAGGTCAATCTCTGGATGAGCGGCGTCACCGCCAGCTTCACCCAGAACTTTACCGTCACCCACGGCTACCTGCTCAGCCTGCAACTGGTTGGCAGCGGCGGCACGCCGATCACGGGCGATGTCGGGCTTGAGGTGCAACCCCTGGTGAACCGTCTGGCCGGCACCGAGTCGTACAACCAGTGGTACAGCCCGGACTGGGACGAACCAACGCAGCGCTACCAGGCTGTGCTGCCACCCGACGTCTACTACGTGATGGTCCACGAGCCGCCGGCCCCCTATTACGAAACCACCCAGGCCTTCGACCTGCGCACGGCCGACCTGAGCGCGGACATGTCCCTTAACACAGCCTACGTCCATCCGATTCCCTACGACCCGCCCGACGCCTCCAAGATCACTATCGGCCTACCGGACGGCCTTGGAGAGGCGGTCGTCACCGGCGCACCGGGCGCAGCCCTGCCCCTGGCCCACGTCCTGCTGGTCAACCTGAACTCCACCCACCAGGCCCACGCCATCTCCGAAGCCGACGGCAGCTTCACCGCCCGCATCTACGCGCCACCTGGCTCGGCGATCATGATCAAACATGGGCCGGCCAGCCCAGGGCGCTGGGATGCCCTGGATGTCGGCCTGTCTGAAGGCGTGAACCCCTTTCCCGGCACCATCATCAACGTGCCCCACACCCACACCGCCGGCCCGCACGAGCTGCCCTTCGCTGCCGCCGGCGGGCTGGACCTCCACGCCGATGACCCTGCCGAAACCCGCAACTACGTGGGCGCGGCCTGGGCCATCACCGGCACCGTCGGCCCGGTCGTGGTCGAGGGAGAGTGGACGCGGGTGCTTACCGGTACCTACGAGGGGAAAATCGTGCCGGGCCTGTACCTGGGCGGTCTGAACTGGACCCACCCCGCCCTGGCCGATCTGGACGACGATGGCGACCTGGACCTGCTTGTCGGCGAGCGCGCCGGCCACCTGGTGCTGTACCGCAACA
>CAZHMV010000221.1:0-7643 GCA_964532665.1 uncultured Anaerolineales bacterium
TGCTCATCGTGGCCGCCCGTAGCACGTACGAGTGGTACTTCGTCAAATATGACCAACAGTATCGGATGTCGGCGTGGAACAGCACCGAGATGGGGCAGGTCGTGCGCGGCTTCGCGGACAGTGTGGGGGACATGGCTCACGCCTATCACGTGGCGTATCCGTACTGGGTTGATACGCGGAACATTGCGATCAATGCCGGCGACATCACGTGGCGCAACGCGATTCTGAACATCGAGCAGGTGCGGGCCCATGTGAACGACCCGACACCCAAACTGTACCTGCTCTATATCGATGACCAGAAGTCGTTATCCTTTCTCCAGTCCCTGTTCCCGGAAGGGCGTGTGACACGCTACCAGTCCGCCACGCCGACCAAGGATTTTCTGGTGTTTTTCGTGCCGGCGCGTCTGCGGTGACGATTGTCGGCCGGTGATAGTGCTCTGGAAACATGAAAGACAAACAGGCGCATGTCTTTTCGGGCCTGAGGGCAGACATTGGCTTGTGGATTGGGAAGCTAACCAATCTTAGAAAGCCGAGCTCTGCCTGGCCTGTAATCTTTGTCCAGACCGGGGCGCAGCCTGAGCACGCCGGCAGTGAGTTGGGTTTGCGCACGGTTCTGTTAGAGGGAGCACTTATCTTCGTTGTGGTCCTGGCGTTTTGTTCCCACTTCCTGGACCTGGGCACCCAACGCGCGCTCACGGGGAACGAATCTGAGATCGTCCAGTCCCTTGACTGGACCTTGGTGAACTCGCTTCGGCACTATGGCCAATTTCCCCTTTGGAACCTCTACTTAAGGACCGGCCTGCCATTCATCGCTGATCCATTTCTGCACGCGTACAATCCCCTGGTCACTGTTCCGGTGCTGCTCCTTGGTGTCATGGACGGGTTCAAGGTCGGCCTGTTCTTGAGTTTCCTGGCTGCGGCTTTCGGGATGTGGTGGCTCGGCGTGGTGCTGGGGATGGGCCGCGTCAGCCGGGTGTGGGTTGCATTGATGTATGCGTTCACCGGTCAGGCCGTCGCCAGGTTTTTCCAGGGTGAATATGACTTCGTCTTGGGGTTTGCGTGGATCCCGTGGGTCCTGGCCGGCCTGATAGCCGTCACCCAGACGAGGCGCAGGTTGCACGCAGCCATTGCGATCATCTCCATAGCTCTGCTGTTCTTCTCCGGGAATGTTTATTACGCGTATTATATGCTCTTTGTTATTGCACTGTATTCTCTCATCGTGCTTTTCGACTTGCGCTCCAGGAAGTTGTTCTTCGATGGAGAGGGGGCCGGCCTGCTGGCTGTTATCGGGGTGCTTGCGGTGGGGTTGACTGCGGTTCAACTGCTGCCCCTGCTTGAATTCTGGCCGTACATCAGCAAGGCGACAAATCCGGGACTGACTGATTCCCACACGATCAGACAAATTCTGCTCGACTATCTCTCTAAAGACCCGTGGCGGGCTGATGCGATCAAGACACTGCCGCCGGAAGAGTTCTATGCCTACATCGGCCTCTGGCCATTCCTCGGGCTGATACTGCTGCCCTTCGCGGTGCGACGAAGGGAGAAGAAGCCGCTGCTGTTTTTTGCCCTGCTGTTTGCTTTCACGATCGTCTGGATTGACGTCCGTGAGATGCCCTGGCGCGGCGTGTACGCGCATGTCTCCTTCCTGAATCAGTTTCGCTACCCGACACGTATGTTGATTTACGGGGCATGTGCGATTATCGCGCTGGCCGGCCTGGCGATTGATTCCTGCTGGAAGACGGCGTTGGAAATGAGTGGGCTGCGGGGGGAGTCCGTCTGGGGGCGAATTCGCTGGCTTGCACCGCGCGTGGGACTGGTGTTGCTTGGCACGCTGATGATTTGGTCTATCGCGGACATCTATGCGGCGAACAGGAAACATGCCCAGACCCGGGATGCCTATGAAGTATCATACAACATTATGCACTGGTTGCGCCATTTTGATCCATCAGAGTACTATGTGGGGAACCCCAATGGATGGCACGGATCGATTGTCTCGAACAGATTGCGCTATTTCGATGCCTGGTACGGTTTTAACTTTGTCGCGCCGGCAGCCAACCTGGTGAACCAACGCCCCGTACGGGCACGCCCCAACTATGTCGTGCTGGGGAATGATACCAAACCCAACTTGCCAGACCCGATTGTGGTCCGGCGATTTGAGACCCACACCGTTTACAAGCTCCCACATAGTTTGCCGTTCGCGTTCGCGGTCAAGAACGCCGAGTTGTCAGACCCGTCAGGGGGACGCGAGCTGCAGCGCGAGGATGTCACGCCGT
Source organism: uncultured Anaerolineales bacterium (assembly GCA_964532665.1). Lineage (GTDB taxonomy): Bacteria > Chloroflexota > Anaerolineae > Epilineales > JAANWY01 > CAZHMV01. The sequence continues at coordinate 2,274 of CAZHMV010000221.1, forward strand.
TGCAGGCTTACATCCCCGGGCCAAACGGCGTGGAGCTCATCACCGGGGGTAATTCGGATTCGGACCTGGTCGTCTTAATGACTAATTATCCTGGGTGGCAGGTCACGGTTGACGGTCGCCGGCAAAAGCTCAAGAACATCGGCGGATACCTGGCGGTTGACCTCCACCCCGGCGTTCACAAATACGTTTTCTCTTTTAGTCCAACACCGTTCAAAGTCGGTCTCATTGTCAGCCTTGTTTCCTTGATCGTAACACTGGGCCTGCTGGTGAGCGATCTGCAATACGAATGGTGGCGGGTCAGGGAGCGCGTTGGCGCTTTTGATCCGAGGGTGGTTTGGCAACGTGTGCTCCAGGCGTTCCGGGCCATGGGGGTGCGTATCTCGCAACCGGAGGTGGTGCAGGCCGGCGCTCCCGAAGCGGTGGCTCCGGCTTCACCTGTTGCGGGGTGGGGGCGCGGCGTGCCGGCTGCCCTGCTCCGCCGGCTTTCCAGCATCCAATTTCTGGAATGGAGCCTCTTCGCGCTGGGACTCCTGGCCTACGCTGTGGTGCACCTGCGGGCACTGGACCGCTTCCCCATCTACTTCTTCACCGATGAGGCGATTCAACCCCTCCTGGCTCAGGATCTGATTGCAAGACACTTCCACGGTTCCGACGGAACGCTGTTGCCGATCTACTTTGAGGCCGCTGGCCTGCGCTGGACGCCGTTGCTATCGGTGTACTTCCACGCGCTGACGGTATGGTTGTTCGGCAAATCCATCTTCGTGACACGGGCCACGTCAGCGCTGGTGAGCATGCTGGCGGCGGTGGCGGTGGGGCTTATCCTGAAGTGGATCTTCAAGGCACGGTTCTGGTGGGCCGGTGTGCTGTTGTTGGGCATCACGCCGGCCTGGTTCCTGCACTCGCGGACAGCCTTCGAGACCGTGATGATGACTGCCTTCTACGCCTGTTTCCTGCTTTCCTATCTTCTGTACCGCTGCCGGTCGCCACGCTACATCTTTGCCGCCGTGTTGTTTGGCGCGGCTACGTTCTACAGCTACTCCAACGGCCAACTGATCGTGATCGCGGTAAGCATTCTGCTGTTCGTGTCTGATATTCGCTATCATCTGCGCCACTGGCGATACGTGTTGTTGGCGCTCTTGCTGCTCTCCGTACTGGCGTGGCCGCTGGTTGGATTTCGCTTGAAGCACCCGACCTCGATGCGGGAGCATTTGCGGGTTGTCAATTCGTACTGGTTCCGAGCCATTCCCGTCACCGAGAAACTGAAACGCTTCGGTCAGACGTACGTGTATGGCCTCAGCCCGCAGTATTGGTTCTTTCCGAACCACCACGATCTGCCTCGTCACCGGATGAAGGGCTATGGTCACATACGCACCGAGGTGTTGCCGTTGGTGCTCCTCGGTGTCGGGCTGTGCCTGTGGCGCATCCGCTCGTCGCCTCACCGTGTCGTTTTGCTGGCGGCTCTCGCCACCCCCGTCGGTGCAGCACTGGTGGGAATCGGGATCACGCGTGTGTTGGCGTTTGTGGTGCCGGCCAGTATCCTGGCCGGCCTGGGACTGGAGGTGCTGTTGTCCTGGGTGACGCGCCGCATATCCTACGATCTTGTGGCAGCAGCGGTGTTCCTCGTACTGCTCGTGACCGGCTTCTCCGTGCTGCGCCAGGTGCTCGTTGAGGGGCCTTTGTGGTTCCATGACTATGGCTTATACGGCATGCAGTACGGGGCGAAACAGCTCTTTGAAGAGACCATCCCACAGTACCTGGAGCGCGACCCTAATGTACGCGTGATGGTGTCCCCAACGTGGGCCAACGGGACTGACCGCTTCGTCCGCTTTTTCCTTCCGAGTGATCAGCAGTCGCGGGTCCGAATGTATAACGTGGACTACTACCTGTACGATAAGCGCAATCTGAACCGCAACATCCTCCTGGTTATGACGCCGGCTGAGTACGAGAAAGCGCGCACAAGTCCCAAGATCAAGTCGGTCACGGTCGAGCAGATCATCCCCTACCCCGATGGCCGGCCAGGCTTCTACTTCGCCCGCATGAGCTACGCCGACAACGTTGATGAGCTCTTCGCCGCCGACCGGCAGGCGCGCCGGCGGTTGGTCGAGGAACAAATCAAGATGGGGGATCAAATGGTGACGATACGCCACTCGCGGTTCGATGCCGGCCAGGTTCGTGACATGCTGGACGGCGACCGGTTTACCCTGGCGCGGGGGCAGGAGGCGAACCCGCTCATCGTTGAGTTTGTGTTTCCTCAGTCGCGCTCTGTGTCTGGCCTGGCGGCCGACTTCGGGTCAATGGACTTCGCCCTGACCGTGAGGCTGTTCGAGAGTGAAGGGGCCGAGCCGGTCACCTACACACATACCTATCGCGGACTGCCGCCTGACCCGCACGTGGAACTCGACTTCGACCGTGGGCCGCATACCGTGTCGAAGGTGCGGCTGGAGATCAAGAATCTCAAGGCCGGCAAGACCGCGCACATCCATGTGCGGGAATTGATGTTGCGTTAGGCGAGGCGAACAATTTCGAGGTTGTTATCATGATCCATCCAACGGCTGACGTATCTCCCGCAGCGCAGATTGGCTCGGGAACTCGCATCTGGCACCAGACGCAGGTCCGCGAGAGGGCAGTGATCGGACGAAACTGCATCGTCGGCAAGGATGTCTACATCGACTTCGACGTGGTCATTGGAGATAACGTCAAGATTCAGAACGGCGCACTCATTTACCACGGCGTCACCCTGGAGGACGGGGTGTTCATCGGCCCTCAGGCATGCCTGACCAACGACCGGGTGCCGCGTGCCATCACGCCCGATGGCCGGCTCAAAACCACCACAGACTGGGAAGTCGGCCCCATTCGGGTCTGCTATGGGGCGTCCATCGGGGCCGGCGCCATCGTCCTGCCAGACGTCACCATCGGCCGGTTCGCCATGGTGGCTGCCGGCGCGGTGGTCACGCGCTCCGTGCCGGACTACGGGCTGGTGGTGGGCGTGCCGGCCCGCCTGGTCGGCTACGTCTGCCCCTGTGGCCGGCGCCTGGAGGCCACGGACGCCGGCTGGCACTGTCCGAGTTGCGGGTGGTCGTTTAGGCCGGAGGAGCAACGGTGACCAACCACCAACGCGACATATGGAGTGAGTGGCTTTTGCATCGGCGCTTTGGCGGTAACGCGAAGCAGATGCAAGCCACAATGGAGTACCTGTACCAGGTGCGTGACAAAGTTCTCGGACACGCAGGCTTGGGGGGTGGCGAAATCCTGCTCGATGTCGGCTGCGGCGACGGGCTCATCGCCTTCGGCGCCCTCGAAATGTCGGACACGGTGCGGGTGATCTTCTCGGACATTTCGCAGGAACTGCTTGATCACGTTCAGAGCATTACTCGGCAGATGAATGCGCTCGACCGTTGTCAGTTCATCCGTGCTCCTGCTGAGCACCTGTCGCCTGTGGCTGATGCGTCGGTCGACGTTGTGACGACCCGTTCAGTTCTGATCTACGTCGAAGCCAAACAACAGGCGTTCCACGAGTTCCATCGTGTGCTCAAAGCCGAGGGGAGGTTGTCCCTCTTTGAACCCATCAACCGGTTTGGCCATCCTGAGCCACCCAACATCTTTTGGGGGTACGATGTCACGCCTGTGGTGGAACTCGCTCAAAAAGTGAAAGCAGTATACCAGCGCCTGCAGCCGCGTGAGAGTGACCCCATGCTCGATTTTGATGAACGTGATCTGATCGCTCTTGCAGAGCAGGCCGGCTTCCGGGAGATTCACCTTGAATTGCAGGTCGAGGTCAGGCCAAAGGATGGGCTGAAGAACTGGGCTGCAATGTTGCAGACAGCCGGCAATCCCAGGATTCCCACTCTTGGAGAGGCCATGCAGGAAGCGTTATCACCCGTTGAAAGGAATACGTTTGTTGCTCATCTGCGCCCACTGGTTGAAGCCGGGCAAGGGGTCACCCGTTTAGCAGTAGCCTATCTGTGGGCTGTGAAGCGAGAGTGAGCAATGAATTGCCCGCCTGCTGCTGCAAAAGCTGTTGAAACGGGTTAAGGTTTGAACACGTTTTAACGTGTTTTTCGTATCAGGCCGTGAATTCATTCATGGCCGATGGGCAGGCTGAGCAGTTACGTTATAACAGTTAGTGAGGCAAGTGATAACTGGATAGTCAGATGGCTACTACGAGTTCCTCCCAGTTCCCACGAGTTCCTATCTCCCGCCCTCTCATCGGCGAGGAAGAGAAAGCGGCGGTCCTCGAGGTGCTGGACTCCGGCCAACTGGCCCAAGGCCCCAAAGTGCGCGAGTTCGAGGAGCGCTTTGCCGAATGGTGTGGCGTGGAGCATGCGGTGGCCGTGTCGTCCGGGACGAGCGCCCTCCACATCGCACTGCTGGCCCACGGGATCGGGCCTGGCGACGAGGTGATCACGCCGGCCTTCAGCTTCGTGGCCTCGGCCAACTGCGCCCTGTTCGTGGGTGCCCGGCCCGTCTTCGCCGACATCGAGCCCGAGTACTTCACCCTCGATCCGTCCGCCGTCGCCGGGCTCATCACGCCACGAACTCGCGCCATCGTCGCCGTCCACCTCTTCGGCCAGCCGTGTGACGTGGATGCCATCGCGGCGCTGGCGCGCGAGCACGGCCTGGTGATCGTCGAGGATGCGTGCCAGGCTCACGGCACGCGGCTCAATGGCCGGCCCGTTGGCACCTGGGGCACGGCTTGCTACTCCTTCTACCCGACCAAGAACATGACCACCGGCGAGGGCGGCATGATCACCACCAACGACGCCGAGACCGCGGAGCGCGCGCGACTGATCCGCGATCACGGCAGCCGGCAGCGCTACGTGCACGAGGTACTGGGCTACAACCTGCGCATGACCGAACTCCAGGCCGCCATCGGGCTGGTGCAACTGAGGAAGCTGGAGGCGTGGAATGCACAGCGGCAGGCGAATGCTGCGTACCTGACCGAGATGCTGGCCGGCACCGACGGGGTGACCGTGCCACGCATTCGTGCCGGCGCTACCCACGTCTTTCACCAGTACACCATCCGAATCCGAGACCGGGATGTGGCTGTGAGGCGGCTGACGGAGCACGGCATCGGCGTGGGGGTCTACTACCCGGCGCCGATCTACAGGCAGCCGCTGTACCGCCGGCTGGGTTACGACGACCACCTGCCGCAGGCCGAGGCAGCTAGCCGCGAAGTGCTCTCCTTGCCGGTACACCCCTCGCTGACTACAGCAGAGTTGGACCTCATCGTGGAGGCGGTGGCGAGCCTATGATCCGGGCTGCGGTCATCGGGGTGGGCGCGATGGGCAAGCACCACGCCCGGGTTTACAACGACCTGGACAACGTGGAGTTGGTCGCCGTGGCCGACCCAGACGAGTCCCGCCGGCTGGC
>CAZHMV010000222.1:0-7551 GCA_964532665.1 uncultured Anaerolineales bacterium
GGTTGCCTACATTCAGGGGCTGAGCAAGAAGTAGGCAGCCAGAAGCTGTAGCTTCCAGAGCTGTATCGCTGGAAGCACTCACCCTCCCGCAGGTTCGAAGCCTGTCTGGCGGAGAGTCGCTGCTTCAAGGCCGTTTTTCGGGGGCAAAAGCGCGGCGCATCGCAACCTGCGGGAGGGTGGCTGAGTAGTCAACATGCCCCTACGGGGCTCCATGAAGCATGAAAATTGACGATAATCCATTTTCAGAGCAGTAACTTCCACTGTAGCGGTGGCCTGCGGGTTGTTGAAGGGCTACTTCTGGCTCCGGAGGGGCAACCGTTTGCATAGCGTATTCCCCCTCCTTCCTGACCTGATCAATCAGCGGGGACACGGGTGATTCCGTTGTTGTGAGTGTGGTCAGGTCGTCCCCCTCATTCGGTACGGGGTGGCCGGCTGCCGCAGCCATTATCAGTAGTTGGGAAAACTACTTGTGGGGCAGGCTTCCTGGCCTGCCAATAGCCTGGAAAGGCTGCTCCACGAGCTAAATTCTCAAGTACTGATTATCCAGGCGGCCACTCCATACTCCTCCCATCCCCCGAACATGCCGCTCTAACTTGACGATTGTGCGACCTGCGCAGTACAATTGGCCGGCAGGGCAGGGAAAATTCGGGAGAGCTTTGTGTGAGACTCGTGAGCCGATCGCTACGTCTGAAGGTCAGTCTGGGAGTGTGCCTGGTTTTGATTGGCCTGTTGGCACCCTTGAACTGGCTACAATACGAACGGCAGCGTCGGGCTGCGATGGCAGACATGCAACTATTGGCAGCCAGTGCCGGGGTGATTGCAGAGCATAGTCTGGAGCAGGCGATGCTGGCAAATGATCGTCGTGCCATTCAGGGCATCGTTGATAGCGTGGCAGCCAGCCCGGGAGTATGGTCTGTCTACCTTCTGAACACTCGAGCAGTGGTTGCTGCTTCATCTGAGGGCACGGCCAATGGCCAACAAATGGATCGTAACAGTGCTACATGTCAACCCTGCCATCGCTACCCGGCAGCTCAGCGGCCCCATAGCGTGATGGTGTCTGGGCCTGGTGGTCAGCCGATTTTCCGCACCATGGTTCCAGTGCGCAATCGTCCCGCCTGCCGCACCTGTCACTCGCCGCAAAACAAGCTCAATGGCGTTTTCTATCTGGACTTCTCCATGACGGAGCTCAATCAACGGCTCGCGCGAGAGTTGCGGTCGGCTTTTCTGGGTTCGGTAGCCATCATCACGCTGTCCATCCTGGTGGTCAACATCTTGCTGCATCGGCTGGTACTTACACCCATGGAAGGTGTCGTCGAGGCCCTGAGTCGGTTTCGTCAGGGGGAACACGCAGTTCGGGTAACGGTGCGGACCGAAGATGAAGTGGGGACACTCAGCGAGGGGTTCAACCAGATGGCTGACACGCTCCAGGCCCAGGAAGTGCAGGCGAAGCTACTCTACGCAGAATTGAAGGAGAAAGAGGCCTCCCGTCGCCAGTTATTGGCCAGGCTGATAACTGTCCAGGAAGACGAACATCGTCGCATCGCCCGAGAGCTGCACGATCAATTCGGCCAGGCTCTGACGGCTCTGGCTTCATGGGTTGGCGCGCTGCGTTCTCAGTTGCCCCGGGGGTCCACTGCTTTGTCTACGCAATTGGATCGTGTCGAGGAACTGGCGTCCGACACGCTGGAACAAATGCGCCAATTGGCCCTGGAGCTACGTCCCCCGGCGCTGGATCAACTGGGGCTTATCCCTGCCATCCGGCACGACGCCGAGCGCCGGCTGCTACCTCAGGGAGTCCGTGTCACAGTGAAAGCCGATGGTGTAAACCGGCGCTACGCCGCCAAAATGGAGACAGCCCTCTTCCGCATTGCCCAGGAAGCCATCACGAATATCTCTCTGCATGCCCAGGCCCAGCAAGTGGTTATTGCACTGACACAGCGCGATGGGCATTTGCAGTTGGTTGTGGAGGATGATGGTCGGGGCTTTGACCCACAAACCTTCAACATCCCCGATAGGCAGGGCCGGGGCCTTGGCCTGCTGGGGATGCAGGAACGCGCCGCCGCCTTCGGAGGACAGGTGTCAGTCATTTCTCAGCCTGGCCAGGGTAGTCGGGTGGAAGTGACCGTCCCCCTGCGACAAGAGGAAGCAGTGAATGAGACAGAGATCTGAGTCAGGCTTGCCGCCCGTGCGGGTCCTGGTTGTTGAGGATCACGCCATTGTGCGCGAGGGCTTTTGTCTGCTGTTGGACGCGCAGCCCGATCTCGAGGTTGTTGGCCAGGCAGCCGATGGCCGGCAGGCGGTGGAGTTGGTGGCGGAGTTGGCCCCCGACGTTGTGGTCATGGACCTGGCCTTGCCGGACGTGGATGGAATCGAGGCCACGCGCCGGATCAAGGACCTTGCCCCGGGAACCCAGGTTGTAGCCCTCACGATGCATGTGGAAGATGAGTTCTTCTTTCCAGCCCTGGAAGCGGGGGCCTCTGGTTATGTGGTCAAGGGCGCAACGTCCGAGGATCTGTTGCAGGCGATACGAGCAGCCGCCAAAGGTGAGACCTACCTCCAATCGGCCGTGGCCGGCAAGCTGGTAGCCGACTACGTCCGGCGCGTACAAGCTGGCGAAGAAGCGACGGGCATCCAAACGCTAAGCCCTCGCGAACGAGAAGTGCTCACCCTGATTGCTCAGGGCTACAGTAACCGACAGATTGCCGAGCAATTGGTCATCAGCCTGAGTACCGTCCAGACTCACTGCTCCCGTATCATGCGCAAGCTGGAACTGGACAACCGGGCCGGCTTGATCGCCTACGGTATACGCCATGGACTGATAATTCAGAACTGAACCGGACCAATCCATAGACTCAGTCGATCCAATCTTGCGTGGTCTGGATTGCCAAATCCAGACCGAAATAGGGATTTGTCAAGACCCCTGGAACGAAATCAGGATCTACTGAGACTGTCATGCAAGACGCCACAGAAGTTGGCGTCTTTTTTGTGCAAATCGGGCCGTAAACGATAGACAGCATGGAACCTGCCAACTATACTAGATGGTGGATATGCGTGCCAGGACAATGACTTCCATTCGTTTGGTTGGCAGCGTGATAAGTTGAGGCATGCGGGAAGCACATGGATAAACCCGGTGTTTACGTGATTTGCGTGCATCCCTTGCTTTGCGACGCATTGCGTTCTCTTCTGCAACAGGCCGGCATTCAGATTGTCGGACGGTCCTCAGACCCGGGTCATGGGCTGACAGAGATCCAGCATTTGCAACCTCAGGTTGTCTTATTAGAGGGGACTGCAATATCGTCGGATTTGGTCGAGGCCTTGCGAACCTACGTGGGACAGGCATCCGGGCGACGGCTGCTGCTACTGGATCCTGGTCAGAATGTGCTCAGTATTTACACACACCGGGACCAAATTGTCCAGAGCAGTGACGATCTGGTCAAAGCACTCGGCATGCTCGAAGAGGGCACAAGCGTTTACCCTTGACGACATTTGAAAGGATAGAATAGACAAGAGATGGCTTCATCCAGTAAGGTTAGTGTCCAGATAGACGAACGAACCATGACACGCCGTCGTCTTCTCGAGGCGATCATGGGGCTCATTGGAACTGTAATCGCTGGGGTAGTGGGTATCCCGGCAATCGCTTATATTGTCTCACCTGCTTTCAAGAAGGGGATGGCTGAGTGGATTCCCATCGGGTCTGTACGAAAAGTTGAGGTTGGCGTGCCCACCCTCTTCAAAACCAGGATCGTGCACAAGCAGGGGTGGGAAAAGACGGTTTCCAATGAGACCATGTATGCCCTCACGGACGACGGGCAGCATTTTGTGGTCATGTCCAATGTATGTACCCACCTGGGCTGCCGGGTGCACTGGGACTCGGAGAAGCAGGAATTCCTTTGTCCCTGCCATGGTGGCGTGTTTGATAAGCAGGGCAATGTCGTGGCCGGCCCTCCCCCACGCCCACTGGACCGTTTCCAGAGCAAGGTGGAGAACGGAAAGATTTTCATTCTGGAAGGTTGAGCACTCATGAGCGTGAAGGTAGACGAGTGGATTGAGGAACGGGCAGGACTTCAGGCGATCTGGAAAGCCATCTTCCTGCGCAAAATCCCAAAGGTCAATTGGTTCTATACGTTAGGTAGCGCTTCACTCTTTGTAGCAACGATACAAATCGTCACAGGGATACTTCTCACCATTTACTACGTACCCACCCCTGATCATGCATATGACAGTGTGCAGTACATCATGGACGATGTCGCATTCGGCTGGCTGATTCGTGGTCTGCACCACTGGGGAGCCAGTGCGATGATCTTGCTGGTCTTTCTGCACATGCTGCGGGTGTTCTACTACGGAGCCTACAAATTTCCCCGGGAGCTCACGTGGGTCGTCGGTGTCTTCCTGTTGCTGATCACCATCGGCTTCGGGTTCACAGGTTACCTCTTGCCCTGGGACCAAAAAGCCTACTGGGCAACGACGGTCGGGACGAACATCGCCGGTTCCGCACCGGGCATAGGACCTGTCATCAAAGGCGTGTTACGAGGCGGAGAGGGCCTTACAGCGCTGACCCTGAACCGCTTTTTTGGGACTCATGTCTGGGTATTGCCGGCCCTGTTAATTTTGTTCCTTGTAGCCCATCTGTATCTGGTGATCAAGATCGGCATCAGCGCCCCGCCGAAGCCCGAAGTAGCGACGAGCAGCAAACAGATCGTGGAGGGGTCGCGTTGAACGAGCAAGAAAAGCATCAGTACCTGGAAGAATATAAGCAAGCCAAAGCCCACGGCGTCCCCTTTTTCCCCGATGTTGTCTTCAAAGATGTACTCGTGTCGGGGCTGATCTTCGTCGTCCTGGTGGGCTTGATCGTGTTCGTGGGAGTCCCACTGGAAGATCGGGCCAATCCGGCCGATGCCAGTTATATACCCCGCCCTGAATGGTACTTCTTGTGGATCTTCCAACTGCTCAAGTATTTTCCCGGCTCTCTGGAAGCTGTAGCCACAGTCGTGCTGCCCACGTTGGGCATCCTCTTGTTGCTGCTCCTTCCCTTCTACGACCGAAGCCCGCGGCGGCATCCACGCCAGCGCCCACTGGCGACCAGCCTGATGACGCTTATCGTGGTGGGCATGCTTGGCCTTACCTGGCAGGCCGTTGCCACCACGCCCAAGCCCAAGCCTAGCATCCCTCAAAGCCCTGACGTGCAGGCTGCCCAGTCGTACACTCAAAACTGCGCTGCCTGTCACGGCGCGACGGTGATTGTGCGCACCGGCGCCGACCTGCACAAGATCATCGCCGAAGGGCTGTCTCATGAAGGCATGCCGGCCTGGGGCGGCAACTTCACCTCGGATGAGATTGACCTGCTGGTGTCTTACGTCTCGGCTCCTGATGGCGCAGAGCTGTTCCGTCAGAATTGTGCAGCCTGCCACGATCTCTCCATGATGCCCACTGGCGGCGCTGATCCGCTTCGCCAGATCATTGCAGCGGGTCCCAAGGGGCAAGTTCACCAGGGTCAGGACGTTGCCGATTGGGGTCGGCGGCTCAGCAGCAAACAGATCAATGCGCTGGTCAACTTCGTCCTGGCCCAGCAGCCCAGGAAGTTGTACGAATACTACTGTTCCGGCTGTCACGGGAACAAGCTGAGTGTTCCGCAGGTCAGGGCCAACCAGTTGCGCCAGATTATTCGGCGGGGAGGCAAGCACCGGACGATGCCGGGGTGGAAAGGGACGTTGAGTGACGAGGAGATTGCCACCCTGGCGGACTACATCGCCAACCCCGACGGGCCGGCTGCCGCCCAGGGGAAGCCCCTGTTTGAAGACCGATGTAGCCAATGCCACGGGGACAGGCTGCCTACCGATGGGAGTGTGGAGTCCATCCGCAACGTCATCGCCCGGGGAGGCCCCCATGAGACCATGCCGGCGTGGGGCGAAATTCTGTCCGATGATCAGATTGACGCCTTAGTGCAGTTTGTTCTGTCGCCCCCCACTGGTGCGGAGGAAGGGCGGAAGCTCTTCGAGGCCAATTGTGTGGGTTGCCACGGTAAATACGGGGAGGGAGGACCCAACCCGGCCCGGCCTGGTGACATTATCCATCCCATCTCCAGCGCTGACTTCCTCAGCACACGGGATGACCAGACTATCCACACCATCATTGCTCAGGGGCAACCCAATCTCGGTATGGTACCCTTCAGCGCAGATAATGGCGGCCCCCTGGATGACGAGCAGATCGACGAAATTATCGCCTTCATTCGTACCTGGGAGTCAAACCCACCGGTGGTGCCAGAGGCCCAGGCGGCCACGGCTACGCCGGCCATCACTGGCCAGGAGATTTTTGCCCGTACCTGCGCTCAATGTCACGGTGAAAATGGTGAGGGCAAGACTGGGCCACCGTTAAATGCCAAAGAATTCCTCCAGAAATACAACAATGCCGAAATCCGGCACATCATCGTGCAAGGGATGAAAGGCAGCAGCATGTGGGCCTGGGGCGATCTGGGCTTGCTCAGCGATGAGCAGATTGACGAACTGGTTAAGTATATCCGCAGTTGGGAACCGACGGCTCCTTCTCGAGCCGACATGTTCGAGGAACCGAACGCTGCCCTGGGCGACCCCCAGAGAGGAGAGCAGTTCTTCGCCCAGTTCTGCAGTGGCTGCCACGGCAGAACTGGGGAGACACAGGTCAGTGGTACCGTACTGCATAGCCCTGACCTGTTGCAGAGCCTGAGTGACGGGCAGATCGTGCGACAGATCCTTGAAGGTGGGCAGCAGATGCCGGCCTTCCACTCGGTGCTGACACGCCAACAGGCGAACGATTTGCTGGCCTACCTGCGGACCTGGCAACCTGGCTACGTACCCCCTACCCCGGCTGCCACGGCGACCCCGGCCGCCACCGCAACGCCAGGGGCGGCGGGCGGTGTCAGCTTTGCCAAAGACGTGCTGCCCATCTTTCAGGCCAGGTGCGTCGCCTGCCATGGGGAGATGGGGGGCTGGGGTGCCGCCGATTACACCAGTGTTACGACCACTGGCCAGCACAGCCCGGTCGTTGTGGCAGGAGATCCTGACAACAGCCTGATCGTACAGAAACTGCAAGGTACACAGACGATTGGCATGGCGATGCCCCCCGGCGCTCCCTTGTCCCAGGAGGAAATCGATGTGATCGTACGTTGGATCCAGGCCGGCGCGCCTGATAACTAAGGGGCCAAGGTAACTGCTCACCCTCCCGCAGGTTTAAGAGGTTCTTTCGGTGCAAGAGTGCGCGCACGGCCGCCTCTTTGAGCCCGAAACACCGGTCTGTCATAACTTGTGGGAGGGTGGGCTGCGTAGTTACGGCCTAAGTAACATTTCCATACAAGGAGGGAAACCATGATGCACAAAGTGTCCAGACTCATCGCATTGGCAGTACTGCTGTCGGTACTCATTGCGTTGGGGGTGGCCTGTGGTGGCAAAGCTACCCCACCGCCGCCGACAGCTACCCCGCCGCCCCCACCGACGCAGGCGCCGACCAGCGCCCCGGCTCCGCCGACGGAGACCCCGGTACCCGCGCCGGCCGGCGTGACGGCGCGGCAGGTGCAAGAAC
>CAZHMV010000223.1:0-7514 GCA_964532665.1 uncultured Anaerolineales bacterium
CCCGTACCCGGCCTACCGCCGCAGCCACAGTTAGCGGGGAAACCGCAGCCCAAGCGACGCTGACCCCGACCATCGTTCAAATCCGTCCGACAGACACGCCACCCCCGCCACCTCCGACTCCGAGCCCGCGGCCGACCAGTACGCCGGTGCCGGTTGAGACGACCGTTGAGGCCGAAGTGACGGCGACGCCGGCCCCCTCCATCACCGATGTCATGGTTGAAATCCCGGCTGGCTCCTTCACCCTGGGCAACAACCACAGCGATCCCAACGAAGCACCGGAGCAGCAGATGGAGCTGCCGGCCTTCAAGATCGACGTGTTTGAAGTGACCAACGCCGACTTCGCCGTCTTTGTGAACGCGACAGGCTACGAGACGTACCGGGAGCAGCAGGGCAGCCCCCAGACCTGGCGCTGGGCCTACAAAGAGGGCAAGGACAACCACCCGGTGGTGTTTGTGACATTTGAAGATGCACAGGCCTTTTGTGCGTGGGCCGGCAAGCGGCTGCCAACAGAGTTCGAGTGGGAAAAGGCAGCGCGCGGTCCAGAGGGCTTCCTGTTCCCATGGGGGAATCAGTATGATCCGACCCAGTTGAACGGTAAGGACAGCGGCCTGCGAAAGACGACCTCCGTGGGCAGCTATCCGCCTAACGCGTACGGACTGTTCGACATGGCCGGCAACGTCAAAGAGTGGGTGGATTCACCCTACGTGGCCTACCCTGGAAGCAACTATCAAGACAGCCACTACAGTCCCGACTACCGGGGCATACGCGGCGGCGGTTGGTTTGACGAAGAGAAGTTTGTCCTGGCTACCAACCGCAATGGTGGCGATCCGGCAATCACGGCCAATGATGACATTGGCTTTCGGTGCGCGAAGTAGGAGATGGCTGGATGGCACATAGCGGATAGCGGATAGCCGATGGCTGTTGGCTGTTAGCTATCTGCCATCTGCTATCGGCCATCAGCCATCAGCTATCTGCTATCGGCTAGAAAGGAGGGGATGCCGGACGAAGGAGGCAAAGTGAACAGCCAACACACTGTGTGAGAATCGAAAAAGAGTCCCTAACAGGAGGAGTATGCGATGAAGCTAAACAAGACACTACTGAGCCTCTTGCTGGTCCTGACGATGCTGGCAGTGGCTGTGCCGGTGGTTGCAGCCGCACCCCAGCAGCAGAGTGGGGGGCAAGACTACATTATCGTCGCCGATGACTGGCTGAGCAAGCTGGCCGACAAGTTCCTGGGTGACATCTTCGCCTATCCTGCGATCACCTACTACACCAACCAGAAACATGCCGAGGATGATAGCTACGCCAAGATCACCAACTCCGACGTGATTGAGATCGGATGGAAGGTTTACATCCCCAGCGCAGAGGAGGCGCAGGCCTACTTCAATCGTCAGGTCGCCAAAGTTGGTGCGACAGGGGGTGGCACGATCAAGATCGGCGCACTGGCCCCCCTATCGGCGCCTGGCTCGGTCACGGGCGGGACGGCCATGAAAGCTGCCTTCGAGATCGCAGTGCAGGAGATCAACGACGCCGGCGGCGTGCTGGGCAAGCCGGTGCAACTGGTCCTGGTGGACACCGAGGGCCTGCCGGAACGTGGCACGGCGGCGATGGAGCGCCTGATCAGCCAGGAGAAAGTCGTCGGTGTCGTGGGCGAGTACCACAGTGCCGTGGGTCTCACGGCCAAGGAGGTGGCCCACAAGGATCACGTGCCAACGGTCTTCGCCGAGACCTGGAATGACAAGATCACGGCAGTTCAGTATCCCGAGGTGTTTCGCGTCGCCCCTCTGTCCTCGGAAGTTGCCTCACTGGATGCCAAGTTCATCCAGTCGCTGGGCGTAAAGAACGCCGTAATCATGACCGAGAACACCGGCTACGGTATTCCGGCCGCCAAAGACACGACAGACCGCCTGGCTGAACTGGGCATCAAAGCCACGACCTTCTCAGCCGACCTCGGCACCCAGGACTTCTCCGGCCTCGTCGAGCGCATCAAGGCCGCAAAGCCGGATCTGATCCTGGTTCTGCTGACCGGCGAGACGTCGTACAATTTCGAGCAGCAGGCGGCCGAGGCCGGCATCGGCCCGCAAGACCTGCCTATGATTTGCAATCAGGTGGCCGACGACGCCGAAGCTTTCTGGACGAACGTGCCCGATGGCAATCTGTGCTTCTATCGCAAGGTGGGCCTGCCGCCAGCGTTGTACACCGATCGCACGAAGGCCTTCGTCAAGAAGTACATGAGCAAGACCGGTCGCGCAACAGCCGAGTCCTATGCTATGGAGGCGTATGATTCGCTACATGTGATGGCCAAGGCCATCAATGAGGCCGGCTCCACAGACCCCGATGCGATCATCAGCGCACTGGAGAACATCACCTACGATGGCGCGCTGGGCACCATTACCTTCCCCTATGGCACTCAAAACCCCGTGCCGGCGGACAAGGAGGCCAAGTGGTGGCATCAGTTCCCGGACTTTGCTGCGGTCTTCATGCAGTATCAGGAAAAGGGTGCGAAGAGCGCGCAGGTCGTATTCCCTGACAACCTCAAGACGGCTGAGCCGGTCCTGCCCTGACGCCCGGTCGCAAACCAGCCAAGGCAGCCCCTGGCCCCTGCCGGGGCTGGGGCCGCCTTGGCCCTTGTGTGTGATAGAGGGTAAGCGATGGAACACACCCCGTATTTGGTCTGGGCGCTCTTGTGGATCATCGGGTGGGGAGCTGTGGGGGGCGCGGTGACGCCCCGGATCTACGGGCGCAAGGACCTGGATATATCCCAGGCGGCCCTGGCCGGGGCGGTCACGGGGGCCGCCGGCGGGCCGTTCGCTTTGGTGCCTCTGTGGTACTATACGCCCAAGCTAGATTGGAAATGGGTGGTCATCCCCGGGGTGGTGATTGCGCTGATCTTTGCCGGCGCTTTTGCTGCCACCTACCCCAACAATTTGTGCGTCACCAACGCCGGCTTCGTCGCCACCCAGAGCGTCAATGGACTGGTGATTGGCCTGATTTATGGCCTGATGGCCCTGGGGCTGACTCTCATCTTTTCGATCCTGGGCGTCGTCAGTTTTGCTCATGGCGAGTTCTACATGCTGGGTGGCATGGCGGTGTTCTATCTCACCACAGTCTGGTTCCACGGCATGCACCCGATCATCGGCTTGCTGGGCGCGGCTCTTTTGACCTTTGTGATCGGTGCCGTCTTCGAGCGGCTGTTCCTGCGGGTTATGAACACCGGCCAGGTGGAACGCCCGGATGAATATGCCATTCTAGTGACCTTTGGGCTGGCCTTCTTCCTGCAGTACCTCACCCTGGCCCTGGTTGGCGCAAACCCCAAGAAGGTGCAGCGCTTCTTTGAGTACCCCACCATTAGCCTGCCGTCAGCACAGGACCCGTATCTGTTGAAGGTGACGGCCGGCACGATCAAGCTGGCCGACCGTATCTCGATCCCCTCACCTCGATTCACAGCCGCCATGATCGCTGTGATCCTGTTGGGGCTGTTGATGTGGTTCCTTTACCGCACCTGGATCGGGAAGGCGCTGCGAGCTGTCAGCCAGGACCGGCAGGCGGCCGCCGTGACCGGCATCAATCCCAACACGATGAACACGCTGGCGTTCGGCCTGGGGACCATGTTGGCCGGCCTCTCCGGCGCATCGCTGGTTCAGGTCTTCTCGTGGGTGCCATGGGTGGGCACGCCGGCCTCGGCGCGTGCGTTTGTCATCATCGTGCTGGGTGGCATGGGCTCGCTGCCCGGGGCTTTCATCGGCGGGTTGATCGTGGGCCTGGTGGAGGCGCTGGGGGCCGGCTGTGTCCCCGATCCGCAACGAGCCGCCGCCTACATCCCGGCCTACGGCATGATCATCCTGACTCTCGTCCTTCTGCTCAAGCCAACCGGTCTGTTTGGGAGAGAGCTATGAACCGTACCAGGTGGATGTGGGGCCTGGCTGTGGGGGGAGCGCTGGTGTTACTCGTCGCGCCGGCGGGTCTCCAATCGCGCCCCTATATCATGCACATTGCAATTGTGGCCTTCTTCTATGCAATTCTGGCCTCCAGTTGGTCGCTGCTCGCCGGCTACGCCGGGCAGTTTTCCTTCGCCCACATGGCCTTCATGGCCATCGGGGCCTACACCACCGGCCTCTTTGGTCACTTTGTGCGTTTGACCACAGCGCCGACCCGAGTCTGCGCAGAGATTCCGATTGGGAAGTATTGGCTGGTGTTGGTCAACACCGGTGCTCAGAATTGCCTGGAGCTGGGTAAAGCGAACATGCCGGTGGGCACGCTCATCTATCGCTTGCCGGCCTTCTTCGGCGTCATCCTGGGCATCATCATGGGCGGCGTCTTCGGATTCCTGATCGGCGTGCTTGTGTTGCGGTTACGAAGTGTGTATCTGGCCCTGTTCACCATTGGCTTTTCGGAGATTCTGCGCGTTGCCCTCAATGCCGAGATCGACATTACAAACGGGCCGAACGGCCTGGAACTGGCTCCGCTTTTCCCCAGGGGCGTTCACTTTGGGGGGTTCTTCTTCGGTGCCAGCGACAAGATTCCGCCGTACTATGTGATGCTGCTGCTGTTTCTGGCCTCGATGGGATTGATGCACTGGCTGTCGGTATCGCGGTTTGGCCTCTTCGTTCGTTCTATCCGCGAGGATGAAGAAGCGGCGGCGGCGCTTGGGGTCCACATTGTACGCTATAAAGTGTTGGTCTTCGTCATCACCAGCATGATCGCAGCCGGGGCCGGCGCGGTGGAGGCCCACTACATCGGTGTGATCACACCCAACATTCTGCTCATCCTCCAGATGAGCCTGGTGATCTCCATGGCCGTCATTGGCGGGCTCGAAAGTCTGGTGGGGGCTGCTATCGGCGCCATCATCATCGAGTTTGCTCTGGAGTTCCTGCGTACCAGCTTCACCATTGGCCCGGTGGTGATCGACATGACCAACTGGCGGCTGGTCTTCTTCGGTTTGCTCTTGATGCTGACCCTGCGTTTCTGGACCAATGGATTGATCCATCCGGTTATCGAGCGCCTGACTCGCGCCGGCGTTGCCGAAGAGACCGTCGCCAGACGAGAGGCAGCAGTAGAGGGACAGCAATGATTGAGCTCGATGTCAATACCGTCAGCAAGAACTTCGGCGGCGTTCAGGCGCTCAGCGGAGTGACGTTCAAGGTGCGGGGGCCGGAGTTGATCGGGCTGATCGGGCCGAACGGCGCCGGCAAGACCACCCTCACCAACATTCTGGACGGCATGATCAAGCCGTCTGGCGGCACGGTCTATCTGAATGGTCAACGGATTGACATGCTGCCTCCGTACCAGGTGGCGCGGATCGGCCTGGGACGCACTTTCCAGGTGACGCGCGCCTTCCGCCGGATGACGGTGTTGGAGAATCTGATGGTGCCGGCCCTGGCCATGCACCCCACCGCCCGACAACGCGATTTCCACGACAAGGCGAAGGACGTGCTCAAGTTCCTCACCATAGAGCACCTGGCGCACGAATACGCGCGCGCCCTGTCGGGGGGCCAGCAGAAGCTGCTGGAACTGGGCCGGCTGCTGATGCTCGACCCGGACATCATCATCCTCGACGAACCGTTTGCCGGCGTCCACCCCAAGCTGATGGAGATCATTTATGAGTACATCACCACCGTCAACGCGCAGGGCAAGGCGTTCATCATCATCAGCCACGACATGGACACCATCTTCACCCTCAGCAAGCGCCTGCTGGTCCTCAACTTCGGGGAGCTCATCGCTGATGGCGAGCCGGAGATGGTACGTCACGATCCGGCTGTCATCGAGGCGTATCTGGGCGAGGAGGAAGAGGAGGCTGGCCCGGCAATCGTCGAGACCTATCTGGGGAAGGAAGAGGACGAAGATGCTTGAGGTACGGGACCTTTACGTTGGCTACTATCGGGACCTGAACATCCTTCAGGGCGTTTCAATCAAGGCCGAAAAGGGAAAGATCACCACCGTGCTCGGCGCGAACGGCGTGGGCAAATCGACGATGCTGAAGGCCATCTACGGGTTCCTCAAACCCAACGCCGGCGAAATCTTCCTGGAAGGCAAGAACGTGGTGGGTGTCCCTACCCACAAGCTGATCGACATGGGGATTTCGTACATTCCTCAGCAGCCGGGCATCTTTCGCTGGATGAGCGTCGAAGAGAACCTGGAGCTGGGCGCGTGGACCTTCCGCAACGACAAGGCGCGCATCCGGCGGAAGCTCGAGGAGAACTACGAGCGCTTCCCGCAACTGAAAGATCGGCGACGTTCGCAGGCCGGCGAGCTCTCCGGCGGCATGCAGCGTATGGTTGAACTCGGGCGCACGTTGATGACTGACCCCAGGGTCATCCTGGTGGACGAACCCACCGCCGGCCTGGCTGCGCTCCTGTCTCGAGAGGTGTATCAGATGCTGGTAGACCTGCGGGACCGGGAGGGCATAACCATCGTCCTGGTGGACCAGGAGATTCGTCAGGCCCTCAAGATCGCCGACTACGTCTACGTGTTGGAGCTGGGCCGAAACCGATTTGAGGGTCCGGTGGAGGAGTTCACCGACTTGAAGAAGGCGTTTTGGGCGTGACACGCCGATAGTGATAGAGACAGTGATAGCGAAACCGAGATAGCGCTCTGCTCCCTATCACTATCGCTATCGCTATCGGTGTCACGTTCTCTGATACTCATGAGGTTCAACCAAGAACTTTGACCTCTCTGGGAACTTGCACTATACTCAACATAGGTAAACGAGGGGAATCCCACCATTCTTTGTCCGAGAGGCGAAACATGGACGTCGCAATCCAGCCTGCGCTCAGGTCACGCATACGTTTGGATGGTTTGGAGGAACTGTACTCCGTTCGGGGTGCCGCGACGGTGTGGCACTTCCTGCTGGCGCACTCGCACCTGATTGACATGCTCCTTGAAGCGTATCCTCACATAGAGAAGCATTTCGGCCCTGATCCAGAGGTTGTCCTGGAGGTTGTCAGTGACCCCGAGGCGACGTCGCGGAAACAAATGTTCGCCTATATCATCACTTCTCTTCCTCCAGCGAAAGCCATGGCCCAACTAGACAAGCTTGATGAGGAATGGTTCCTGGATCAGCTAGACCGAGTTGGTAATCTCTTCAACTTCAGCCTTGAGCGTGATTGAGAAGTTGGACTCCCTAACAACTCACTGAGGGCGAATCCTTGCGAAGGTTTGGCGATGCCTTCCATGCCAGGAGTGTTATTGCCTGTCAGCACAGTTCAGTTGACAGGGCTATTCGCCGCATTTCGGCAGTTGAAACTGCACCAACCATTACAAAGTCGCCCGTCGGCGACTGGTCTTCAGCCGGCGAAGGGCGGCTTCGCAAGGGTTGCCGCGATTTCAATCGCCAGGCTGAGTAGCTACGAAAGGGGCAAGTATGCCACTCAATCTCTCCCCCTCTGCTCAACGTTTCGAGCAGTCCCCGACGCTGGCCGTCAACGAACGGGTGCGCCGGCTCACGATGGAGGGGCGGACGGTCTATCAGATGGGGTTCGGGGAATCCCGATTCCCGGTTCACCCGAAGATTCTGG
>CAZHMV010000224.1:0-7474 GCA_964532665.1 uncultured Anaerolineales bacterium
GCTCGCTCCTCCCATTTATGCCTCACTTCGCCACTCTAGCGCCTTCCGCTGAGACAATTCTACCCAATACAGCCCATCTTGACAAGTGGCGATGCGGTCAAGTTGCAGTTCCTCGAGCATGCGTTGGCGTAAACCTGTCATGACCACACCTCCTGTCTGATGTGAGAGTTAACCGGTTGACAGGGAATATAGCCTGACGAGAGGGGGGAGCGAATCTGGCAAGAGGCGGAGAAGAAAATTACCGGTAAGCTTGCATTGAGAACCACCATGGTTTATACCCACGTCCTCAACCGAGGCGGGTTAGCAGTGCGCAGCCCACTGGACATTCGATCACCCGTAGCTACTCACCTACCCGGTCAGCCTCACGTCCCCCGAGTCCCCCCGAGTTCCCCTGAGTTCCTCCGAGTTCCCCTGAATTCTCTGAGTTCCTCCGAGTTCCCCTGAGCCACCCCTGCCGGCAACCGATACGCCCCTTCTGCCGGATGCAGCGGTCGCTTCAGCCACAGTGGCCGGCGATTCCCATCGGGCGAGACCTCTCCAGCCGGCCGGGTCATGGCCAGCCACTCGCGGTAGACGTCCATCGATTTCCGTGTGTCCACGTAGATGTCGCCGTAGCGGTCGTTGGGGCCGGCCTTGTGCACCGTCACCCGCTGGTGCCAGCAGTGCATCCCGCTGATGGGGTCCGGATGCACCGGGAAGGTGATGTTCTGGTGCACGCCCGGGTCTTCCCACCAGATACGCTCGGTATCGGGATCGTCACTCTTGTAAGGCCGGACGCCTTGAAGCAGACGTAGCCTGTACTCGCCGTCGCCCACCTCGTCCAGTCGCACCACTCCTGAGGCAGCCGGATTCATGTGAGTGGCCTGGGACAGCCGCCAGCGGCCCAGGTGGTGGGAGCAGGCCACAATGCCGGGGCGCATCCCCTCCGTCAGCCAGCACTTGATCACGAAGTAGCCGATGTCCGTCTCGATCCGCACCAGGTCGTTGTTGCGCACGTCGAGCCGCTCCGCGTCGCTGGGATGAATCCACAACGGGTTCTTGTGGGAAATCTCGTACAGCCATTTAGCGTTGGCCGACCGGGTGTGGATCAGATTGGGCAGCCGGAAAGTGGGCACCAGCAGCATCTGTCCCTGCTCTCGGTCGATCTGTTCAGGGTGGACCTGGCTCCTGAGATAACCAGGGAGCGCCTGTTCGGGCCAGCCCCACGCTTTGAGCGTTGGCGAGTAGAACTCCAGCTTCTTGCTGGGAGTCGCGAAGCCGGCCCGCACCACGCGCCGCCCTGAGGCCTGGTCCGGCCCAGGGCCTGTCGAAGGGCCGTCCACCTCGACGCCGATGGGCCTGCCATCCCGATAGGCGATGCGCGTCTCGGGGTCGATCTCAGCACCATCGGCCTCCACGGGGTGCTCGTAGGGCACGTAGTTCTCCTGGGTGACGGTGAAGACACCGTACTTGCGCATGTACTCCAGGGGGGTCAGGCCCTCTTCAGCCGCCGCTTCGGGCAGCCCCGGCACGCTGTTCTCGAAAATCCAGCGATAATACTCCTCGACGGTGATCTTCTCACCGGGCCGGTACGGGCTCTCGAAGTGCGGTCGGATGCCCAGATCGCCGTCAGGGTCGATGCGCCACGACAGCTCGATCCAGAACTCGTTTTCTTCCCACACCTCGCCCGGATTGGCTTCGTAGGTGAATTCCACTTTCTGGCCCAGGCGATCCATCGCCACCCGCAACACCGGCTGGCGGAAGGCGATCCACTGGCCGGCGTGGGTCTCCTGGCTCATCAGGTCATGCCGCTCGCCGCCGTGCCCCATGGGCAGCACATAGTCGGCGAACCAGGCGGTTTCGTTCCAGGTGGGTGTCAGAGCGGCGTGCAGCCCGATCTTCGTTTCATCGCGCAGGACTTCCAGCCAGGTGAATCCGTCGGGGTTGATCCACAGCGGGTTGTAGACGCGGGTGAAGTATACCTCCAGCTTTCCGCGACCCTCCTTCAAGAAGTGGGGCAGGAGGAAACTCATCTCGTAGAAGCTGAGCGGATACTCGTCGGGCCACGACAATTCGTTCCACTGAGCCGGACGTGCCGGCGCGCTGTGCGGTTTGGGGACAAACTTATTCCACGAATTAGCCGATGTGCCGCCCTGGGTGCCCACGCTGCCGGTCAGCACGTTCAGGAACCACAGGGCGCGAGCCACCTGCCAGCCGCCCAGGTT
The DNA here is from genome assembly GCA_964532665.1 of uncultured Anaerolineales bacterium. GTDB lineage: Bacteria > Chloroflexota > Anaerolineae > Epilineales > JAANWY01 > CAZHMV01. The sequence continues at coordinate 2,205 of CAZHMV010000224.1, forward strand.
GCCGCTGGCCGCCGACCGCCACACATGGGCCGCCAGCCGGCCCTGCGCCCCGGCCACGATCTCGGCAACCTCCACCACACGCCCGGCCGGGATGCCGCTTTCCTGCTCGGCAAACTCGGGGGTGTACCCGGCGTAGAGTTCCTTCAGGATGCGCTCGAAGTTCTCGAAGGTCGGCTCGACGTCCGGGCGTTCAGCGCGCAAGTACTCTTTCCAGTTGACCCAGCGTCGCACAAAGCCGCGGTCGTATCGGTCGTGCTGGATCAGGTAGTTGGCGATACTCAGCAGGAATGCCGCTTCGCTTCCGGGCCAGGTGGTCAGCCAGTAGTCCGCCATGGACGCGGTGTTGGAGAGTCGCGGGTCCAGCACGATGAGTTTCGCGCCCTTGAGCTTCCCCTCGATGATGCGCTGAGCGTGGGGGTTGAAGTAGTGGCCTGTCTCCAGATGGGCACTGACCAGCAGGATCACCTGCGCATTGGCGTAGTCGGGTGAGGGGCGGTCGAAGCCGGCCCAGAAGAAATAGCCGGCCCGCGCGCCGGCGGAGCAGATGTTGGTGTGGGAGTTGTGCCCGTCGATGCCCCAGGCGGCCAACACCCGCTCGGTGTAGCCGTCCTCGCCGGGCCGGCCCACGTGGTACATGATCTCCTTGCGCCGGCCCTCGACCAACGCCTGCCGGATGCGGCCGGCGATGTCGTCCAGCACCTCATCCCAGGAGACCCGCTCCCATTTCCCTTCGCCGCGCTCCCCCACGCGCTTCAGCGGGTACAGGATGCGGTCGGGGTCGTAGACCTGGTTGAGGGTGGCCGGCCCCTTGGCGCAGTTGCGCCCCCGGGAGCCGGGATGCACCGGATTGCCCTCGAACTTCTTGATCTGGAGGGTCTCCTCGTCGATATAGCTGAGCAGCCCGCAACCGGCTTCGCAGTTGAAGCACACCGTCGGCACCAGCATGTAGCGGCGCGCCACCTTGCGCGGCCAGGCCTGGGGGTCGTACTCCACCCAGTCGTCCCACTTCTCCGGCGGCGGGTAGCTGGTGAGCCCCTGGTCCGTGGCCGGCTCGATGGCCGGCACTTCCGCCACTGGCACAGATGATCCCATGACCGACGCCTCCACCGCCTGGCGCTCCGTTTCGATCTTCTGCAACGGCTCCATCGTCCGGCCGGCTCCCGACACCGAACCCAGGTCCAGCACAGCGCCCATCAGCTTCGCAACCTTGCTCTCGATCATGTCATTGGCCTCCCGCAATCCCTCTGAGGACGAGCCGAGCATTTCGTGAAACCACCCCTCATCCGTTCTATCCGTCGCTCCGTCGCTCCGTTTTATCCGTTGCTCCGTTAATCCGTTCTGCCGAAGGCAATCCGCTGACAGCCCACCCCCTAACTGTTCGGGATCTCCTGCGGTGCCATCACAAAGGCATACTCGAACAGGAACAGGCCGGCCATGCCCGCCAGGCCACCCACAGCCCCCAGCACGACCTGGCCGGCTCCCACCAACGCCGCCAGTCCCAGAAGCAGCAACGGCAAGACATGCCCCAGGGCAATGGAGCCAGCCCAGAAGTGCCACCGATAACGTCCCTGGCTGACCTCGTGGGCCGCGCGAGCTGCTACCTCGCTGGCGTGGGACATGCCGAACTCACCCAGCAGCGTGACACCCAGGTCTGCCAGAAGCGATGCGCCAAAGGCCCACAGCAGCGCCTGGTCCATGCCAGTCGGCAGGTGCAGAAAAACGCCCACGACCAGCAGCGCGCCGGCCCCGACCAGCAGCGCCTGGATGAACAGGTGGGCCGGCAGCAGCGTGCTCTGCCACAGATCGCGGCCCTCGGCCTGTCCGAACAGGAAGGCAGTGTAGATAGCCGAGGCCGTCGCCAGGATGAACCCGACCAACAAGACCAGCGGCCGGACAAGAGCGATCAGGCGATCAACGACGACCAGATCCACCAGCACGGCCAGCCCACCGATGGCCTCCAGGATCCACCAGCCGCCGGCCACGATGCTGAACCCGATCAGAATGAAAGCCCCACGGGTTAACCACGACTTCCACTGCGGTCGCGTGAGGATGGTGTGGAAGCGCAGCGGGCGACCCAGGTCCCACACCAGCAGGCCGGTCGTCAGCCCGACAAGCACCAGCGACAGCAAGGTGCTGAGGAGGGCAACCCCCCGGCTGAACGGCGCGATACCCAGACCGAAGATCAGGGCCAGCAGCATAAACATGCCGCTGCCAATGCCCTTGGTTACCAGGTAGGCCGGCACTTTCCAGTGCCAGGGAGTTTCGTGCTGGGCGTTGTAGGCGGTCTGCACCATCTGCTCGGCCATGCGCCCTTCGCCGATCTGGATGGGGCCGGCCCGCGTCCCGACGCCCTGGGCGGTGGGAGTGCGAATCGGAGCGCCCGACGGGGCCACACGAGCAGCGCCGTTCGAGCCGTAGGCCGGCACGTTGTCGATCTGGTTGATGGCGCGCGCCTGGCCGGTGGCAATCTCCACTGTCGTGAAAGTATCGTTGATGTGGGACGCAGTCGGCGTCAGGGTCACCTCGTCGGCCTCGATGTAGAAGAGCTTGGGGGCTGTACCCTGTTCGGGCTTGCGGACGCTCATTTCGTAGCGGCCCAGCAACAGGCTGATCTCGCTGTTGGAGTCGTCCAGGTCGCCGGCGATGATAGCATGCTCGGGGCACACCACCACGCAGGCCGGCGCCAGCCCGATCGCGGTGCGGTGGGCGCAGTAGTGGCACTTCGCTGCAGTGCCGTTATCGGGATCGACGTAGATGGCGTCGTAAGGACAGGCCTGCATGCACGCTTTGCAGCCGATGCAAATCTCGGGATCGAAATCCACGATGCCGTCCACCCGCTGGTACATGGCAGTGACAGGACAAATCCGCACACAGGGTGGATTGGCGCAGTGGTTGCAGCGCGTGACCTGGAAGAACCGCCGCGTGTTGGGAAACTGCCCCTTCTCCACGTACTTGACCCAGGTACGATAGACACCCAGCGGCACGCCGTTCTCCGACTTGCACGCCGTGCTACAGGCGTGGCAGCCGATGCACTTGCGATTGTCGATGATGAAGGCGTAGTTCATGGTTTAGCTCCTACAAGTTCCTCCAAGTTCCCTGAGTTCCTCTGAGTTCCTCCGAGTTCCCAGAGAAACTCAAGGAACTCGGAGGAACTCGGGGGAACTCAGGGGAACTTACTGGTTGGCCGCAGTCAGGATGGCGGTGGTGAAATCTTCGGGAGTCACACCAGGGGATTGGACACCCAGCACCCGGTAAACTTCCCGGATGCGCGCGGCCAGGGATTCGCGCCGGGTGCTGAGGCCGCGCACCGCCTGCTCCAGCGCCCCCACGGCGAAGGCCGGCAGCAGGGTGAAATCGCCGGAGATGCTCAGGTCGTCGATGCGTCCTTCTCGGAGGCGGGCAGTCACACGAATCAGGCCGCCAGGGGTCTTGAACGCGGTCTCCACTACCCGCACATCTTCGTGAATCTTCACCCCCACCTGGCGCAATCCGCCTTTCTGGTACAGCCACTCGTCGGAGACAAATCGCCCGTCCAGTTGCCGGGCCATTTCTTCCTCCTCGGCCGTCCATTCGCCCGGCACGATTTCGGCGTCCAGCGCCCCGGCACACTGCGCGACGTACAGGTCTTTGACTGCTTGCCGGCTGGGCATCGGGTCGAGCTGCTCGCTCACGGTGGTCATGTACTGCTCCAGGCTCTCGAAGATCTTATCACGCATCTTCTCCGAAGGCACCTTCAGCACGCGGGCCATGGTGGCCTTGTCGAAAGTGAACATCAGACTGCCCACGACCACCTCGGCCAGGCCCATCTGCGCCGCCCCAGTCCCGCCGATCTTCTTCCCGTCCACGTGGATGTCATTGATGGGTCGGTGATAGGCATCGATGCCCAGTACCCGATAGGTCTCCACCAGCGGGCGGACGTATAACTCGAACCGCTTTTCCAGGGCGTGAGGTAAGTGATCGCGGTGGAAGACCCACTGGGTGAACACCTGTCCGTCGTCCAGATACACCGCACCGCCTCCCACCTCCCGACGCAGCACCGGCAGCCCGTGGGCCTGACAGTACCCCAGGTCCACCTCCTTTTCCAGGTCCTGATGATAACCGATGCACACGTAAGGGTCCGTGGGGGACACAAGAATGATGGTATCGGGTGTGTCCTCCGTCATGGCGTAGGCGACGGCGTGGTAAACGGTTTGAGATCGGACGGGTGAGACATGACCTACATCCAGTAGACGGATAGAATGCATCAGCAACACCTCCTGAATTCGAGGGAACTCAAGGAACTCGGGGGAACTCAGAGGAACCCGGAGTTCCCCCGAGTTCCCTCAGCTCCTTCAATTCCCTCCAGTTCATTCTGCACAGCGAAAGCACCGCACCCCCAGATCTTCGATGCGCGCCACGTAGCGCTGCACCACTTCCTCTCCCGTGACCAGGTGGTCTCGCTCGGCCTCCAGGTTCAGCGGGCGCACCTTCACCAGCCAGCCAGCGCCATACGGATCCTTGTTGGCCAGCAGGATGTCTTCGGCGAAGCCGGCGGCGTTCGTCTCCACAATCTCGGCGGTGAAGGGCGCAGGAAACGCCCCTACCCACTTGCCACTCTCGATGGTCGCCAGCGCCTTCCCCTGACGCACCACGCGGCCCACCTTCTTGAAGCGCACGGCGACCAGCCTGCCGCAGCGGGTCTGAGCGGGGTCCGTCATTCCCAGAATGGCAGTCTCACCGTCGAAGCGGATCCAGACATCCCGCTCCACGTCGAAATACAAGTCTTCGGGAATCTCGCAGCCGTAGTAGATCATTTGCGTATTGCGTCTTGCGTATTACGTCTTGCGTAACCCTCCTGACAAAGTACGCAGTACGCAGTACTCAACTCAAGTGCAAGAGACACCTTCCGCTTCCAAGAACTCCCGATACGCCTCAACGCCCTCCGCACCGGTCACCAGTTCTGCACTGTCGGCTTCCCAATCGCCGGGTTGGAGGCGTGCAAACCAGCCGGCGTCGTATGGGTCTTCGTTGATCAACCCGGGGTTGGTCTTCAGGGTCTCGTTCACCGCTATGATTTCGCCGCTCACCGGCGTGTTCACCGGTCCGACCCATTTGCCGCTCTCTAGTGTGCCGGCGCTCTTGCCGCGTTTCAGCTTTCGACCCACCTTCTTGGCCGTGACACTGATAATACCCCTGGCCAGATGCTGAGCCACGTCGGTGATGCCAATCGTGACGGTACCATCCTCCTCGGGCCGCGCCCAAACGTGCTTCTCCGGCCAGTAGTACAGGTT
>CAZHMV010000225.1:0-7474 GCA_964532665.1 uncultured Anaerolineales bacterium
CGAAATGATGCCTGACAATGCGGTGCACCGGACGCCATAACGGGCGCTGGTGACCCTTGAGCATTCAGTGAGACGCTTGCTTCGCTCGCGCCGGAGACCTTCGGCGATCCAGAGAATTTGCAGGCTGCGGAATCTATTTCTTTGAGAATAAAGCCGCGCTCGACGCTTTTCGTCAGACCGAACTTGCACAAACGATTCCGACCGCTTACGAAGTGCTCGAGATTCGACTCGAGGTCTATGACGTGCTCTACCCCCTACGGCCCGAACGAGGACCGTTCGCGGAGTAGTCAGCAGCCACGAAGGAGATGTAATCATGGCTCCATCGCGTATCCCATTGCCGGAAGTCGATGAGGCAAGAATCAAAATCATCATGGACAACAGTTAGGGCGCAACCCAAGCGCCGCCCATCATTTGCGTGCAGGCGACACGCCTACGGCGTGAAGGAATCGGCGGCGCGTTACGCGGACGCGCGACGGATGCCTGGTCAGGAAGGCAATCTCTATGAGCAGACGAGAATATGAATATCATGGACTGATGGCCACCACCTGGGATCTATTGCGAGGTGACACATCAGACTGGGAGGATCGGTTCTTTTACCTTGATCTCATTCGGCAATATGGACAACCTGTCTTGGACGTAGGCTGTGGGACAGGCCGTTTGATACTTGACTATTTGAGCAATGGGCTGGATGTTGATGGTGTTGACAATTCACCCGATATGTTGGCTATCTGTCGCGAGAAAGCGCATCATCTCGGTCTAAGACCTAACTTGTATCAGCAGGCGATGGAATCACTGAACCTGCCTCGCAAATATCAAACGATTATCGTACCCTCCAGTTCATTTCAATTGGTAACTGACGTGCAATTGGCCAGGCAAGCGATGAAGCGATTCCATGACCATCTTCTGTCTGGCGGTGTATTGGTAATGCCTTTCATGGTCATATGGGAGCCCGGTGATCCGAAACACAGGGACTGGAAGCTTCTATCTGAAGTAACTCGACCAGAGGACGGGACAGTGGTTCGCCGTTGGGCTAAGGACTGGGTTGACGTGGAAAACCAACTCGAACATACAGAGAATCGCTACGAAATCATGCGTGACGGTAAAGTGATTGCCTCAGAGACCCATCGGCGTTCCCCGGCAACTCGCTGGTACACGCAGAATCAGGCTACACAACACTTTCGGGATGTGGGGCTAATAAACATTCGAGTTTTCAAAGGATTTACGGATGAGCCCGCAGCTCAGACAGACACGATTTTTGCAGTACTCGGGCAAAAGCCGAGGCGCGAGAAGAGCAGCGTCACAGGCACATCAGAGTAGCTATGTCACAGGGGCTATCGCAAAGGAGAAGAGACGAAATGACCGCACAACGAGAGATTTCACCCGATTTTCCATTCGAGTCCCACTACGTCGAAGTGCACGGCTCGAAGATGCACTACACCGACGAGGGCACAGGCGATCCGATTCTGTTTCTGCATGGCAATCCAACTTCGTCCTACCTGTGGCGCAACATCATCCCCCACGTGACACCCCTGGGACGCGCCATCGCGCTGGACCTCATCGGCATGGGCAAATCCGACAAGCCGGCCATCGAGTACCGCCACCTCTAGGAGTAAGTATTTGGGACGCCTCAGTCTTCAGAGCGGTGATTTGTTTTACGAGGAAAAGGGAGCCGGCACTCCGATTGTGTTGTTGCATGCTGGTGTCGCTGACAACCGAATGTGGGACGATCAATTCTACGTTCTTGCAGAGCATCACAGGGTTGTCCGTTGTGATTTGCGTGGTTACGGGAAATCGCAACTTCCAAATGGGCCATTTGCCTATCACGAAGATATCCAATTGCTTATCGACGAATTAGGTTTGTCTTCGACCTGGTTAGTTGGTGCCTCATTTGGTGCGCAAGTAGCAGTTGATTATTATCTCTCCAATCCAAAGAGAGTCAGGGGGCTTGTGCTAGTATCTCCTGTTGTGAGTGGTCTCAAGCCAACTGACGAGATCAAGCAGTTCAATGAGAGTGAGAATGCGCTCTTAGAAGCGGGAAACCTTGAGGAAGCCACAGAGTTAAACTTGCGCATGTGGGTTGAAGGTCCGTATCGGTCCAACAAGGAAGTTGATGCGCCACTTAGAAATAAAGTCGCCGACATGCAAATGAAAGCATTTTCCCAGCCGTTTCCTGAGGCTGTTTCTCTGCTGAGACTTGATCCCCCCGCGATCGAGCGGCTACATGAGATTCAAGTGCCGACACTTGTCGTTTCAGGTGCGCTCGATGTTCCCGGGTTCGTTCGGTTCTCAGAAGAGCTTGTAGAGCAAGTGCCCGGGGCAAAGAGAGTCGTCATTCCAGCGGTAGCTCACGTGGTTAGTATGGAAGCACCACAAACGTTCATAGATCTTGTTTTCGAGTTCATATCAGAACACGAGAATAGATAGTCAACCGCCTAACCCAACATGTAGCCGACCCGCCTCAGCGAGACGCTGGTGCCATCGGATGCACAGCATACCATGTGACACGAGGAGAACGTATTGAACAACTCAACTACTCACCCCGATTCAGACCTGATCTACGGCCTGTACGGCGGCGGCTTTCTCGGACAGTTCATCCGGCTGGCCCTCCTGCTGGATGTGTTCACGCCCCTGGCCGCCGGCCCGGCCAGCGCCGAAAGCGTAGCCTCCGCCTGCAACGCCGGCGTCGCAGGGGTGCGTGCGCTGCTCGATCACCTGAGCAGCACGCAGGTTCTCGAATACCACGCCGCAACGCGCACCTATACCCTGACACCCTCCGCGGCCGCTTTCCTGGTGCGTGGGGCCAAAACCTACGCCGGCGACTGGGTCCTGGCCAATACCGACCCGGCGATGTGGGATGGGATGCTGCAGACCATCCGCACCGGGCAAGCGGCGGGATACGAGCTGCCGTGGGCGCAAGACGCCTGGCTGGAGAGCTACAGCCCCAGCCGCGTGGCCTACAGCCTGGATCTGTGGCGCACGGTCGGCCTCGAAGCTGACGAGGGGCAGCCTCTCCACTTGCTGGACCTGGCCTGCGGCTGTGGCATCAAGACCCTGGCGCTGGCACAGGCCCATGAGAGCGTCCATGTCACCTGCGTGGACAGCGCAGATGTGCTCGAAGTGGCGCGTGACCTGGCGCTCCGCTTCGGCGTTGAAGCGCGAACGACGTTCACGCCCGGCGACATTCTCACCGACGACTTTGGGGCGGAGCGATTCGACGCGGCCTTGCTGGGGTTGATCACCTACATCCTGACCCCCGCGGAGAACGCCGAGGTGTTCCGCCGGGCCTATCGAGCCTTGCGGCCCGGCGGCCGCCTGGTGATCGACGCCATCATGGCCGGCGAGCAGCCCTCGGAATGGGCCAGCCGCGCCACCTTGCTGATGAGCACCTGGAATGGCGGTGCGGCCTATCCCTTTGCCGACTACCGGGACTGGGTGAAGCAGGCCGGCTTCCGCCAGGTGACACAGCATAACGAGCAATTGCTCTCCGCGATCAAATGACCGAACCTCAGTGCTTGGGGATTTAGCTCGTGGAGCAGCCTTTCCAGGCCTCGTCCTGAGGCTCGGCCCGAAGGGCTGCTGGCAGGCTAGAAAGCCTGCCCCACAAAGCAGTTTTCTCTACTACTGAATCTAGGTTAAACGGAGCCAGGAAATGCAATGACTGAGCAAGTATTTGTCGCCCGCGAACGAGAACTGGCGCAGCTTCATGCTTTCGTCGACCGTGCCCTCGCCGGCCACGGCCAGGTGTGCTTCGTCACAGGCGAGGCCGGCGCCGGCAAAACCGCCCTGGTCACCGAGTTCGCTCGCCGCGCTCAGGCCCAGCATGCCGACCTGCTCGTGGCGGTCGGGCAGGGCGATGCCCAGACCGGCGCCGGCGATCCGTATTTGCCCTTCCGCGAGGTGCTCGGCCAGCTCACCGGAGATGTCGAGGCCAAGCTGGCCCAGGGCACTATCACGCAGGAGAACGCGAGCCGCCTGCGCGGCTTCCTGCGCATCTCCGGCCAGGCACTGCTGGAGTACGGCCCCGACCTGATCGACATCTTCGTGCCCGGCGCGGGACTGGCGACGCGTGCCGGCACCTTCCTGGCCGGCAAGGCCGGCTGGTTGGATCGGCTGGAGAGTTTGACGAACCGGAAAACGGCTACCCTCGCCGATACCGGCCCTTCGGCAGGCTCAGGACGGGGCCTCGACCAGAGCCGCATCTTCGAGCAGTACACCAACGTGCTCAAAGCCCTGGCCGCAGAGCGGCCACTGATCGTGGTGGTTGACGATCTACAGTGGGCAGATGCAGCCTCCATCAACCTGCTCTTCCGGCTGGGCCGGCAGATCCAGGACAGCCGTATCTTGATCCTGGGCACCTACCGGCCGGCGGATGTGGCCCTAGGTCGCGACGGCCAACAACACCCGCTGGAAGACGTGGTCAGCGAGTTCAAGCGCTACTTCGGCGACATCTGGGTCTCCCTGGCGCAGACCGATGAGGCCCAAGGCCGGCGGTTTGTGGATGCCCTGCTGGATGCGGAGCCTAACCGTCTGGATGAGGATTTCCGGCAGGCATTGTTTCGGCACACGCGGGGCCACCCGCTCTTCACGACGGAGCTGTTGCGGGACATGCAGGAGCGCGGGGACCTGGTGTATGACGAGCAGGGACGCTGGATCCAAGGGCCGGCGCTGGACTGGGAGACATTGCCGGCGCGGGTGGAAGGCGTGATCGAGAAGCGCATCCATCGGCTGTCGGAGGAGCTGCGCGAGGCGCTCATCGTGGCCAGCGTGGAGGGCGAGGATTTCACCGCTCAGGTGATTGCCGGCGTGCAGGCGACGAGTGAGCGCCAGTTAGTGCGCCAGTTGACTCGGGAGTTGGACAAACAGCACCGGCTGGTGCAGGAACAGGGGGTCGAGCGCGTCGGTCGGCGCCGGCTGTCGCTGTATCGCTTCCGGCACAACCTGTTCCAGCGCTACCTGTACAACAACCTGGGCGAGTCGGAGCGGGCGTTCCTGCACGAGGACGTGGGGAACGTGCTGGAGGAGCTGTACGGGGAGCAGGCGGATGAGATCGCAGTGCAACTGGCACGCCACTTCGTGGAGGCCGGCCTGGACAACAAGGCATTGGGCTATCTGATCCAGGCCGGCGATGCGGCCTATCGCCAGTACGCCAACACCGAGGCGGTGGCGCACTACACCCGCGCCCTGGAAATTGCGGGACACGGCGAGGCGGACAGCGAGCAGCTCATCCACCTGTACCGCAATCGGGGACGCGCGCTGGAGCTGGATGACCATTTCGAGCCGGCCTTGAGCAACTACCAGGAGATGGAGGCGTTGGCGAGGCAGCGCGGCGACCGTGCGATGGCGTTGGCCGCCCTCTTGGCTCAGACAACCATCCGCACCATCGGCACGCCAGTACACGACCCCGAACAGGCAAGAACGCTGGCCGAACAGGCCTTGGCGCTGGCCCGTGAACTGGGCGATCTGGCGGCCGAGGCCAAAGCCCTCTGGAACCTGGCGCTGGTCTGCTTACACAGCGTGGGTGACCCGCACCAGGCGGTAGCCTACGGCGAGAAGTCGCTGGCCATCGCCCGAGAGCTAAATCTGCGTGAGCAAATGGCCTTTACGTTGAACGATCTAGTGTACGCCTATGTTCGAGCAGGCCAGCGAGCGCAGGCAGAGGCGGCGCAGGAGGAAGCCACCCGTCTATGGCGCGAGCTGGGCAACCTGCCTATGCTGGCCGGCCGTCTCAACTATTCGGGGAGTCTGGCTTACCTTAGGGGCGACCTCAACGGAGCACTCGCGGCGACTGAAGAAGCTTACCAGATCAGCCAATCCATCGGCAATGTGTGGAACCAACTCAGCTATTCCTTCATGCAAGGCCTCGTCCGTCTGGAATCCGGCACGGCCGGCGAAGCCATCGCACCGCTGGAAGGGGCGCTCCGTCTGAGCCAGCAGGCCGCCGCATTTCAGCCGATCCTCCATGTCACTCTAGGGCTAAACTATAGCGCCCTGGGCGCGCTTGAGCAGGGGCTGGCGCATTACCAGCAGGCCAGGGCCGAAGCCGGGGGAGCGGTGTCCGCCTTCTTCCGACCACCGCTCCTGGCCGCACTGGCACGACTGGCCATCTGCCACGGAGAGTTGACCCAGGCCGAAGCCGCCATCCGGGACAGTGGCATTGAACTCAAAGACGGCATCGCCACGGATGAGGCTTTAGTGGTGTCCTTGCCCGAAGGCCAACTGGCGCTGGCGCGGCAAGAATACGCGCGTACGGTCAGCCTCATGGACGAACTGATCGCCGCGATGCACGATGCCGGCGCGCGCGTGTACCTCCCGGAGGCGCTGTATCTCAGAGGGCAGGCGCTCCTGGCCCAGGGGCACATTGATACGGCGCAGGCTGCGTTGGCGGAAGCCCGCGCCGAAGCCGAGGCGATGGGCGCGCGGCGCATGTTATGGCAGATCCTGGCCGCCCTCGCCGAGATCGAAAGCCGGCGCGGACACGTTGCCGAAGCCGAGAACTTGCGCGCCCAGGCGCGGGAGGTGATTGCGTTCATCGCTGATCACGCCGGCACACCGGACCTACGCACCTCGTTTCTCAACCTGCCAGATGTGCGGGCAGTGCTGGAGGATTCAACTGGGTGAACCGCATCGCGAAGGAAACGGACAATGAATGAGCAAGTGTTCGTCGCGCGTGAGCGTGAACTGGCGCAACTTCAAGCGTTTCTCGACAAAACCCTCGCCGGCCACGGCCAAATCCGCTTCGTGACAGGCGAGGCCGGCGCCGGCAAGACCGCGCTGGTCACCGAGTTCGCCCGCCGCGCCGAGGCGCAGCACGACGACCTCCTTGTCGCCGTTGGGGAGTGCAACGCGCAGACCGGCATTGGCGACCCGTATTTGCCCTTCCGCGAGGTGCTGGGTATGCTCACCGGCGATGTAGAGAGTCGGCTGGCGCAGGGCGCCATCACTCAGGAGAATGCCAGCCGGCTGCAGAACTTCCTCCGCATCTCGGGGAAGGCGCTGGTCGAGCTGGGTCCGGACCTGATCGAGATCTTCGTGCCCGCCGCCGGCCTGGCCACCCGTGCCGGCGCTTTCGTGGCGGGGCGCGCCGGCTGGCTCGACAGGCTGGAGGCGTTGGCTGAGCGTGAGTCGCTCGACGCCGATCTCAGTCAGAGCCGCATCTTTGAGCAGTACACCGATGTACTCCGCGCCCTGGCAACGCAGCAGCCACTCCTCCTGGTGTTGGACGACCTGCAGTGGGCCGACCGCGCCTCCATCAATCTGCTGTTCCACCTGGCGCGGCGCATCCACGAGAGCCGCATCCTGATCGTCGGCACCTATCGCCCCGCCGACGTGGCCCTCGGGCGGGAGGGGCAGCGCCATCCTCTGGAACCGACACTCAATGAGATCAAGCGCTATTTCGGCGACGTGTGGATCGAGCTGGGCCGGGGGGGGGGGGGGGGGGGGGGGGGGGGGGGGGGGGGGGGGGGGGGGGGGGGGG
>CAZHMV010000226.1:0-7382 GCA_964532665.1 uncultured Anaerolineales bacterium
TGATCACATCCGGCTCGATGGCGCGACAGTCGTAGACCAGGGTGCTCTCCCCCAGCGCGGCCAACTGCTCCATGGCCGTGGCGTGGGCCGGGTCAATATGGATGACGCGCAGCCGGGGGTCGCTCCGCAGGCGGCTTTCCACCGCGGCCAGGGCCAGCGAGTCTCCGTAGAGCAAAATCGTAGGCTGTGTGGGTTCTGAGCGCATATTTGGTCCTTCTGAATCTGTCACGAATTTGCGTATCACGTGTTGCGTGTTGCGTTGCTTCCCGATCCCCAGTCCCCAACCCCTGAACTGCTCCACCACTATAGCACGTTCTGATGCCCAAGTAAAGGGACAAAAGGGACACAAAAGTGCCAACTTTCCCCTTCAGGGTGACAAAATAAGGGGGAGAGGGGGTCAAGGTGAGGGGGAGAGGGGTAGTCTGGCACACTGGCACAATAGAGGGGTATTAGCGGTAGATGTCCTTGCGATGCTTGACGCGGTAGATGTTCACCTTCCGGCCCTTGTCGTCTATGTCGTAGACGATGCGGTAGACGCCAACCCGACTGCGGTAACCATCGCTGTCTACCATTTTCTGGCACCCTTGGGGGCGCGGAACGCCAGCCAGAGCGCGGATGGCTACTGCTAACCTCTGCTGGTCAGTCTTCGGTAGGTGTCGAATGTCTTTCTCAGCCGACCGTGCCAGATGAAGCTGGTATTTGCTCAAGGCCCCCGGCCTCCTGCTCGATCTCGGTCCAGAATTCCTCAAAAGGTCGTGTGGGCTCCCCACGGCCGCGATAGATAGATATCATGTCCTCCAGGTCTTCCATGCGTTGTAGCAGGTCTTCAAACACCCTGTAGCTGATGAGCACGACCCGGGGCTCGTTGAAGTGTGTGACGTAGATGGGATCACCGTGTTGGTCTGCCTCTCCAACCAGTTTTGTGAAGTTGTGGCGGGCCTTTGTTACACCTATGATGCGGGGCATAGTTCCCCTCCCGTATAGCTCGTATATCGTCTGTCGTATACCCTCTGTACAGACTTATTATAACATCTCTGCAATGTGCTGTCAAGGGGAAAACTGCGCCTGGGGGAGCGTCAAAGTTTTGCTTTTTGGCTGGTCGGGCACCCGCCGTGCGTGGAGGCTGCAGGCCGTAACTCTCGGCGGCCAGACGCGCAAGATAGACCAGTCAGGTTTTGGAAACCTGACTGGTCTGCCCCCGCTGCCACGGGCACCGCTGGTGCGGTCTCCGTGCTGTCGGCTGTCGCCTCGTCGTGGAGGGTTTCCCCTTCCGCCAGGGTCGAATTGGTGCCCAATTCCAGTTGCAGGACACGCTGTTCCCCCGGCCCCAGCGCGCCGACGGCCCACGCCACTTCCCGGGTGATCGGGTTGTAGAGGTAGCCTGGCGTCGTCCACGCCGGCAACAGGTAGGTCTTGAGGGGCAGGGTATCGGTGACAATAACGCCGGTGAGGGTGATTGCCTGATTGCCGTTCGACACAGTCAGGTCGTAGTGCTGGAACCAGGTGACGCATAGCGGGTCATGCTGGGCCACGTTGCTGAGCGTTAGGTCCCCGTCCGACACCGCCGGCGTGCTGGTCGGCGTGGCCGTGGGCGTGCTGGTCGGCGCCGTACCCGTACCAGAGATGACAAAGGTGTAGGGGTTCTCATTGCTGTCGTTGTTGGCGATGGTCACCGTATCGGTGAAGCTGCCCGCCGCCGCCGGGTCGAAGGTGATTTCGAAGGTGGTGGCTGTACCGCTGATGATGGTGGTGGCGCCCGGTATGGCGCTGATGTTGAAGTGCGTCCCGCTCGTCAGAGTGACGGCGGGCGAGTTGGTCAGGGTCAAATCGGCCGTGCCCGTGTTGCTGATGGTGAAGGTGCGGGTCACCGTGCCGCCGCTGAAAAAGGGTGTTTTTGGGAAGGTCAACCCCGCATACGCCCGCTATACCGAACTTTTGATGTAAATCGTGTAAATTTCTGGGACAAGCCGCCAAACTGTGTCTGCAATCCACACAAGCTCGATTTACTAACCGTTCTGCAAATTTTGACGAGTCAACAAAAAGTAGTTATTTCAGCGGAATCATGTTTAGTTTCGAAGTGTTTATTGACCATATAAATACAGGTAGTCTCCTGCTTGAGTGTGGAGACCTGACCGGTTTCCGTGGAATCTTCGGCGTGCCAGATACGTAGCGGCCATGACCGCTTTGACCTGCAGGGCTGATCCCGAAACCGGTCAGGTCTGGCACTCGCTCATCGCCGCCCGCGCCCACGCCAGGCTCTCCATGACTGCCGGCGGGTATTCCCGGCCCAGGAGCGTCAGTTCCTGGGCGTCCCCGCCCCCCCAGGCCCACGGTGGGAATGCGGGGGTGCGGCACGTGGATGGCCTGGATCACGTCCGGCTCGATGGTGCGGCAGTCGTAGACCAGGGCGCTCTCCCGCAGCGCGGCCAACTGCTCCATGGCCGTGGCGTGGGCCGGGTCGATGTGGATGACGCGCAGCCGGGGGTCGGCCCGCAGTTTGATCCATTCCATCACGCCAAACCAACAATGCGATCAAAGATCAGGGTGGCGTAATCGGCGCACGCGGCCTTGATGTTCTGCCAATTATGCCAGCGCGGGTCAAGGCGCTTGTATTCGGCCAGGTTGAGTTCTTCGAGATCGTAGGGTAACGGCTGCGCCAGTTGAATCTGTAACTGGTGCAGAGCCGATTCTTCGTTCGGCTGCGGGTAAAGACGGTCGAATGGATGCAGGGCCTTGATCATTTTCTCAGCGCCTAAATGCTCGGCCAGAGCGACGAAATCAAGATAGTCACGGGTCGCGTTGCGCTTGAGAATCAGCACGCCCTTAAGCCGCAGCATTTCGGCTTCTGTGGGGACGGTGATCTTTTCACCCTGGTACTCGATCTGAACGGTTTCCAGTGGCTCATTCCGGATCAACTGCCGCACCCCGGTTTCGATGCCGTCCAGGCTACCGAGGATCTGGACGGGACGTCTGACGCGGGCCGTCTTCCAACCGGCAACCGCCTCCAGTTCAGCCAGCGCCTGGTCAAAACGGGGACGGAGATCGGTCAGGATGTGATCGGCGTCGGTGGACAGGCGGTGCGCGGCGTATACAGCCGAGGCGCTTCCGCCGACGAGGACAGCGTTCGGCAAGATGCGCTGCAGGTGGGCGGCGGCGGCCAACACTTGCTCCCAATCAGGCCAGGTGTCGTTCGGCATACTGTTTCCAGAAATGGTAGCGCTGGGCATAAGGATCAGTGATATGCGCCTGGCACACCCGCAACACTTTTTCCATCACCGCCCGGTCGTTGAGCGCAACCCGGCGCAGCTCGGCCCAGTCCCGGCGTTTGCCGCGCCCGATCACATCGTCAATCGCGGCAAGGGTGAATTGTTGGTGGGTGAGATGACGGTGTAACATAGTCTGATTATATCATCGGGGTGATAGTTTTGTCAATACCCCCCTCAATCCCCCCTCACGAGGGGGGAAGTTTCAAGCCCTCCCCCCTCACGAGGGGGGATTGAGGGGGGTGGTGAACGATTACGAGCAGAGAGAAGTTCGACTTCTCTCAGAAGCCGAACTTCTGCGAACTTCTGACTCACAGCCCCTGCTGCCGCGCATAAGCCTCCGCTTCGGCACGGCTCTTTAGGTGCAGACGCTCCAGGATTTCTTTCATGTAGCGTTTGACGGTACGCTCGCTGAGGTGAAGCTGCTGCGCGATCTGGCCATAAGTGTGTCCCTGGGCCACCAGACGGAGCACTTCCCATTGCTGGCCGCTCAACTCGCTCTCAGGTTGGGTCAATTTCTGGAACTCGGCCAACACCTTGCCGGCCAGTTGCGGCGCGATCGGAGGCGCCCCCGTCTCTAACCCGGAGATGAGCAGGAAGAAATCTTCGGCTTTCATGCTTTTGAGCAGGTATCCGGAGGCCCCTGCTTTGAGGGCCTCGAAAAGGGTTTCCTCGTCGGCCGAAACGGTGAGCATGACGATTTCGATCTCAGGGTGCTCGCGCTTGATGCGCCGGGTGGCTTCGAGGCCGTCGCAGCGCGGCATCTGCACGTCCATGAGGATCACGTCGGGGCGGGTGGTGCGGGCCATTTCCTGGGCTTGCAGTCCATCGTAGGCCAGGCCGACCACGCGCAGGCCGTAGGCGCTCAATAAGTTGCGGAGACCCTCCAGAAACATGGGATGGTCATCCACCAGCAACACCCGCTTTGGTGCCGCACCCGCTTCGAGGGAGGGTCTCTCGTCCTCCGTGGTTTGATCCCACCGGGGGAAAGTGACGATGACCTGGGTGCCCTCCCCGGGCCGGGAACGCACTTCCAGGCGGCCGCCGATCTCTTCGGCGCGCTCGCCCATCCCCTGCAAGCCAAAGGATTGGCGCTCGGAGGTTGGAGATTCATCCATTCGCCCATTCGCCTCGAAGCCGTGGCCGTCATCGGCAATTACGACTTGCATTTGTTCCTCTACCGCGCTGAAGATGATTTGCACCTGGCTGGCGCCGGCATGTTTGCGCACGTTGGTGAGCGCTTCTTGAATGATGCGCAGCAAATGGAGTTCATCCTCGGGAGGCAGCAGGGGCTGGCGCCCGCCCGGCAGGCTGAGCAGCACCCGCACCTGGGTGTGGGCCTCGAATTTTGCAGCGTACTCACGCAAGGCGTCCCAGAAATTATGCGCCTCACCCGGTGCGCCTTTCATCCCCAGGATGAATTTGCGCACGTCATTGTGGGCATCCTGGGCCACATCGGCCAGGCGCTCCAGCAGGCGTTCACCGGCCTCCGCTTTGCCATCGGCAAAGAGAGCCTGGACGGCCTGGGCCTGCACGTTGATGTAGCCCAGCACCTGGCCCAGGCTGTCGTGCAGCTCGCGGCCGATATGCTCGCGCTCTTCCAGGGTGGTCAGGGCGCGCTGCTGAGTCAGCACCCGGGCTTCAGCTTGCTTGATCGCGGTGATGTCTATGGTCAGTGACAGGTGTACCGGGCGGCCATCGGTCCACGTGATCGCGCTGTCGGATCGGGTATACCAATGACCATTGTGCGCGCTTTGAAATTCCGAACGATGGATGCCGGTGGGTGTGCCGTTGTCGTCCAGCAGCTTACGGTTGAGGCAAGCCTCGCACAGGCTGCTATGCCATTCGCGCAATACCTTCCGGCACACCTGGCCTTCTACCGGCCCAAAGGCATCCAGGATTTTCTGGCTGGCGAACAAGATTTCATGGGTCTGCAAATCGGCGACAAAGATGAACATATCCAGGTTGTCGAAGACGGTGCGCAGCGTTCCGTGGGTGCGTTCGATTTCACGTTTGCTGGCTTGTAATTCCGCAGTGCGCTTGGCGACGCGCCCTTCCAGATCGCTCACCAGCGTGTGGAGTTCCCCGGTCATGGCGTTGAACGAGCGGGTGAGGGAGCCAAATTCGTCGTCGTATTGTACCGGGATGGACACCTCCAGGTTCCCGGCATCCACCTCTCTCATGCCCTCCAACAGGGCGTTGAGTGGCCGGACCAGGGTGCGGCGAAAGACGAGGGGGATCCCCCCCATGAGCAAGGCCGTACTGGCGAGCACCAGATAAGCCAGCGGCGCGAGAAACCGGTGGAGGGCGCGACGAAAATCGAGGTGGTAGTCTTCCACGATCCCCCCTGGCCCGCCGCTGAAGGGGAGATCGTCGAAGCGGACGTGTTGGGGGGTCAGGCTGGCTGAACCCGGAAGAACGCCGAGCATCCAGGCTGTATGCCATCTGCTGTACGCATCATAATCTTGTGTCGCCGGCAGGCCATCGAAGGTGATCTCGAAGATACCATTGGGGTACAGTGTCAACTGTAGCGTGTAGAGATTTTCGGGAGCGTCCTTCTCGGGCAGTTGAACCCAGGTGATGGTCAGCTTCTCTGCTGTGTTGTGGGCGAAAAAGCCGCCAGATTCCCCAAGCAATGTCTCGGAGTTCACGAAATCCACGGTCAGGGGAAAAATAGCCGGTAATGAACCGTAGTGGTATAACGTATCTGCCCACTCGAATGGCCGCCCAAAGCTGACCGCCCCATCTCGATAAAGATAGGCCTGTCGCCAGACCTGGTCATAGAAGGGGAAGTCAAAGGCCAGAGCCACCCGTGTATCTTTGAAATCCAATCTGGCCCCCAAATCGTCGTCGAAGTGGAAAGGGGCCCTGGTAACGTCATAGCCCCCCTGGGCGTTGGGCGTGAAACGCAGCGTCTGGTGGCCGGCGATAAAATGGGGATTGTGATATCCGGCGATGAAGGCCGGGCTGATCATTTGCCCCACAGCTCCCAGTATCACCAGGATGGCTGCCAGGGAGATGACGACCAGCTTCACCATGAGCGAGGTCGCCTCCGGCAGGGTATTGAGGTAGACCAGCACGAAGGCCCACAGCGTGAACAGGATGCCCAGCGAAAGGAGTACCACGGTGACGGGAGTGGAAAGATAGTTCTCATTTCTCAAAATGATCAGGATCATGAGACAGACGGGAGACACACTGATCGCTGCAAAGGCTCGGGCAGCGCGGGCCGGGGCTCCGTGTGGTTGCCAGAGTTTGCGCCACAGCGGCACCGGTCGCTCGTCGGCGTGTCCCACCTGGCGCAGCAAAACGACCAAGAACCACAAGAAAACCGCGGCCACAACGTAATCTGCCCTGGAGGGTCTGTATACCACCATCCCTTGTGCCAGCTGTGCCAGCCTGGCATAACGATGAACCGCATACCCTCCCTCCCAAAGGGGCAGAAGCATCGTTAGCCACAGGGCCAGGCGGGCTTCCCGCTCTCGGTCGGGGGGCAGCACCGGGAAGTGGTAGGCAAACTGCACCAGGCAGACCAGGGCGAAGGCTATGGCCACACTCTGCAGGGGCAAGGCATAGAAGCCCAGGTCAGGGTACAGGGATCGTTCCAGAAACGTCAGCAGGACGTAGCTCGCAATCAGGGTAAACGCCCCGGCCAGGAAGAGCGTCGTCAGGGGATCGTGCGTCCGCCGCCACGATTTGCGGGCCAGGTACCAGAGATACCCCGCCACAAACGAAGCGAAAATGAAGAGGGTCAGATCGCTGATGGAAGCGGGGGTCAGGTATAGAATTGGCATAATCGTTCCTTGGCCCAAGAAGTTCAACTTCTCTGAGTGAACTGCTTGCTTGTAAATAAGGGATTATACCACAGGGAACGCATCATATACAAACCAGAGCTGTCAGGGGGGTATGGCGCAAAACTGTGGGGATTTGTAGGGGCGAGGCATTCCCGCAGACCCATGAGGAGGGTAAATCCCCTTAGTGTGCCCAATAGAGTAAGGAAGAACGCTGCCAAGGGGAATGCCTCGCCCCTGCAAGAGCGAGAATGGGTGCGCGGGTGGCCGTCACATTTTTGCGTTTGCAATCATTCACGCCCTGCCCTTACCACCAAGACACAAAGACACG
>CAZHMV010000227.1:0-7326 GCA_964532665.1 uncultured Anaerolineales bacterium
CAGCGTCGGGGACTGCTCGAAACGTTGAGCGGAGGGGGAGAGATTGAGTGGCATACTTGCCCCTTTCTTGCGTTCCGCTATCCTTGCGAAGGTTGCGAATAGCCCTGTCAACTGAACTGTGCTGACAGGCGATAACACTCCTGGCATGGAAGGCGTCGCCAAACCTTCGCAAGGATTCGCCCTCAGTGAGTTGTTAGGGAGTCCAACTTGTCAATCACGCTCAAGGCTGAAGTTGAAGAGATTACCAACTCGGTCTAGCTGATCCAGGAACCATTCCTCATCAAGCTTGTCTAGTTGGGCCATGGCTTTCGCTGGAGGAAGAGAAGTGATGATATAGGCGAACATTTGTTTCCGCGACGTCGCCTCGGGGTCACTGACAACCTCCAGGACAACCTCTGGATCAGGGCCGAAATGCTTCTCTATGTGAGGATACGCTTCAAGGAGCATGTCAATCAGGTGCGAGTGCGCCAGCAGGAAGTGCCACACCGTCGCGGCACCCCGAACGGAGTACAGTTCCTCCAAACCATCCAAACGTATGCGTGACCTGAGCGCAGGCTGGATTGCGACGTCCATGTTTCGCCTCTCGGACAAAGAATGGTGGGATTCCCCTCGTTTACCTGTGTTGAGTATAGTGCAAGTTCCCGAAGAGGTCAAAGCTCTTGGTTGGGCCTCATGAGTATCAGAACGTGACACGCCGATAGTGATAGAGATAGTGACAGCGAAACCGACATAGCGCTCTGCTCCCTATCACTATCTCTATCACTCTCGGTGTGTCACGCCCAAAAAGCCTTCTTCAAGTCGGTGAACTCTTCCACCGGACCCTCAAATCGGTTCCGGCCGAGTTCCAGCACATAGACGTAGTCGGCGATCTTGAGGGCCTGGCGAATCTCCTGGTCCACCAGGACGATGGTCATGCCATCCCGGTCCCGCAGGTCTACCAGCATCTGATACACCTCTCGAGACAAGAGCGCGGCCAGCCCGGCGGTGGGTTCGTCCACCAGAATGACCCTGGGATCAGTCATCAACGTGCGTCCGAGTTCGACCATGCGCTGCATACCACCCGATAGTTCGCCGGCCTGCGAACGCCGCCGATCTTTCAGTTGCGGGAAGCGCTCGTAGTTTTCTTCCAGCTTCTGCCGAATGCGCGCCTTGTCGTTGCGGAAGGTCCACGCGCCCAACTCCAGGTTCTCCTCGACGGTCATCCAGCGAAAGATCCCCGGCTGCTGAGGGATGTACGAAATCCCCATGTCGATCAGCTTGTGGGTAGGGACACCCACCACGTTCTTGCCTTCCAGGAAGATTTCGCCGGCGTTGGGTTTGAGGAACCCGTAGATGGCCTTCAGCATCGTCGATTTGCCCACGCCGTTCGCGCCGAGCACGGTGGTGATCTTTCCCTTTTCGGCCTTGATTGAAACGCCCTGAAGGATGTTCAGGTCCCGATAGTAGCCAACGTAAAGGTCCCGTACCTCAAGCATCTTCGTCCTCTTCCTTCCCCAGATAGGTCTCGACGATTGCCGGGCCAGCCTCCTCTTCCTCCTCGCCCAGATACGCCTCGATGACAGCCGGATCGTGACGTACCATCTCCGGCTCGCCATCAGCGATGAGCTCCCCGAAGTTGAGGACCAGCAGGCGCTTGCTGAGGGTGAAGATGGTGTCCATGTCGTGGCTGATGATGATGAACGCCTTGCCCTGCGCGTTGACGGTGGTGATGTACTCATAAATGATCTCCATCAGCTTGGGGTGGACGCCGGCAAACGGTTCGTCGAGGATGATGATGTCCGGGTCGAGCATCAGCAGCCGGCCCAGTTCCAGCAACTTCTGCTGGCCTCCCGACAGGGCGCGCGCGTATTCGTTCGTCAGGTGTTCTATGGTGAGGAACTTGAGCACGTCCTTCGCCTTGTCGTGGAAATCGCGTTGCCGGGCGGTGGGGTGCATTGCCAGGGCCGGCACCATCAGATTCTCCAGCACCGTCATCCGCCGGAAGGCGCGCGTCACCTGGAAAGTGCGTCCCAAACCGATCCGCGCCACCTGGTACGGAGGTAGCATGTCAATCCGTTGACCATTCAGATAGACCGTGCCGCCGGACGGCTTAATCATGCCGTCCAGAATGTTGGTGAGGGTGGTCTTGCCGGCACCGTTCGGCCCGATCAGCCCGATCAACTCAGGCCCCCGCACCTTGAACGTCACCCCGCTGAGCGCCTGAACGCCACCGAAGTTCTTTCTGACGTTATTGACATCGAGCTCAATCATTGCTGTCCCTCTACTGCTGCCTCTCGTTGGGCGACGGTCTCTTCAGCGACGCCGGCGCGAGTCAAGCGCTCAATAATTGGGTGGATCAATCCATTGTTCCAGAAACGCAAGGTCAGCATCAAGAGCAAACCGAAGAAGACCAGCCGCCAGTTGGTCATGTCAATCACCACCGGGCCAATGGTGAAGCTGGTTCGCAGGAACTCCAGGGCGAACTCGATGATGATGGCGCCAATGGCAGCACCCACCAGGCTTTCGAGCCCGCCAATGACGGCCATGGAAATCACCAGGCTCATCTGGAGAATGAGCAGAATGTTGGGTGTGATCACGCCGATGTAGTGAGCTTCCACCGCGCCGGCCCCGGCCGCGATCATGCTGGTGATGACAAAGACCAATACCTTGTAGCGTACAATGTGGACCCCAAGAGCCGCCGCCGCTTCTTCATCCTCGCGGATAGAACGAACGAAGAGGCCAAACCGCGATACCGACAGCCAGTACATCAATCCCATCGAGGCAAGAAACAACAGCAGCATCACATAGTACGGTGGAATCTTATCCGTGGCGCCGAAGAAGAACCCCGCGAAATGAACTCCTCTGGGGAAAAGCGGAGCCAGTTCTAAGCCGTTCGGCCCGTTTGTAATGTCGATCTCGGCGTTGAGGGCAACGCGCAGAATTTCCGAAAAGCCGATGGTGAACAGCGCCAGATACGCGCTTCGCAATCGCAAGACAAGCACGCCGATCAGGAATCCAAAGATGCCACCCATGATGATGCCCAGGATAATACCGAAGAAGGCCGGCAACCGATAGATCAGCGTCCCCACCGGCATGTTCGCTTTACCCAACTCCAGGCAATTCTGAGCACCGGTGTTGACCAACACCAGCCAATACTTCCCGATTGGAATTTCTGCGCAGACTCGGGTCGGCGCTGTGGTCAAACGTACAAAGTGACCAAAGAGGCCGGTGGTGTAGGCGCCGATGGCCATGAAGGCCATGTGGGCGAAGGAAAACTGCCCGGCGTAGCCGGCCAGCAGCGACCAACTCGAGGCCAGAATCGCATAGAAGAAGGCCACAATTGCGATGTGCATGATATAGGGGTGTGATTGGAGACTTGCCGGGGCGACGGTTAACAACAATGCCCCCACACCGGCCAGGCTCCACATCCACCTGGTACGGTTCATAGCTCTCTCCCAAACAGACCGGTTGGCTTGAGCAAGAGGACGAGGGTCAGGATGAACATGCCGTAGGCGGGAATGTAGGCCGCGGCCCGCTGCGGATCGGGGACGCAGCCGGCCCCCAGGGCTTCAACCAGGCCGACGATCAGCCCGCCGATGAAGGCGCCGGGCAGCGAACCCATGCCGCCCAGCACGATGATGACGAAGGAGCGAGCCGAGGCCGGCGTGCCCACCCACGGTACCCACGAGAAGACCTGAACCAGCGAAGCGCCGGAGAGGCCGGCCAACATGGTCCCCAGGCCAAACGCCAGTGTGTTCATCGTGTTCGGGTTAATGCCGGTCACGGCTGCTGCCTGCCGGTCCTGACTGACAGCTCGCAGGGCCTTTCCGGCCCAGGTGTAGTACAAGAACCACATCAGCAGTCCCAACAGGATCAAAGCGATGATGGCGGCTGTCAATCGAGGAGATGGAATCGATATCAGGTCGAACAACTTTACGGTCGCCGGCGTCACTTTCAGCAAGCCAGGGTTGTTAGCTGACGGCAGGTTCAGGGTGGGGTATTCGAAAAACCGCTGCACCTTCTTGGGATTGGCGCCGACCAGGGCCAGGGTCAGATATTGCAGGAAGAACGCCAGACCAAAGGTCACCAAGATCGCGTATTCGTCCGGTCGGTCCACCTGGCCGGTACTCATGACCCGCAGGAAGAGCCGTTCAAAAATCACTCCGATCCCGAACGTCAGCAGGGCTGCGCCAAGCAAGCCGGCAATCGGGTTCAGGCCAGGGAACCAGACGGTGGTGAGATAGAAGACGGCCATGCCCCCAAGCATGTAGAACTCGCCGTGGGCGAAACTCACGATGCCCAGGATCGAAAAGATCAGGGTCAGTCCCAGGGCCATCAGGCCGTATATCGTGCCGATCACCAGTCCGTTGACAAGCTGGGTGGCGACAAAGCCACCGTTGGTGACACACAGATTATTGGGGTCGGCGGCCGCAAAGGCGGCGGCGAAGATCGCGGTAATCACCACGCCGGGAATGGCCACCCACTTCCAGTCCAGTGTGGGCGTGTAGTACCAGAGAGGTACCAGAGAGAATGGCCCGCCGGCAGCGCCTGTGGCCGCGCCGGCCAGCGCCGCCTGAGATACATCCAGGTCCTTTCGCCCGTAGATACGGGGCGTCACCACACCGCCGACAGTTCCCCATCCGATGATCCACAGAAGAGCCCAGACTAAGTATGAGGCATGTTCCATTGTTTACCCTCAAAAAGTACAAAAGGCGGAAGGTGTTCGTAATCCAGACCTCGGAGGTCTCTACCGAGACCTCCGAGGTCTTATTCGATTCGACAGGTATGGCTCCTATGGCAGGATCGGGTCGGCGGTCTTGTAGGCCTCAGGATAGACCACGGCCGCGCTTGCCGAATCCTGGCCCTTTTCCTGATACTGGACCATGGTGATGGCTGGCTTGGGGAACTGATGCCACCACTTAGCATCCGTCCCGGCGGGGATGGGATTCTGAGTCCCGTAGGGGAACGTGATGTTGCCCAACGCGCCGTTGTACGAGATGTTCTCAAGCGCGCGGATGATGGCATCCGGGTCGGTAGAACCGGCCTCGTTGATCGCCTGGGCCATCAGCTTCAGCGAGTCGTAAGCTTCCATCGCGTAGGACTCGGCCGAGGTCTTGCCCGTCTTGGCGGTGTACTTCTGGACAAAAGCCGTCGTCTCATCCGTGTACAACGCGCGTGGCAGACCGATGCGGCGGTAGAAGCACAGGTTGCCATCGGGTACGTTGGTCCAGAAGGTTTCGCTGTCGTCGGCGACCTGGTTGCAGATCATCGGCACGTCCTGTGGGCCGATGCCGGCTTCGGCTGCTTGCTGCTCGAAGTTGTACGACGTCTCGCCCGTCAGCAGGACCAGGATAAGCTCCGGATTCGCAGCCTTGATGCGCTCGATGATACCGGAGAAGTCCTGGGTGCCGATATCAGCCGAGAAGGTCGTGGCATTGATTCCAAGTTCAGCCAGGTGGTCTGTGGTGGCTTTGGCGGCCGGGATACCGTAGCCGGTGTTCTCGGTCATGATGACCGCGTTCTTCACACCCAGCGACTGGATGAACTTGGCATCTACCGCTGCCACCTCGGACGATACCGGAGCAATGCGGAAGACTTCGGGGTACTCCACCGCCGTGATTTTGTCGTTCCACGTCTCGGCGAAGACCGTTGGCACGTGATCCTTGTGGGCCACCTCCTTGGCCGTGAGACCCACGGCGCTGTGGTACTCGCCCACGACGCCGACGACCTTCTCCTGGCTGATCAGGCGCTCCATCGCCGCCGTGCCGCGCTCGGGCAGGCCCTCGGTGTCCACCAGGACCAGTTCTACCGGCTTGCCCAGCACGCCGCCGGCATCGTTGATCTCCTGCACCGCGATCTCAAAGGCAGCTTTCATGGCCGTCCCGCCCGTGACCGAGCCAGGCGCCGATAGCGGGGCCAGTGCGCCGATCTTGATGGTGCCACCACCTGTCGCACCAACTTTGGCGACCTGACGATTGAAGTAGGCCTGCGCCTCCTCCGCGCTGGGGATGTAAACCTTCCATCCAATCTCAATCACGTCGGAGTTGGTGATCTTGGCGTAGCTATCATCCTCGGCATGTTTCTGGTTGGTGTAGTAGGTGATCGCAGGATAGGCGAAGATGTCACCCAGGAACTTGTCGGCCAGCTTGCTCAGCCAGTCATCGGCGACGATAATGTAGTCTTGCCCCCCACTCTGCTGCTGGGGTGCGGCTGCAACCACCGGCACAGCCACTGCCAGCATCGTCAGGACCAGCAAGAGGCTCAGTAGTGTCTTGTTTAGCTTCATCGCATACTCCTCCTGTTAGGGACTCTTTTTCGATTCTCACACAGTGCTTATTGGCCGTTCACTTTGCTTCTTTCGTCCGGCATCCCCTCCTTTCAGATTGATGGATGGCTAGATGGCTGGATGGCTAGTTGGCTAGATGGCTGGATGGCTAATGGCCATCCAGCCATCTAGCCATCCAGCCATCTCCTACTTCGCGCACCGAAAGCCAATGTCATCATTGGCCGTGATTGCCGGATCGCCACCATTGCGGTTGGTAGCCAGGACAAACTTCTCTTCGTCAAACCAACCGCCGCCGCGTATGCCCCGGTAGTCGGGACTGTAGTGGCTGTCTTGATAGTTGCTTCCAGGGTAGGCCACGTAGGGTGAATCCACCCACTCTTTGACGTTGCCGGCCATGTCGAACAGGCCATACCCATTAGGCGGATAGCTGCCTACAGCGGTCGTCTTTCGCAGGCCGCTGTCCTTGCCGTTCAACTGGGTCGGATCATACTGATTGCCCCATGGGAACAGGAAGCCCTCTGGGCCGCGCGCTGCCTTTTCCCATTCGAACTCTGTTGGCAATCGCTTGCCGGCCCACGCACAAAAGGCCTGTGCATCTTCAAAGGTCACAAACACCACCGGGTGGTTGTCCTTGCCCTCCTTGTAGGCCCAACGCCAGGTCTGGGGACTGCCCTGCTGTTCCCGGTACGTCTCGTAGCCTGTCGCGTTCACAAAGACGGCGAAGTCGGCGTTGGTTACTTCAAACACGTCGATCATGAAGGCCGGCAGCTCCATCTGCTGCTCCGGAGCTTCGTTGGGATCGCTGTTGTTGTTGCCCAGGGTGAAGGAGCCAGCCGGGATTTCAACCATGACGTCGGTGATGGAGGGGGCCGGCGTTGCCGTCACTTCGACCTCAACGGTCGTCTCAACCGGCACCGCCGTATTGGTTGGCCGCGGGGTCGGGGTCGGAGGTGGCGGAGGTGGCGTGTCTGTCGGACGGATTTGAACGACGGTCGGGGTCAGCGTTGCTTGGGCTGCGGTTTCCCCGCTAACTGTGGCTGCGGCGGTAGGCCGGGTACGGG
>CAZHMV010000228.1:0-3472 GCA_964532665.1 uncultured Anaerolineales bacterium
AGACGTGAAAGCCGGCCAGGTGGTGCTGCAACGCGGCGACGTCCTGACTCCGCCGACCATCGGCATGGTGGCAGCGCTGGGGCGCACCCAAGTCGCGGTTCACCGCCGGCCACGGGTCGCCATTCTCTCCACCGGTGACGAGGTGATCGAGCCGGACGCGCCCTGGGAGCCCGGCAAGATTCGCGATGCCAATGGCCATGCCAACGCCGCCCAGGTGCTGGCCTGTGGCGGCATCCCGCTGCGGCTGGATATAGCCCGCGACACCGTGGAGGACCTGACGGCGAAGATTCGGGCCGGCCTGGAGCAGGGGGCTGACCTGTTCCTGACCTCCGGCGGCGTGTCGGTGGGCGATTTCGACGTGGTGAAGACCGTGCTGGCCGCCGAGGGCGAGATCAGCTTCTGGCGCGTGCGCATGAAGCCGGGCAAACCGCTGGCCTTCGGGACGATTCAGAGCGTGCCACTGCTGGGGTTGCCGGGCAACCCGGTGTCGGCCATGCTCTCCTTCGAGATATTCGCCCGGCCGGCTATCCTGACCATGCTGGGCAAGCAGAGCCTCAGCCGGC
This sequence comes from uncultured Anaerolineales bacterium, assembly GCA_964532665.1. Taxonomy (GTDB): domain Bacteria; phylum Chloroflexota; class Anaerolineae; order Epilineales; family JAANWY01; genus CAZHMV01. The sequence continues at coordinate 564 of CAZHMV010000228.1, forward strand.
CGGTGATCGATGCCGTGCTGGTGGACGAGATCAAACGCAAGGGCAACCGCCGGCATCACCTGCGGGTGACGCTGGAAGAGCGCGACGACACCACCTACGCCCGCCTGACCGGCGACCAGGGCTCGGGATCCTGCTCTCCATGGTCAAAGCCGACGGGCTGGCCATCATCCCCGAAGATGTAGATCACCTGCCGGCGGGATCGTCGGTGAAGGTGAGGCGGCTATTGTGGTAGGCACCAGCCCAATCACCCGCGAAGTCCGCATAATGCTCGGTAAGAAGCCCACTTGACAATTCTCGTTGGCTGCATATAATTCAACTGTCATTGAATCATCGGCGCGCGAGGGGAAGGCAGTGGTAAATCAGGTCTCAGACCCAACGGAGTTAGCAGGCTTGCTGAAAGTGCTCGGCGATCCCACTCGTCTGAAAATCTTCGACACCCTCATGCAGGGCGTGCAATGCAATTGCGACCTCGGTGAGCGGCTAGACCTGCCTATGAATCTGATCTCGCATCACCTGAAGGTGCTGCGACAGGCCGGCCTGGTCCAGTCCGAGCGCGATCCGCTGGATGCCCGATGGGTGTACTACTCGGTGAACGAAAGCGCATTGAGGGAGCTGCGTGCCTGGCTCATGACGTTCCTCGACCCGGCGCGCATCCAGCCACGTCTGCCGACCTGCGGGCCACGCCTCATCATTGAGCCAGGAGACCCTAAGGGTTTCCGAAACCCTTAGGGTCTGCGACTCTTTTTTGGCCATATACTTCAATGGAGGTTGAACTGTGAGCGTGGAAGCAGTCTCGTTGTTTGAAACGCGGCCAGTGGAGCAAGTCCAGGCGGCCAGGGTTGAAATCTTTGATCCACCCCTCTGCTGCCCCACAGGTTTGTGTGGGCCGACCATTGACCCGGTCCTGCTGGATGTGAACGAAATGGTGCTGAAGCTCCAGGCCCAGGGCGTGACAGTGGAACGTTACCAGATGACCGTCCAGCCCCAGGCGTTCATGAATAATCCCCAGGTTTTCCGATTGATTCAGGAGCGGCAACTGGATGCTCTGCCCATCACGTCTGTCAACGGCCAGATCATCAAGGCCGGCGACTACCCCTCGCTAGACGAGGTTCAGGCAGCGTTGAACGGAGGCAACTGATGTCTACGTCGTTTATCTTTTTCTCTGGCAAAGGTGGTGTGGGCAAGACCAGCATGGCCTGTGCTACCGCCGTGCGCTACGCTGACGAAGGAAAACGAACCCTCATCGTCACCACCGACCCGGCCTCGAACCTGGCCGACGTCTTTGAACAGCCCATCGGCCACCGGATCACACCGATTGAGGGCGTCTCCAACCTCTGGTCCATGGAAATTGACCCGGACCGCGCCACCGAGGAATACATCGACCGCGCCATGGCCCCCATCCGGGCGGCCTTCCCGCTGCCGATGGTGCAGGTGATGGAAGAGCAGATGAGCGGCCCGTGTACCGCCGAAGTGGCCGCCTTCGATCGTTTCACCGACTTTGTGGATGTGCCGGCCCAGAACGGCCAGGCGTTCGACGTGGTCATCTTCGACACCGCCCCCACCGGTCACACGCTGCGCTTGCTGGAACTGCCGGCCGAGTGGAGCCGCTCCATCGACCAGGCCGCCCAGGGCTCCGGCCAGACCTGTATTGGGCCGGCGGCCGCTGTTCAGGACGCCCGCGCAAAGTACGAACGCACGCTGGCGACAATGCGCGATCCGGCACACACGACGTTCATCTTCGTCCTGCACCCGGAAGCCATCGCCATCAAAGAGACCCAACGGGCTACGGCCGAGCTGGGCAAACTGGGCATTCACACTCACCAGCTAATCGTCAACGGGATCATCCCGCCCGAAGAGACCGCCGACCCGCTCTTCGCGGCGCGAGTTGAGATGCAGGCCGGCTACTTGCAGCAGATCGAGAAGGAGATTCCTCTGCCCGCGCGGCGCATGTTCCTGCTGCCCAGTGAAATCAAGGGCATCGCCCGCCTGCGCGACGTGGCGCAGATGTTGTTCGAAGGCACACGGGCGCCTGCAATCCCCACCCCCGATCCAGTGCCCGCTGTTCCCGTGCCGGCCCGTGATGAGCGCCACGCAGTGCTACCCCGCATCCTGCCCAACGGCCGCAGCCGCTCCATGTTCTTCGCCGGCAAGGGAGGCGTCGGCAAGACGATCTCTGCCTGCACGACCGCCGTCTGGCTGGCCTGGCAGGGCTTCCGCACGCTGTTGCTGACCACCGATCCGGCGGCGCACCTGGGAGACGTACTGGGCGTACCGGTCGGAGTCGAGGCCGCGCCGGTGGCCGGCGTTCCCCATCTGTGGGCGGCGAACGTGGATCCCAAGGCCGCCGTCGAGTCCTACAAGACCCGCATCCTTGATGATGCACGGCAGCGTGGCCGGCCCCCCGAGGCCATCAAAGTGATGGCTGAGGAGCTGAACTCCCCCTGCACCGAGGAAATCGCCGCCTTCGATCAGTTCATCGACTACGCCTCGCAGGACGACTGGGACGTGATCGTCTTCGACACCGCCCCCACCGGCCATACCCTGCGCCTGCTGGAACTGCCGGTGGACTGGAGCAAACAACTGGACGTGAAGGTGTTCGCCTCGGTGGACAGCGCCGTCGCCGATGACGTCGCCAAACAGCGCTTCGGACAGGTGATCAACATGATGCGCGACCCCGAGCAGAGCACCTTCGCCTTTGTGATGTACCCGGAGTCTACACCGATCATCGAAGCCTATCGCGCCGCTCAGGAATTGCGCACCGTGGGAATCGAGCCTGGTCTGGTGGTGGCCAACTTCGTCATCCCGCCTGACCAGGCCACGACGCCCTTCAGCCGCGCCCGCCGCGCCATGCAGGAGAAGTACCTGGCCGAGATCGCAGAGCGCTTCGGCGTGCCCATCCTGACCGTGCC
>CAZHMV010000228.1:3572-5849 GCA_964532665.1 uncultured Anaerolineales bacterium
AGAAGTACCTGGCCGAGATCGCAGAGCGCTTCGGCGTGCCCATCCTGACCGTGCCGCTCCTGTCACGCGAAGTGGAGGGGCTGGAGTTGTTGACGGAGCTGGGGGAGCGGCTGTACGGGAGTGGGTCAAAGGTGTGAAGGGAGATGTCTTACGTCTTGCGTCTTACGTACTGCGTACTGCGTAAGGACCACGGGGGACATGCGACTCCTCGAGTCACGCAAGACGCAAGACGTAAGACGTAAGACGCAAGACGTTTCGTTTTTCATTGCACTGCAACCGTTACGGGTAGATTCATGACTCGCAAAGTCCTGTTCCTCTGCACCGGCAACTCCTGCCGCTCTCAGATGGCCGAGGCCATTGTCAACGCCCGGCTGGGCGAGCGGTGGGAGGCGGTCAGCGCCGGCACGGAGCCGGCCGGCTACGTCCACCCGCTGGCCCTGCGCGCTCTGGCCGAAATCGGGATCGAGCACCACGGGCGCTCCAAACACGCCGACGAGTTCCGGGATGTGTCCTTCGACCTGGTTGTCACCGTCTGCGACGATGCGGCCGAGAACTGCCCAGTCTGGCTCGGCCAGGGGAAGCGCGTTCACCTGGGCTTCCGCGACCCGGCCAAAGCGGCCGGCACAGAGGACGAGGTGATGGCCGTCTTTCGAGATGTGCGGGATCAGATCGCCAAGCGGGTTGGGGCGCTCCTGGAGGCAATCGAGTAATGAGGAGACAAATCATGCAGGGCTGGAAGCTGTTAGTGGAGGAAGCATGATGTGGCAGACAAACACGACGAGCAGCGTTGAATTTGAAATTACTGAGGCCGAGGCGTTGCTGGCGGCGCAGGAGTTCGCGGCTGTGCTGGCCGAAACACCGGAGTACCGCGCCTTTGACGTGGCCGAGCGCCGGCTGAGACAGGATCCGGCGGCCCAGGCAGCCATCCGCGCCTTCCAAGAGAAACAGCAGGCGCTGGGCTGGCAACTCCAGTTCGGCCTGGTTGAGGATGCACAACGGCAGGAGTTGCAACAGTTGCAGCAGGCGATGGTGGCTCAACCGACCGTGCAGGCATACGCGGAGGCCCAGGAGCGGCTGACCCTGCTCTGCCAGGACGTCGCCGGCCTCATCTCCGAGACCATCGGCCTGAACTTCGCCGCCAGTTGCGGCTCCGGATGTTGCTAATCATTCGGCTCAAATGTAGTAACGACCTCAGTCGGTCAGATGGCCGAACGACTGAAGTCGTTACTACGGGTCGAGACGTGTTTCTGAAGAACCATGGCAGGAGGTAGAGCATTGTTGAATCCAACCGTCGAAGCAGCAACACGAGATTTCTCCCTGAAACTGCGGGCCGCGCCACCCATCGCCGCCTTCTGGCGGGTCAAAGCGCGGCTGGAAGCCGACGAGGAGGCGCGTGGCCTCCTGGTGGAGATCCAGGAACGCCAGCAAGCCCTGATGCGGAAGCAGCAGAACGGCAGCGGGATCACCCAGGAGGAGATCGATACCCTGCGCCGGCTGCAGAGCGAGGCCCAGCAAAACGCGACCATCACGGCCTACGTGCAGGCCCAACAACGAGCTCAGGCCTTCCTGCCGGAGGTGAACATGCAGATCAGCCAGCTTCTGGGGTTCGACTTCGGCAGCCTGGCCGGCGCTGGAGGCTGCTGATGTGTTGGCCGGCAAAACCATTCTCATCGGCGTGACGGGCGGTGTAGCGGCCCACTACATCCCCGAGCTCATCGGGCAACTGCGCTGGCGCCACCTGGCCAACGTGCAGGTGGTGATGACGCCGGCGGCCACGCGCTTCATCACGCCCCTCACCCTGGAGGTGGCTTCTGGCAACCCGGTGTACGCCGATCTGTGGAAAGCGGCTGCGCGCGCGCCAGTGATCCACGTGCAACTGGCCCGCCTGGCGGACCTGGTCCTCATCGCCCCGGCCACGGCCGACGTGCTGGCCAAACTGGCCCACGGCTTGGCCGGCGACCTGGTAACGCTGACGGTGCTGGCGACGCGAGCACCGGTGATTCTGGCGCCGGCCATGCACGAAGAAATGTGGACCAAAGCAGTGGTGCAGGAAAACGTGACTCGGCTGAAGCGCTGGGGGTATCACTTCGTTGGCCCCGAACAAGGGATCTCGAGTACCGGCGAGGTGGCTGAAGGGCGTGTGGCCAACATCGGGACTATCATCAGCAGCCTGGTCAAGGTAAGCCAGGGAGGAAGGAGAGCATAGAGGCGATGAGTGTGAGGAAAGCAATAAGCAAAGAGGAGATCAAAGGGCGCTACGCTGACCTGGCCCTGAGA
>CAZHMV010000228.1:5949-7269 GCA_964532665.1 uncultured Anaerolineales bacterium
GAAAGCAATAAGCAAAGAGGAGATCAAAGGGCGCTACGCTGACCTGGCCCTGAGAGATATGCCATTGTCTTGTTGCAACGGAGGCTACAAGACGACCGACTTGGTCAACCTGCCGCTTGAGGCGGCCGGGTTATCTCTGGGCTGTGGCAACCCGGTGGCCCTGGCCAGCCTGCAACCCGGCGAAGTGGTGTTGGATATCGGCTCCGGGGCAGGGCTCGACGTTCTGCTCGCCGCTCGCAAGGTAGGCCCAAAAGGCAAGTCCGTCGGCCTCGACATGACCGAGGCCATGATCCACCGAGCCAGGCAGGCGGCCAAGCAGGTCAGATTCAACAACGTTGAGTTTCACCTGGGTGACGCCGAGGAAATGCCCCTACCCGACGAGTCAGTGGACGTCATCATCTCCAACTGCGTGATCAACCTGACCTTGGACAAGGGTCAGGTCTTCCGGGAGGCTTACCGTGTGCTGCGGCCTGGCGGGCGATTGATGATTTCCGACATCGTCACTGACAAGCCGCTGCCAGAGTCAGTGCGCTCCAACCCAGACGAGTGGGCCCGTTGTGTGGGCGGGGCCATCCCTGAGGAGGAATACACCCGCCTGATGGCTGAGGCAGGGTTCGAGCGTGTGCTCTGCATCCATGGGCTCGACTTCCGGCGCTTCGACAACGTCCGGGTGTACAGTGCCAACATCAGTGCCAGAAAACCATTCGGCCGATGAGTTCGTGTTGCCTCGCGAGCAGAATCGGATCGGAATGACCGGGAGTTGCCTCAGGCAGAGAAGGTCATCCGTGTATATGAGGAGGTTTACTTACCAATGCCGACATATGACTATCAGTGCCAGAAGTGTGGTCAGGTCTTTGAGGTTTTCGCTACGTTCAAGCAGAAGGAGGCCGGCCTCCAGCCGGAGTGCCCGGAGTGTCATAGCAAGGAAACAGAGCAGACCTTCCGCTCGCTGATATTTGTTCGCAATGGCGATGGCGATAGCGCCCTGCCCATGCCGATGGGCTGCGGCCCGAACATGGGCCCAGGGTGTTGCTGAGATGGATCGCCCTGTGCCTGTCCGTATCTTCGGTGTGCCCACGGCCTGTGAGACTGGCGTGACCGACGCCTGGCGAGAGGTGGCCGATTGGGCCGGCGAGCGACTGACAGCTCGCTTTGGCCAGCAGGTGACGGTGGAATACTACGATCTCTTCTCGCCGGAGCTTCACCGCTTTCCCGAAGTGCTGGACCGCGTGAAAAAAGGCGATGGAGCCGTGCCCCTGGTCTTTGTCGGCAACGAACTCCTCTCAGCCGGCGGCAAAGTCTCAGTCCCGGCTATCCGTC
>CAZHMV010000229.1:0-7258 GCA_964532665.1 uncultured Anaerolineales bacterium
TGCGCCTGAACTTCAACCGCCAGGAGACGGCCTCCTGCTCGGAGATGGTGCTCTTCCCGGATTTCAACAAGAGCGCCAAACTCCCCCCGGGCGAGGTGGTCACCATCGAGTTCACGCCCGAGCAGCCCGGCGAGTACGACTTCCAGTGCCAGATGGGCATGCTGCATGGCAAGTTAATTGTGGAGTGATCGGTGTGGTTTTCGGAAAAGCTAATGTGAACAAACTTCATCCGAGCCCTTAACGGGGCTCAGAAGGGAGATTCTCCCAATGTCTCTAACTGCAAGAGAAACCTGGACCCTGATCCATGGCATGATCTTGGGCTCTCTGTTCTTGCTGTCCTTTGCAGGGGGCCTGGCCGGGCTGTACAGCCTGCGCCCTGAATTGGTCACGGTCAAAGGTGTTCGCGAGCGCCTGAGCCGGCTGAACGCCGGCACCTGGCTGATGGCGATCGTGGCCTGGCTCACGGTGTTTACCGGCACCTACATTGTCTACCCCTGGTATCGGGCCCCGCCGCCGGAGGGATCTGACCTGACGCTCTACCCGCGCTCTTTCTTGAAGGCAGACCCCAATCTGGCAGCCTGGCATACCTTTGGGATGGAATGGAAAGAGCACGTTGCCTGGTTCGCACCCATCCTGGCCACCGCTGTGGCCTACATCGTGTGGAAATACGGCGAGCAATTGGCAGAGGATGATCGCCTGCGCAGGATGGCCATGGTGATCTTCACCCTGGCCTTCATCATCGCCGGCATCGCCGGGCTCCTTGGCGCTCTGATTACCAAGGCCGCTCCTATCCTGTAGAATATGCATCACTCCCCGATTAAACTGAGGAGGTTACTGATATGGCAACCCAAGTTTCGTCTCACAAAATCCCCAGTGGTTCTGCTGCGGCCGCGCTAATTGCCAGTGGCATCGGCCCCTTCGCCATCGGCCTGTTGACCACTGGCGCTGTTATCAGCGAGGGCCTGAAAAACGCCCTCAACTGGTACAATCCCGCCGGCTCACTTACCGGTAAAACCGGTGTGGGCATCCTGGTCTGGCTGATCGCCTGGGCCGTCTTGCATAATCGCTGGAAAGAAAAGGAGGTGACCCTGGGGAGCATCTTCATCTGGACACTGGTGCTGATTGCCCTGGGCCTGATCCTCACTTTCCCACCCGTGTTTGAAGCGTTTGAGTAGCAGGTATGCCGGCGCCCCCAGTGGAAGCCGACCATTTCACTGGTGGGAACGAGGTGGATTGGCCTGCTTGCCAATCCACCTGTAGGGGGAGCATTATGGAAGGGAGCTGAGAATGCTAGACCGGCTGCTCCGGCGAAAGAAGCAATCCAGAGTCGTCATCTATACCCAGCCCACCTGAGCGGACTGCCATGCCGCGAAGAGTTTCTTCGCTCAGGAGGGAATCGAATACGACGAGCGGGACGTGACCACCAGCGAGAAGTACATGCAGGAGTTGACGGAGACCATCGGTCGCTTCGCCACGCCCACCATCGTCATTGGCAAAGAAGTGCTGTTGGGGTTCGCGGCCAATCGGGCTCGCATTGAAGAGTTATTAGGTAGAAATCCACGCAAGGGAGGTGAGACAGATGGCTAAGGATCCGGTATGCGGCATGGAAGTGGATGAGCAGAAGGCCGCGGCCAAAGTGGAGCACGGCGGCAAGACCTACTACTTCTGCTCCCCCGGCTGCAAGACCGCCTTTGAGAAGGACCCGGAGAAGTATGCCCAGCCCGAAGAGGGCGAACATCACCATTGATCAGGCATGAGATTGGTGAGCCGGCCATCGGCTCACCAATCTCGGCCTTCGATGCACTATTCTGCCTACTCACCAATAGGCCAAATAGCCCTGTTAGATTGTGCATCGAGGCAGTATGCTTAGGGGAGAACATCCTCGCTGGGTCAAGAACGGAGACAAGCTCAATATGCGAAACTCAATTCCTTTGTTCAGGTTATTCGGCATCGAGGTGGGCCTGGACTATTCCTGGTTCCTGGTGTTTCTGCTGGTGATCTGGTCCCTCACCGGCCACTACCTGATGATCTACCAGGGATGGTCAACCGGCTTCCGGCTGCTCCTGGCCGTGATCACGGCGGTCCTTTTCTTCGCCTCGGTCCTGGCCCACGAGTTCGGCCACAGCCTGGTGGCCATCCGCACCGGCGTACCGGTGCGTCGGATCACCCTGTTCATCTTCGGCGGGGTTGCCCAGCTCACCCGGGAGCCACGGCGGGCCCCGGATGAGTTCCTCATCGCCGTGGCCGGCCCGGTCGTCAGCCTGCTCCTGGCCGGCGGCTTCGGGGCTCTCTGGCTGCTGGATCGGTTTCTGGGATTGCAGCCGGCGACGGTGTTCTGGAGCGGATGACGGCCTCCGACGTGAACCAGATGCCGGTGATGGACAACGGGCAGTTGCTTGGCATGGTGGCTCGGGACCGGGTGTTGGCCTTCATTCGGACCCGCGCTGAACTTGGGATGGGCGTGTCTGCACAGGGGTAAGAAAGAATGGACAATAACCTATTGAAAGTCAAACTCCATCAGGTCAACACCTGGCTGATCATTGCTTTGCTGGCCCTGGCCGGCTGGACCGCCGATGCTTTGCGGTTGTTCCTGGATATGCACGAGACTCTCCGGGCCGGCCTCGGAGCTTTCGCCAGTCACTTCTGGTACGCCGTGCCCATGACTATCGCCATCATCGTCCTCACCCGGCTCCAACCCAAGGCCAAGTTGCTGGGCCTGGCCGCCTACGATGAGGCCGGTCACCTGGTGCACCACCGGGGGGATTTTCATCTGGACAAACTAACCGTGCGAGGTATGCTGGCCGCACTGCGAGACAACGGCCAGCAAGGCCTCCACGGTATCACGCTGCCATCGGGGGCCAGCGTGTACTTCGTGCGCGAGGGTGGGTTGACCCTGATGGTCAGCTTCTCGGGGCCGGCCTCTCCCCAGGAAGTGACAGGCAGCGTGCAACAACTGTGGGCCGACGGGCTTCCTGCCTTCGACTTACTCGAGGGCCTGGAGCCACCGGTGGCAGCGCTGGCGGCCAATGTGCTGGCATCGCCAGTTAAGCGCGACGTGCTGGCCTTCTTCCGCCGGCGCCGCCAGACGGCCATCCAGGCCGGCGACCTGGCCTACTGGGTCAACGCAGATGAGGATGAGCTCACCCGGGCTCTGGAGGAACTGACGGACTTGGGCCTGGTGCAACCCCAGTGCGTCTGCGACACCACCTTCTATCGACTGAATCACGATCCGGAGGTCTCGACTTCTCTGGATCAACTGTTCGCCTGGCGCGACAAGTGGCAGATGATTCTTGAGCGGATGGAGCAGACCATCGGGCGCGACCGTGCTGGCGGAGCGGGCACCACGCCTGATCGTCCCGGAGGTGTCCACGGTCTCCGTATGATCTGAAGAGGTGCTGGACGCGTTCCGTTGGACACCGGCGACAACGACCCGGCTACCTTCTTCCCTACGCCATTTCAAGTTCGGGCAAAGGCGTGCCTGTTGCTTCGCTATACAGCACATCAGGACAGAAATCGACTTCATTCGGCCAGACAAGGAGGTGTTTGATTCCCATGAACTGGCAAGCTGTGCAAGGTTGGCTCCAAAGCCAGGTGCTCCCCAGCTCAGCTCGCATCGTTCTCATCCTCGTAGTGGCCTGGCTGGGCTACCGTCTGCTGTGTATCGCCGGCCAACGGATCGAGAAGATGGTCGAGGACGAGGACTACACCACCGTCAGCGAGCGGGAACAGCGAGCGCAGACCCTCAGTCAGATACTACGAAGCGCCGGACTGGTGCTCATCGTTCTGATCGCCGGCACCATGATCCTGCGAGAGCTGGGGCTTGACGTCGGGCCAATCATCGCCGGCGCGGGCATCGTCGGCCTGGCCATCGGCTTCGGAGCCCAGACCCTGGTGAAAGACGTCATCTCAGGCTTCTTCATCCTGCTGGAGAACCAGTTCAGCGTCGGAGATTCCATCCAGGTGGACGGCATCGCCGGCGGGGTGGAGAAGATGACCCTGCGGGCCACCTTCCTGCGAGACCTCGAGGGCACGCTACACATCATCCCCAACGGAGAGATACGCACACTCGCCAACAAGACGAAGGATTGGGCCAGGGCGGTGGTCAACGTGGGGGTGGGCTATGAAGCCCACGTGGATCGGGTTCTGGCCGTTCTGGAGGATGTGGGGAGGCAGTTGAGCGCCGACGAGACCTTTGGCCCCATGCTGTTGGAAGATCCCACGGCCGTGGGTCCCCTGGAATTCGGTGATTCGGCCGTCACCGTGCGCCTGATGGTCAAGACCCGTGCGGGACAGCAGTGGCGTGTCGGTCGCGAGCTGCGACGGCGCATCAAGGAGGCATTTGAGCAGGAGGGGATCGAGATCCCGTATCCCCAGTACGAGATCCGGGTGCGGTCGGGCCCCGTATGCAAGTCTGGCACCTGACGTCTGACGCGCCGCGTTCACCCCACAGGGTGAGCCCGGGCGAGGTCGTCCGATTGACGATTGGTACCTGGCCTATCGAACCCAACCAGGCTGTGTGGGTCAGTTTTCAGGTGGCCGGCCGTGACGGCCCTGCTGACGGCGGACACGCCCAGGCAACCTGGGATTACAACGAGGGCACCAACAGCTACTGGTGCGCCGAGATCGGTCCCTTCGCCAGGGGCGACCGGGTGACCTACACGGTGCATGGCCGCTCGCCGGCCGGCGAGGTGACCGGTCCCACAGCCTCCTTCCGTGTAGGACCCAAACTCTACCTGGCCATCCTGTGGCACCAGCACCAGCCCATCTACAGGGATACCTCGCATCCCACCCAGAAGGGCAGCTACATCCAGCCCTGGGTACGGCTCCACGCCATCCGCGACTACTATTCGATGGTGGCCCTGGTGGCCGAACATCCCGATGTCCATCTGACCATCAACCTGACACCCTCACTGCTGTGGCAGCTTGAGGACTATATCGAGCACGGTGCCACCGATCGGTCCCTGGAGCTGACACTGAAGCCGGCCGAGGCCTTAACCGACGAAGAGCGGGAGAAAGTGCTGTGCACTTTCTTCGACGCCCACTGGCACAACCAGATCTTTCCTCACCCCCGCTACCAGGAACTGTTCGTCCAGCGGCGGGAGGGCCGGCCCTTCACGGTCCAGGACCTGCGGGATCTGCAGATGTGGTTCAACCTGGCCTGGTTCGGCAAGGAGTTCCGCGAGGACGACGTCGAGCTGACAACCGGTGAGGTCGTCTCGGTGCGCCGCTTTGTGGAGCGGGGGCGCGATTTCAGTCCGGCCGACATCCAGGCGATGGTCGCGGAGCAGTACAAGATCATGCGGGCGGTGATCCCCATCCATCGCCAGCTTCAGGAGCGAGGCCAGATCGAGGTCTCGACCACTCCCTTCTATCACCCCATTCTGCCTTTGCTGGTAGACACCGACCGGGCGACCATCGACCGACCCGGAGCCACGCATCCCCGCCGTTTCGCCTACCCCGAGGACGCCGAGGCCCAGGTGCGGCTGGCCATCGAGTATTACCAGCGCTGCTTCGGCCGGCCCCCGCGCGGCATGTGGCCGGCCGAGGGGGCCGTGAGTCAGTTCGTCATCCCCCTCTTTGCCCGGCACCGGGTGCATTGGCTGGCCACCGACCGGGGTGTGTTGGCCCGTTCAGGGCGCTGGGGGTACGAGGTGGACAACCCCGACGTCCTCTGTCGGCCTTATCGGGCCGAAGAGGGCGATCATGCCGTCAGCGTATTCTTCCGGGATACGCAGCTCTCCGACGCCATCGGCTTCCGCTACTACAGCTACGACGACTACGAGCAGGCGGCCCAGGATTTCGTGCGGGAGATCAAGGAGCGTTTTGCGTGGCAGGTCACGGGAGACGAGGACCGGGTGCTGACGGTCGTGTTAGACGGCGAGAACGCCTGGGGCTCTTATCGCGAAGACGCCCGCCCCTTCCTGCACGCGCTGTACAGACTGCTGGAGCGTGACGCTGAGATTCAGACCGTCACCTTCGGCGAGTACCTGGAGGGGAACCCGGCCCGGGGTATCACCTCTCATCCCCGGGAAGAGCAGACGAAGGTCTACGACCTCTTCACCGGCTCCTGGATCGACGAGAACGCCTCAGCGCCGGGGGTGGATCTGGGCACCTGGATCGGCGAGGAGGAAGAGAACCGTGGCTGGGATCTGCTGGGCCAGACGCGGGACTTTCTCAGCCGTGCCGGCGCCACGCCGGAGACGGCACCCGCCGCCTTCGAGGCCCTGTACATGGCCGAGGGGAGCGACTGGTTCTGGTGGTTCGGCGAGGACCAGGACTCGGGCAACGACGACGAGTTCGATGACCTGTTCCGCACCCACCTCAAGAATGTCTATCGCGGCCTGGGGGCCGCACCGCCGGCAGAACTGGACCACCACATCGTGCCCCACGCCGTCGTGTGGACCTTTGCACAACAGGCCTCGCGCATTCAGCATGGCGACCGGCTGACGGTGCGCACCAACTGCCCTGGTATCCTCACCTGGCAGCTCGACGACGGTGAGCTCCAGACGGCCGAAATGGTGCCGGCCGGCGGCGTCATGGCCGGCATACAGCGCTATCACCTGACCCTGGGGCCGTTCCCGCCGCAGGCCCGAGAGGTGCGCCTCACCTTCCGGTGTACCCACCTGGGCTGCGATTGCCAGGACATCTGCTGCGACCCGCAGGAGTACGCCGTGCGCATCGAGTGATGCGCCGGCCCCGCCATCTGGCCTGGTCCCCCATACGCCATTCTGCCTACCTACCGGCATGGATGAAGTAGGCCAAATTGCGCACAACGCTATGGGCCGATTGGCGCTGGTCTGATCGCCTCAAGGACAGTATGCTATAGCGTGAGTACTGAGGAGGTATCACTATGGCTACCAGAACTGAAGTACAAACCGCCGGGCAGCCGGCGAATCGGAGAGTGCGTTTTTGGGAGGCGTTGGATGAACGACTGGGACTCTCGAGCCTGGCGTACCCGGTGCCCGAGCACGCCAACAGCTTACCCTATCTGTTAGGCGGGATTACCTTCTTCGGGTTCATCATCCTCGTCGTAACCGGCGTGCTGCTGGCCCAGTTCTACAACCCGAACCCGGCCAACGCCCACGACAGCGTGGTCTACATCATCACCCAGGCGCCCTTCGGTGACTTTATCCGCAGCGTTCACTTTTGGACCGCCAACCTGGTGGTGGTTACGCTGCTACTGCACTTGATCCGCGTGTTCTTCACCGGCAGTTACAAGCGCCCTCGGGAAGCCAACTGGCTGGTGGGATTGGGCCTG
>CAZHMV010000230.1:0-7250 GCA_964532665.1 uncultured Anaerolineales bacterium
GGTTATCTGCTACGCTGGGACATCAAAGCTTTCACCCTGATGCTGCTGGTCGAGCGGAACCTGGCCGCGATTCCGGTCATCGGGAAGATGCTGGTGGCTATCGTCCTGGGCGGCACGGAATTGGGGGTTGTTCCGCTGTTTCGTGGGTATGCCTTTCACATCTGGTTTCTGCCCCTGGTGCTGAGCATCTTTCTTGGTACCCATCTACTCGTTGCCTGGCGACAGGGGTTGGCTCATGGCCCGCATAACTGGGAACGACGAATCAGTCTGACGCCAGCGGCGCGCCGGCGGATGCGCTTTCTACCCGGCCTGCTGATCCTGACCATGCTGTTGCTTCTGGCGGGCACCCTGCCGGCCCAGGAACCGGTCACTGGTCCCATCGACCGGTCACCGGTTCCGCATCCCGATTGGCTTTTCGTGTTCTACTTCCTACCCTTCTGGTTCTTCGAAGGTCCCTGGCGACCAGTGGGCAGCGTCATGATACCTGTAGCTATCATCCTGCTGCTGGCGGCACTGCCCCGGCTCCGGAGCATCCCCCTCGGTACGCTTCGCACTCGGGGCAAGGATCGGCGCAGGATCGGTACAGTGGTGCTGGTCGTGGCCGGCATCCTATGGGTGTCGTGGCTGTTCACTCAGGTAGGGCGCATGGGCGCTCAGGTGCCGACTCAGGGGTGTGGTGCCTGCCACAAGCCGGCCATCGTGGCCGGCGCTCCCACGCGTGTCTCGGAATTCAAGCAGTTGGGACCCGATTGGTTGGTGGATCACTTGCAGGATCCACCACGTTCTCTCATTGAACCCTTCACCTCGCAGGGAGCCCGCTAGCGGCGATGGTTGATGCGCAGTGAAACCAGCGAGGTAATCACCGTCGTCGCTGCCATGAGCAGCCAGAAGGGCGCGAGGAAGCGGTTGTGATTCTGCCGGTACAGCCGCTGGTAGTCGGGGCCGGCCTTCCATACGACGTAGCTTTCGGCTGCCAGTTCCCACAGAGCCTCGTGGCCAAGCAGAGCCAGGAGCGCATGTCGCCACCGTGGTCTTCTGCGGCCCCGGGTTAGAGCCACAGCGTGGAGTATCGCCACGGGCAATGTTTGCATGTGCCCGACTTCGTGCCAGTAGCTGAGCTGGCGCTTCGCCCGTCGCGGCAGTCCGCGGCGAATCAGCAGGTTGATCAGCGGCGGATGGGGAATGGGCACCCGGCCCAACCGGACCCAATGCCACAACTCACCTTCAATCACGACCTCGCCGGTGACGCCGTACCAGGTACGCACCAGCCGTGGTTGATCGAGTTCGTCTGATAGATGTGCTTCCATCGGCTACTGGGCGGTCTCGGCCAGAACTGCCTCCACCACGCTGCGGAACGTCTCCCAGGTCATGTAGCCCGGGAAGAACCGACCGTTGATGAGAAACGCCGGCGTGCCCCTGGCGCCGGCCTGGAGCGCCTCCTGGTCGTCCTCTTTGACCTCCTGCTCATACCGGCGCGAGGTCAGGCACTCGGTGAAGGCTGGCTGCTCAAAGCCTAATTCACTGGCTGCCTGGATGATGGTCTCCCGCGCCGAGGGTTTGAACTTCCACACACCTTGATTGTTGAATAGCCAGTTGTGCATCGCCCAGTAGTCACCCTGTTCGCCGGCGCACTCGGCGGCCATGGCAGCCGTTATCGACTCGGAACCAAAGATGATGAAGTCTTTATAGATGTAGTAGACTTTGCCCGTCTTGATGTACTCTTCATCCAGAAGAGGAAAAACGTCACGCGCGTGACGTCCGCACCACGGTCACTGGTAGTCGGAGAATTCAACGATGGTGACCGGGGCGTCAGGGTTGCCCTTCACGCCGAAGGCTTCGGGTTGCGGCGTGAAGCCCTTGCGAATCGGGGGCAAGGCCATCTTGCGTGACGGTTGGCGTGTGGGGATAGCCGGCGCTGCCAACCTGGCTGCTTCGCGGTCAGCGACCGGGTTCGTGATAGGTCCCCGTGCCGGCAATTGGCCGATCGCTGTCTCAGGCGGGGTGCGCATCGTTGACAGCGTCCACCAGCCGAAGCCGGCGACGAAGATGGCCGTCACGACCAGTGTCGCAAGGGCTAATATCTGCTGTGGGCCAATGACCATCTCGGTCGGTTGTGTCGTCGGATTCTCCTCTGTTTCGTCTCGCGCTGTTGAGGCTGGAGTAAGAGGCATGCTAGCATCCGGGTCCGTTGTCAAGTTTTCTTCTGTTTCCATACTCCTCTATCTCACTCTTGGGGCGTGAAAGACAGTATGCCATTGTCTCCCAGTATACAGTCTGGCAGCGAACCTTACAACAGCCAAATGGCGGGGTCTGCACCCCGCCATTTGGCCTATCTCTGTATTGACGGTGCCGCCCATTCAGCCGCAGGGCGGGTACCTGGAACTGGTTGATCGATCGAATGACGAAAGCCAACACGACGGGTATAATTGGGGTGTTCTCATCATCTTCTTAGAATTACATGATATACTCACTTATGACCAGCGCCGGTCTACAACCACTAAACTGGCATCCTGGAAGTATATCGCGAAACACACATCGTGAACAAGCATACGAGTGAGGGAACGCCATGCGCGTATTAGTTGTCGAAGACGAGCCAGGCATTGTTGGGTTCATCCGCCAGGGATTGAGCGAAGCCGGCTATGCCGTGGACGCCGCGCTTGATGGACAGGCGGGCCTGGATTATGCGCTGGTAGCCGAGTATGATGTCATGGTGATCGACATCATGCTGCCCAAGATGGACGGCTTGCGGCTCCTGCGCGAAGTGCGCGACCGGGGTATCAAGACCCCCATTCTGTTGCTCACGGCCCGTGACGGTGTGGAAGATCGGGTCAACGGGCTGGACGCCGGCGCTGATGACTACCTGGTCAAGCCTTTCGCCTTCCCCGAGCTGCTGGCCCGCCTGCGGGCACTGCTGCGCCGGCCGCCCCTGCAAAGCGACACGGTCCTGCGTGTCGGTGATCTGGAAATGGATACCCCCCGACACGACGTGCGCCGCGCCGGGCAACGCATCGAACTGAGCCCACGCGAGTTTGAATTGCTGGAATTCCTGATGCGGCATCCCGACCAGGTTCTGAGCCGCACACAGATTGCTGAGCACGTCTGGAACTTCGACTTTTACAGCGAGTCTAACGTCGTGGATGTCTACATCGGCTACCTGCGTCGCAAGATGGACCGTGGTTTTGCCTATCCGCTCATACACACGGTGCGCGGGGTGGGATACCGGTTAAGCGCGGAGGGGCAAGATGCCTAGCCGAGTCTTGCGTTGGTTCGGTGGTAGAAGTTTGCGCGTGCGGTTGACGCTGTGGTACGTGCTTCTGATGGGCGTCACGCTCCTGCTCTTCAGCGGCTATTTGTATGTGCGGATGCAACACAGCTTGATCGCTCAGATTGATGGGGCCTTGCAGATAGCAGCATCTCAGGCGTTTGCGAATCTGGATGATGAAAACGGCCGCCTCGGTTTCCAGAACACGGAAAATATGCAGACCGTAGCTCGTCGCCTGAGCGAGGCCGGTTTTGCCGTACGGCTTCTTACACCAGATGGGGCTGTCTGGGGTGGGGTTGGCAAGTATACGGACGTGCCGGCCTGGGTTCCCACCTCTCCCGGTTACGTGACACTTTTCAGAGGGGGAACGAGCTGGCGTCTTTATACTCAGGTTGTCGAGACCTCAGGTGGTCATCTCATTGGCTGGTTGCAGGCAGCGCAATCTCTGGAAGCTGTGCAAGAGGCATTGGATAGCCTGCGGACGCAGATCCTGCTGGGGCTGCCCATGGTGCTTCTGCTGGCCGGAGCAGGCGGCCTCTTCCTGGCGAACCGGGCCCTGCGGCCGATAGATCACATCACACGCACGGCACAAACGATTAGTGCGAGTGACCTCACGCAGCGCATTGAGTACCACGGTCCGGCAGACGAAGTGGGTCGTCTGGCCAACACCTTTGACCAGATGCTCGATCGCCTGAAGATGGCCTTTGACCGCGAAAAGCGGTTTACAGCCGATACGGCCCACGAGTTACGCACCCCCCTCACCGTTCTCAAAGGGCAAATCGGTGTCGCGCTGAGCCGGCCCCGCACGTGTGCCGAATACGAGCGCACGTTGTGTGACCTCGAAGAGCAAGTGGATCGCCTGATCCGGTTGAGCACCGATCTTCTGTTCCTGGCTCGACTTGACCAGGGACGCCTTCCCTGGCAACCGGAACGACTCAATATTAGCGACTTGCTCGTGGCCACCGTCGAACAATTACAACCCCTGGCTGATGAGAAGCAGTTGGCTCTGAAGGTGGATATTCCACCGAAGCTGACCGTCTACGGCGACGCGGATCATCTGGTCCGCCTCTTCCTGAACCTGTTGGACAACGCGATCAAGTATACACCATCCGGGAGTCAGGTACGGGTGGAGGCGATACCGGAGCCCTCTGGTGTACGGGTTGCGGTGCATAATAGCGGGCCGCCTATTGAGCCGGAAGCCATCCCCCACGTCTTTGAACGCTTCTACCGCGTAGATGCCGATCGCTCACGCGGAACCGGCGGCGCGGGGCTGGGGTTGGCGATCGCCTCTGAAATTGTCCGCCATCACGGCGGGCACCTCGAAGTCCAGAGCGCACCTGGTCAGGGGACAACGTTCAGCGTACAGTTCCCGGCGCAGCCATCGACCGTTCGCACCTCCAACACGATCTGAGGCAACGGTAAGCACATTCTCACCACTGTCTCACGGTTTTCTTAGACACGCTTGATAAGATAAAGGCAGAACGATGCAACGAGCATTGTTCAGAAAGCCCAAATCCAGTTGATAAAGGAGGTTTCGAATGAAACTCAACAGGCGTATAGCCGGAGCGGTGGCGGGAGTTGGTTTGCTCCTCGGCACCCTTGGCGGCGGCGTCGTACTGGCCCAGAACCCTGGTCCGACAGCGCCACCAACGGCAGCTCAGGTCTCTTCCCAGGAAGAGGCCGGGACAGACGACCAGGTGCAGTCTCCGGCGTACACCGGCAGCATCACCGTGGACGAAGCCCAGTACGAGGGCATGAGTGAAGCTGACGAAGCGGCTGCCCTGCAACAATATGCCACGATCAGCGCGGCCGACGCCGAAGCGACAGCCCTGGCTGCCAACCCTGGTACCACGGTTGTTAAGTCAGAGTTGGACAACGAGAATGGCGTCCTGGTCTACAGCACGGAGCTGAGCAGCGGCATGGATGTGAAGGTGGACGCCGGCAACGGGGCGATCCTGCACACTGAGCAGGCCGACGGCCAGGAGGAAGTTGGAGAGGCCAACGAGGCCAGCGAGGTCGCAGAAGCCGACAATGATAACGTGCAGGAGGAGCACGAGAGTCAGGCTGAGAATGACGATGCCCTCGAAGCACCCGGCGTCGAGGATGCAGCCGGCCGGTAAGTGTTAGACGCACGTTGCACGTGACAATTGGCGCAACGGAATAACACCTGGAGGGCTCGATGCGAGATTTTCACCTTGCATTGAGCCCTCCTGTTCTGCCAGATCATCACCACGAACTTGACTTGAGGGGAAGATCGTGGCCTGGAGATTCGTGACGCCTCGCCCCTACTCCGCCAACTCCAGCCGCTTCAGAAGCAAGGCGTTGACAGCCACGATGATGGAGCTACCGCTCATGGCGATGGCGCCGATTTCGGGCCGCAGAGTAAGTCTAAAGAAGGGGTACAGCAGCCCCGCTGCGATGGGGATGGCCAATGCATTGTAGGCGACTGCCCACGCGAGGTTCTCTTTCATCTTGCGCAGTGTGGCGCGGGAGATGGTGATGGCTTTCAGGACATCCAGGGGATCGCTTTTCATGAGGACTACGTCGGCTGTCTCCACCGCCACGTCGGTGCCGGCGCCAATGGCGATGCCCACGTCGGCCTGGGCCAGGGCCGGCGCGTCATTGATGCCGTCGCCCACCATGGCTACAAACTTCCCCTGCTGCTGCAGTTCTATCACCTTGTCCTGCTTCTGGCCCGGCAGCACCTCGGCGAAGACGGTGTCGATGCCCAGCTCCTGGGCCACTCGTTGGGCGGTGCCCCGGTTGTCGCCGGTGAGCATGGCCACTTCGATCCCCATGGCATGCAACGCGTCGATGGTGGCCTGAGCGCCAGGGCGCACCGCATCGGCAATGGCCACGAGCCCTGCTAGTTGGCCGTCCACAGCCGCGTATACCACGCTCTGCCCCCCGCCCTCCAGTTCTCGGGCACGCTCTCCCATACCATCGAGGGATACGTTGCGGTCAGCCATGAGCTTGCGGTTGCCGGCCAGCACCTCGCGGCCTTCGACGACGGCCCGCATCCCGTGACCGGGGATGGCCTCAAATGCCTCAGCCGGGCTCAGATCTACCCCGCGCTCCCGGGCTGCCCGCACAATGGCTTGGGCCATCAAGTGTTCGCTGCCCTGCTCCGCCGAAGCGACCAGTCGCAGTAGCTCGTCTTCCCCTAGCGGGTTGCCGGCTGCAACCAGCTTCACCACTTCCGGCTCACCTTTGGTCAAGGTGCCGGTCTTGTCGAAGATGATGGCCTGCAGCCTGGCCGGCTGCTCCAGCGCGGTGGCGTTCTTGTAAAGGATACCGTGCTCCGCCCCCAGTCCGGTACCGACCATGACGGCCGTCGGCGTGGCCAGACCCAGGGCGTCTGGGCAGGTGATGACCACCACCGTGATGGCCAGAGTCAGGGCAAACAGCGCCGTCTGTCCGATGAGGAAGTACCAGATGGCGAAGGTGATCAGGCCGCCGAAGACGGCCACCAGCACCAGGTAGTGCGCGGCCCGATCGGCCAGGCGCTGGGCCGGCGCTTTGCTGTTCTGGGCACTCTGCACCAACTGGACGATCTGGGCCAGGGCAGTGTCGGCCCCCACGCGCGTGGCCCGGAACTTGAAGCTACCTGTCTTGTTGATGGTTGCTCCGATCACCTCGTCGCCTGGGCGTTTCTTGACCGGCACGCTCTCACCGGTGATCATGCTCTCGTCTACATCGGACTCACCCTCGACTACCACGCCATCCACGGGCACCTTGTCGCCGGGGCGGATCACGACGATGTCGTCCACCTGCACCTCGCTGGTGGAAATCTCTACCTCCTGGCCGTTTCGCTCCACTCGGGCCATGGGCGGTGCCAGGGTGAGTAGCTTCTGGATAGCCTGGCCGGTGCCGCTGCGAGCGCGCATCTCCATCCAGTGGCCGAACAGGACGAAGGTGACCAGCATGGCTGCCGCTTCGTAAAATACCTCACCCTGGAACAGGAACGTGCCGGCCAGGCTGAACACGT
>CAZHMV010000231.1:0-7047 GCA_964532665.1 uncultured Anaerolineales bacterium
CGCTCAGAATGACAGATTGGGGCAAGTTCTATCAGTTTGAACGGATCACCCTCTCAGCGTTGAGATGCGATTGCCCTGGACCAAGAAACCCTCGCGTACAGTGCCAACTACTGATATCGTGCCTCTGCGCCTGATTCTTGCCGGCGAACACAGCCTCAGCTATAATTGCACCTCGACACAGACGGCTGAGAGCAAAATCATGAACATCACAATCCGAGAGATGACGATGCAAGACTATGATGCGGTCCT
The DNA here is from genome assembly GCA_964532665.1 of uncultured Anaerolineales bacterium. Classification (GTDB taxonomy): domain Bacteria; phylum Chloroflexota; class Anaerolineae; order Epilineales; family JAANWY01; genus CAZHMV01. The sequence goes on from CAZHMV010000231.1 coordinate 250, forward strand.
CGCTCTCTGGCAGGCTTCCCAGGGTATCGGGCTGAGCGAAGCGGACTCGGAACAGGGCATTGCCGGCTTTCTGAGGCGCAACCCTGGCCTGAGCTTTGTCGCCCGCAGCGACGAGCAACTTGTGGGCGCTGTGCTCTGTGGCCACGATGGCCGGCGCGGCTACATCCACCACCTGGCAGTAAGCCACTCCCACCGCCGGCGTGGACTCGGTGAAGCCCTGGTTCAGCACTGCCTGGACCGCCTCAAGTCAGCCGGCATCCACAAATGCCACCTCTTTGTCTTCGACGACAACGAGGATGCGATTGCATTTTGGAAGAGGACTGGATGGCTGCAACGTTCCGAACTCGTGGTGATGTCGCGGTACACTGAAGGCAATCAGGCAGACACGCTGGACTGATAGCTGCCAGCCCGCCAGCGCGAAGCGGACCGGTCGCACTACGCCACCCCCAACATCTGCTTGACCACACCTACCGCCTCGTTGGCGTTCTCGGCGTAGGCGTCCGCGCCGATGGTCTGCGCCCAGTCAGGGCTGGCCGGCGCGCCGCCGATGATCACCTTGACCTGCTGGCGCAGGCCGGCCTCCCTCAAAGCCTCGACGACCGCCCCCTGATTGCGCATCGTCGTCGTCAACAGCGCCGAGAGGCCAACGACGTTCGCACCGGTCGCCTGCACCCGCTCGACGAACTGGCCGGCCGGCACGTCCACACCCAGGTCATACACCTGGAAGCCGGCGGCGCTGAGCATCGTTCCCACCAGGCTCTTGCCGATCTCGTGGATGTCCCCCTTGACCGTTCCAATGACGACGACACCCAATACCTGGCGCTGCTCCTGGCGTGTCATCAACGCCGGCTCGAACACCGCCATCGCCCGCTTCATCGCCTCGGCGGCCATCATCAGATCGGGGATGAAGTACTCTCCGCTCTCGTACCGCTCGCCGACGACCTGCATGCCGGGTGTCAGTGCCTCCTCGATGGCCGTCAGCGGCGCGATGCCGGATTCCAGCGCCCGGGCTGCCAGTTCTTGCGCCTGGTCGGGTTCGCCTATGATGACGGATTCCTCTAGTTGTTCCAAGATTTCGCTCACTTTGTGCTCCTCGTGTTTGCATGTTCGGGATGCGCCTGGTGAATGAATTGGAATCGCCTGGCGGATGAATTCGAGTTGCCTGGCGAATGAACTCGAGTTGCCTGGCGAATGAATTCGCGGCAACCATTGCAAAGTCGCCCTACGGCGACTGGATTCAGCCGGCGGAGGCCGGCTTCGCAATCGTTGGCGCGAATTTATTCGCCGGCTCCAACGGACCCAACGGCTCCAACCGCCGGCAGACGGTCCATGCCGGCAGCCTGGGCCGCCCGCAGCGTGATCGCCTCCAGTTCGCGCACGACCTCAGCCGGCATCTCCCTGGGCTGATAGGCGGCGATGATCTCCTCGACACGCTGGTGAGCGCGTTCGGCGGCGTCCAGGCTGCCCTTCGCCTCCCAGTTGCGGCGGAAGTCACGATCGATCACCGGGCTGGGGATGAACAGCTCCTCGCGGAACCAGCGGCGCGTGTGGTGCGTGGTCAGGAAATTGCCGGCATGCCCCACCTGGCGGATGATCTCCAACCCCAGCGGCATCTCGCGCTCGACGACGCCGGCCACCAGCCGCTTCGCCATCCCCACGATCTCGGCGTCGATTACCAGTTTCTCCAGGCTGAAGCAACTTTCGAAGTCGAGCATCCCCGGACCGGAGATCATGTTGATGCCGGCCAGCGCGCCTAACACCGCCCCGATACCCGATTCCAGCCCGCACTGAGCGTCCACGATCTTGGCGTCGGACATCCCCAGATAGGCGTGGGTCGGCAGACCAAGCGACTTGCCAACCTCGGCGTAAGCGCAGTCGATCATAATCGTCTCGATAGCGCCCATGGGCGTGGTGCCGGCGCGCATGTCGAAGGCTGCTGGCGAGCCGCCCCAGACGATGGGCGCACCGGGGTTGACCAGTTGGTGAATGGCGACGCCGCTCAGGTTCTCGGCGGTGTGCTGGACGACCGTGCCCAGGAGGGTCGCCGGCCCCGTGGCGCCTGTCAGCGGCATGCTCACCAGTTGCGCCGGCACCCGGTACTGGGCGCAGTCCATCAGGTTCTCGCAAGTGATCTCTGACCACAAAAGGGGCGGCGAGGGGCAGACATCGAAGACGGCCCTGGGTTTCTCCGCCAGCGCCTGCTCGCTGCCAGCCGCCGCCACCAGAAGCTCTTTCATCACTTCCCAGGTCTCGACGGCGAACGCGCCGGTGACCACCGGCTTGCCGGTGTAGAGAAGAACCAGGTAGAGCCGGTACAGGTCGGAGATCTCCTGGGGAACGTTGGCGCAGACGAGAGACGTGGCGACGGCGTCCAGCGCGTCCAGCCCGTCAGCCAGCTTGAGAAAGCGCACGCAGTCCGCGGTGACGGGATCGCGCGACTGTTTGGCTCCGTGGTCGAGGATTTCGATGGCGGCCGAGCCGGGGTCGAAGTGCACGTCGTTGCCGCCGTAGTGCACCGCCGGCCGGCCATTGGCATCGTAGAGGTGAAACGACGAGGCGGCCGTCTCGACTGCCCGGCGGGCCAGGTCGGACGGAATGCGCGCCACCTGAGCCGGCAGGTCTACCTCGGCGCCGTGATCGGCCAGCAGGCGCAAGGCGCGCTCCGAGTGGACACGCACGCCGGGGTCGCTCAGCAGGTCATAGGCCTCGGCGATAACACGCTCGATCGTTTCCTGCGACAGGAACTGTACCTGAGGTCTTATGCTCACATTTGTCTCCTTACGAATTCTGAGACCCTAAAGGGTTCCAAGAACCTTTAGGGTCTGTCGCTAGATGCGCAGTTCCACCACATCACCATCGTGGAGGACGTAGTCGCGCGATACCATCTGCCCGTCAAAATCGGCGCTACCCCACACTCGAGCGGCTCTCAGGTTCTTGTAGAAATCCTGGTGAACTTTTTCTGCGAACTCCACCACCGTGCTCCCCTTCTTCAGCACAAACGGGGCAGCGAGATCGGGGGCTTTTCCAGGCGCCTTGGAGTACACGCGGATGATCTCCAGCCGCTCGAACACACGCCGCTTCAGGCGTTCAAGGTTGCGACCGGTGGTCGCAGAGACGGTGAGCAGAGGCCAGTCATCCTCGAGCAACTCGAGAAACACCTCGAAGACCTCGTCCATGCTTTCGTCATCGTTCTTGTTAGCCAACACCAGCAGCGGCACAAAGGTCAGCCGGCGTTGCCCGGTGTAGCAATCTTTCAGGTGGCGCGGCATGATCCGGTGTTCCCGCAATACGGCGATGGTATCCTCCAGTTGCTGAATTGGGTCCGTCTGCAAGTCCACCACCAGCAGGATCAGGTCTGATCTTCGAATGAGGTCCAGAAAATCCGGCTCCACATATCCTCTGGTCAGGGGTGGGGTGTCCACCAACTGGATCTGAATATCTTCGACGGGCATCATGCCAGGCGTGGGTTTCCACGTCGAATAGGGCGCAGCCGACACCTCGGGGGTGGCGTTGGTCAAAGCGGCCAGCAACGCGGACTTTCCCACATTGGCCGGACCGACGAGTACCACTTGCCCGGCACCTTCTTTGTCGATGTGGAAGGGCGAGACCTGCCGGCTGACCTTCTTGCGGCTCTGGGCCGCCGTCTTCAGCCTGGAGAGTCGCCGGCGCAGGTCGGCGCGGAGTTTGTCCGTGCCCTTGTGTTTGGGAACGGTGCCGATGAGCTCTTCGAGAAGGGCAATTTTCTCCGCCGGGGACCTGGCGGCGCGATATCGCTCCTCTGCCTCGAAGTACTCCGGGGGAAGGTTGGTCGGCATGGCTTTCTGGGTTCAGACCCTAAAGGTTTCGGAAACCTTCAGGGTCTATTGGCGAGGATCTTCTCGCGAAACTGTTGAGCATCGGTTGCGACGTCGTAGTCCACGTCGATGGTCTGGAAATGACGGCCAGCACACCGAATCTTCAGGTTCTCCAGGCCCCGCCGTTCCTCGGGATCGTCGGTGGCCTTGGTTTCCCGCACCAGGTAGAGCTTTTCGCGGGTCTCACCGAAGCTGTCCTGGATGTGGAACACGATGGCCCAGTCGGGATTGTAGTCGCCGATGGGGGTGGGCACGGTGAACCAGGCTGGCAGCTTGACGAAGAGCCTGACCTCGTCCATGGCCTCCAGCGTCTGGGCGAAATCCCGCTCGTTTCGGGAGTCGTAGATGACGTGGTCGTAGATGGATTTCTCGATGGGCAGCAGGCTGTCGGCGTAGCCCTCCAGGTTCTCGAAGAGGGACATCTCGTAGCCATCTTCGATCTCCAGGTACTGGACGCCATCCACCAGGAAGCGGCGCTTGGCGCGGTTGATGGCCTCGCCGGCACGCTGGATGTATTCGGCCGGGTTGTGGTAGACCTGGTCCAGGTTGCCGGCCCGCCCCAGAATGCGGCGCAGCGTGCGACGCGTCAGGTTGGTCTCCTCGGCCAGGAGCGCGGCTACGTTGGGTACCCGGTGGGCGATGTCCACCGCCACCGCCCCCTGGCCCAGCAGCGTTGTTTCAAACATGCCCCGCTCGCGTATGCGATCGACGCGCCCGCGCTCGGTGCGGACCTTGATCGGCTCGATGGTAATCGGTTTGACAGCCTCCGCACAGGCTCGGATCAGGGCGTCGGTGTCCAGGCGGACGCGGTAGCGGGTGCGGCGGGCGATGCGCCGCCACAGCTCTTTGAACTCAGGGTTGAGTTCGTACCCCTTCTTGAGTCGAACGGTCCGGCGCTGGCGGGCGTCCTTCGGCTGCGGCGGTTCCTGGCCGCTGCCCACCTCGTCGATGTACTCCTTCTGCAACCGGTCCACGTATTCGCGGTATGATTCGTTGGCCACCACGGTCAATCGGTTGATCTGGTCGTCGAAGACGCGCTCGCCGGCCTGGTTCACGGCCAGGCGCATGCCGCGGCCGATCTCCTGGCGCTTCCTGATGGTGGAGATGGTGCGGTTCAGGGTGCAAATCTGGAAGATGTTGGGGTTGTCCCAGCCCTCGCGTAGCGCCGAATGGGAGAAGATGAACTCCACCGGCTCGTCCAGGATCAGGATGGGCCGGCTGGCCTGCACCAGTTCCAGGGGTTTGAGGCCCATCATGCGGTCCATGCGGCGGTTGAAGATGTTGGTGTCCTTGTTGAAGGAATCGAGGGTCATGACCATGATCTCGACGTCGTTGCTGGCGGCGAACTGCCTCACGCGGGCCAGGTTGCCCGAGTCGTACTGGTAGAAGCGGTAGGGCAGGTGGTCGTAGAGGCGGGTGAAGTGCTCGCGGGTGATCTGGAGGGTCTTGAGCACCCCCTCGCGGATGGCCACCGAGGGGACGACGACGATGAACTTGCGGAAGCCGTAGGCCTGGTGCAGCTCCAGCGCGGTGCGCAGGTAGACGTAGGTCTTGCCGGTGCCGGTTTCCATCTCGACGGAGAAGTCGCGGCTGTCCAGGGACGCGGACGGCGGGATGGGCCGGCCATTGTGGAGGTCCGGGTCCTGCTGCACCGCCCGCAGGTTGGCCAGCAGCGCCGCGTCACTCAGCGTGAGCCGGTTGCCGACGACGCCGTTCTCGGAGATGAGGGCGAAGCCACGGTCCAGCGGCTGCGTGCCCTCGAAGAGGCGCACCGCCGCCTGGATGGCTTTGGTCTGGTATTCCAGGTCAGGATCGAAGCGGAATTTCATGGTTTTTCGTCGGGCAGTTCATTGAGTAATGAGGCAACAGTTAGATGGTAGCCGCTTCCCGTATCTGTCAATTCGAAATCGATGATCATCCGCCTGTACTCGGAGAAATGCCGCCGCTTTCGTTCCATCAACTCCTTCACGATTTCCCTGAAATCCTCTTCCAACTCCTCGGTCAGGGCCGGCATCCCTTCGATGATGCTGTCGATCATATCTTGTCGATCTTCCTCGGGAAGCAACGAGGCATTCCATGCTACGACTGCCACTGAGAGCAACTTCCGATATTCCTCTTCTGTATCGGTGAATCCGACGTATGGTTCTACGAAGTCGTCCAGTATATCGGACATTTTGACGTGTCCGCTCGGCTCGTAGACGACCTTCTGACCGCGAAGAGGGCCTTTCTCCAACCTGCTCTTCAAGCCCCTGGCTCGTTTTTGCTTCTGCGCGCGCCCCCGCCTCCGTTTTCGTTTAGACCTTTTGGATTTTCTTGATGTCATTTGTCCTCTCCACCAGGAGAACACGGATTTCTCGGATGTACGGATTGATTGCTGAGCCGGGTGATCCGTTCACCCAGGCGATCCGCGTTACTGCTCAGCCACCCTCCCGCAGGTTGCGATGCGCCGTGGTTTTGCATCCGAAAAACGGCCTTGAAGCAGCGATTCTCGGCCAGAGAGGCTGCGAACCTGCGGGAGGGTGAGTAGGTAACGATCCGCCTTCTCGCGTTCGCTATCAAGAAACCGATCAAATCACCTTCAGAATACACTGCATGGCCAGGTTGACCTTCTTCGAGTCGTCCAGGGCGGTGTCCAGGCAGATGAAGGCGGTCTCCCTGCCCAGGTCCAGGCGGTCGATGGTGGCATCGTGGATTTCGTCGTCGAGGCAGATGTAGAAGGATGGCGGGAAGACCCTAAAGGTTTCAGAAACCTTTAGGGTCTGGGGTGCCTCATCCGTCACGCGGTAAACCTGGTTCGTCTCCAGCGCCAGCGGCTCGATGCGCGCGTTGAGGCTGTGGCCCTCCTTGAGGATGACCTCGTAGATGACGTCCAGCGGCTCGGCGCCGGCCTCCAGCCCGCCTTCGAAGAGGGCCAACTGCTGTTCCAGCGCCTCTGGTTCCTGGC
>CAZHMV010000232.1:0-7000 GCA_964532665.1 uncultured Anaerolineales bacterium
CAGTGATCAGTTGTCAGTGCGCAGCAATCTCAAATAACTGATCTCCAATCTCTAATATCTGATAACCAACGAGCGCCGACGGCATAAAGGCCCCTGCCAAAGCAGAGGCCCCTATGCGCTTGGAGGCATCACCCGGCGCAGAGCTAGCTACGCCCCCTGGTGATGCCCCTCAGACTACTACTATGATCCATGGGCATCACCTCCTTGATATATGATAGCTTTTCATTCCGCATTCTCTCCCCGAATCGTTTGTTCCGATCCAACCACCAGAGTGGCTGAGAGATGCGTACAGATGGACCAAGGTGATGACCTGTAGATCGGGGCAATTATCCCACAAACAGCAGGGTTTGTCAAGCGGGGGTAAGTGGTCGCCATCGTCCTCGTGAACGGCATCCGGAGTGAGCCTCAGCAGCACCTGTCTGCCGGCGACGAGATTGTGCTTTTTCCACCGATAGCAGGTGGGGGTGGCCGAACTTCGCTGGCCGACCGGAAGCCCACGTTCGCTACTGCCCCTCCAAACACCCGTATCCTCCACCGCCCGGGGTACGGATGCTCACCACGTCGCCGGCCCTCACCGGCAGGCTGATCTTCCCCCGCAGATCGCGCTCCTCACCATTGCGGATCAGCACGTTGCGGCCCGGCTTGCCAGGTTCGCCGCCGGCCAGTCCGTAGGGGGCGAACTTCCGCCGCTCGGACAGGATGGTGACCCGGGCATCGTGTAACAGCTTGATGTCGCGGCGAATGCCGTCGCCGCCCCGGAATTGGCCGGCCCCGCCTGACCCACGCCGAATCTCGTAGCGTTGGACCTGAAACGGGTAGGTGTACTCCAGTGCCTCGACCGGCGTGTTCAAGGTGTTGGTCATGTGGGTGTGGATCGCATCGGCACCATCTTTGTTGGGCCGGGCGCCCATGCCGCCGCCGATAGTCTCGTAGTAGGCGTAGGGGCGCTGCCGCTCCGGGTCCCAGCCGCCGGCGGTGAGGTTGTTCATCGTCCCCTGGCTGGCCGCCGGCACGCGGTCAGGGCAGGCCTGGGCCAGAGCACCCAGCAACACGTCGGTGATGCGCTGTGAGGTCTCCACGTTGCCGCCGGCCACGGCCGCTGGCGGTCGCGCGTTCACCAACGACCCCTCGGGCGCGATGAGTTTGATCGGCTCCAGGCAGCCACTGTTGGACGGGATGTCCAGGCCAATGAGGGAGCGGAACACGTAGTAGGTAGCGGAGAGGGTGATGGCATACACGGCGTTGATGCTGCCCTTGCGCTGGGGCGAGGTGCCGGTGAAATCGACTGTCGCCTCATCGCCCTGGATGGTGATGGCAACAGCGATCTCAGCCGGCTCGGGGTCCACGCCGTCATCGTCCATGCGGTCGCGGAAGGTGTAGGTGCCGTCGGGCAGGTCCTGGATGAGCCGGCGGGTCATGCGTTCAGCGTAGGAGAGGAGGCCGGCCATGTAGTGCTCCACCTCGTCCCGGCCATACTTGCCCACCAGTTCTCCCATGCGCTCGACCCCTTTGCGGTTGGCGGCCATCTGGGCGCGAAGATCGCCGGCTCGCTCTTGCGGCGTGCGGACGTTGGCCAGGAGCAGGCCCATCAATCCCTGGTTCAGGTGGCCGGCCTCGGCCAGCTTCAGGGGCGGGATGATGACGCCCTCTTGGTACAGCTCCTGGGACAGCGGCATCGACCCCGGTGCCATGCCGCCGACATCGGAGTGGTGAGCCCGGTTGGCGGCGAAGCCGAACAGTTGCAGATCGGTTCCCTCACCGATGAAGATGGGGGTGATGAGCGTGATGTCCGGCAGGTGCGTTCCGCCGTGGAATGGATCGTTCAGGATTACCACGTCACCCGGTGAGAAGGTCATGGTCTGCACAGCTTCACGCACCGAGATCGGCATAGCCCCCAGGTGCACCGGAATGTGGGCCGCCTGGGCGATCATGCGCCCCTCGGCGTCGAAGAGGGCGCAGGAGAAGTCCCGTCGCTCCTTGATGTTGGGCGAGTAGCCGGTGCGCCGCAGCACCATGCCCATTTCTTCGGCGATGGAGGCGAAGAGGTGTTTGAAGACTTCTAGTCGGATTGGGTCATGCATAGGACTGCGTACTCCTTAGAACACGGATCGGCAGGACGGCACGGATTTGTGGTCAAGCGATCCGTGCCATCCCGCGCATCCGCTGTTCTAGAGACAGAACACGGATCGGCAGGATGATATGGATTGACTACACTCGCAAGACTCTGAACTCCAGGCGAGTCGGATAGAAATTGGCAAGGATGCCCAAGGGTGTGTTTTGCACCCGCATCCAGGCTTTCAGGTTGTTAATGCTGATGTCATCGATATTCTGGATCGCGACAGGGAATAGCATGAGCGAGTTGTCGATCTGCAAATGGTTAAACTTGATCTCCCCAACCGGCCGGCCACGGTAAACGACCTGGTACTCTTGTCTGGGCAACGCCTCAAGCCCACGGAGTGACAGCTCGTGGTACACAGCATTGGCATAGATTCTGTGGATAAACCCAGGGCCAAGGATGGAGTGCACCTCAAACAACCCACCAATGATCTTGTGCGTGAGGTCTGGCGACAGCAACTCGGCCGGCCAATCAGCGCCTGGCAAAGTCGCAGCACCTGGCTGGTCTTGCGCCGGGCGGGGTCTGAAAAACAGCCGTTCAAACTCCGGTGTGGCACTACCGAAGTTGCACAATAGAGCGACTTCCCTGTCTACTACTTTGAGGTAGGAGATGGTTTGGGCCTTATGCAAGCGAGTTAGTCGGGGTGCAACCTTTATCTCCACCACGACGTCGCCGGCGACGAATAAGTCGAGCCGCTGAGCACCGGCCGGTCGGCCTTTGTAGAATATCGTGTACTCCGGCTGTCGCCGGCTGGGAATGCCGAGCCGGCTCAAGTCACCTCGCATGGCCCCCTCGTAGATGAACTCGGGATAGGTTCGGCCTGTGCCGTTGTAGACGTCGTAGTAGACGCCGATGATTTTTCTGGTGAGTTCTTTGTGTAGTAGTTCAGTCATGATTAGAACACGGATTGGCAGGATGGCACGGATTGGCAGAATGGCACGGATTGTGAGCTTATCCGATCCGTGCCATCCTGCCAATCCGTTGTTCTAAGACCGATTCGCGAACCATGAACCCGGTGGCGAAGATGTCCTCACCCTCACCGTATCACATCCACAACCAGATTGAAGCCACCATCCACCCGCGCGACATCGCCTTCAGACAGGAATACCGTCGTATCCTTCTGCACAATCACCGCCGGCCCCTCAATTCCATGTCCAGGACGCAGCCGTTCTCCCCGGTAAAAGGGCACGTCGGCAATGCCGTCGGCGAGCACTACCGGGCGATGGTCCAGGTAGGCGTCGGACGGGTCAGCCGACCCGAGGGGTGCGTGGGGCAGGGCCGGCCTGGGCACGCCACCCACAGCGCGCAGCCGCAGGTTCACAATCTCCACCGGGGCCGATGGCGCGCTGTGGCCATAGGTGCGGAAGTGGGCCGCGTGAAAGGCTTCGTTGATGTTCGGGCTGAGCGGGATGGTGAGCTCGTAGGACTGGCCCACGTAGCGCATGTCCATCTCGCGGTGCAGGGTGATCTGGCCAGCCTCGATTCCTTCGGCCAGGATCTCTCGATGGCCGCGTTCGGCCAGAGGGGCGAACCGACGTTGGAGTTCGGCGTGCGGCGTGTCGCCGGGCAGCATCACCGTCTGCACGTAGTCCTTGATCACGTCGGCGGTCAGCATGCCGAAGGCCGAAAGGGTCGATGCGCCGGGGGGAACCAACACGCGCGGAATGCCCAGCGCCCGCGCCAGGTCGCAGGCGTGGAGTCCGCCGGCACCGCCGAAGGAGACCAGGGTGAAATCGCCCGGGTCGTGACCTCGTTCGACGGAGATGACGCGCAGGGCACGCTCCATGTGAGCGTTCACCACATGCACAACGCCCAGAGCGGCTGTTTGGGCGACGTTCAGGCCCTTCTGGGGGGCCAGGCCGGCCTTTTCGGCCAGGTCCGCCAACGCCCGATAGGCTTCATCTGTGGCCAGGGCCATGCGGCCGCCCAGGAAGTAGTCGGAGGCCAGCCGGCCCAACACCAGGTTGGCGTCAGTCACAGTCGGTTCCGCGCCGCCCATGCCGTAGCACACCGGCCCCGGATCGGCGCCGGCGCTCTGGGGACCGACGCGCAGCGCACCGCCGGCATCCACGTAGGCGATGGAACCGCCGCCGGAGCCGACGGTGTGAATGTCGATGACCGGGATGCGGATGGGCAACCCGCCGATTTCCCCCTCGGCGGTGACGTGAATCTGACCGTCGCACAGGGAAACGTCGGTGGAGGTGCCGCCCATGTCGAAGGAGATCACGCGCTCAAAGCCGGCCTCGGCCGCGACATGCTGCGCGCCGACGACGCCGCCGGCTGGCCCCGACAGGATGGAGCGCACTGCCTGCCGCCGGGCCTGGTCAGCGTGAATGCTGCCGCCGTTGGACTGCATGATGCGGAAGTCCTCGGCGTCGAGTTCGGCTTCCAGCCGGCCCAGGTAGCGGTCCATGATGGGCGACACGTAGCCGTTGATCACGGTGGTGCTGGTCCGTTCGTACTCGCGAAACTCCGGCAGGATTTCGCTGGAGGGCGAGACGAAGAAGCCGGCTTCGCGCAACTGCGCTGCGATCACCTGCTCGTGTTCCGGGTGCAGGAAGGAGAAGAGCAGGGAAACGGCGACCGATTCGACGTCCAGTGCCTTGAGTTGCTCGACAATCTCGGGAAGTTCGGCCGGGTCCAGGGGGATGAGCACGTTTCCCTTGTGATCCACCCGCTCGGTGACTTCCAGCCGGCGGTCGGCCGGGACGAGGGGCTCGGGGCGGTCGGCGAAGAAGTCGTAGATGTCGGTGCGGGTCTGCCGGCCAATGGCCAGGATGTCGCGGAAGCCCTGGGTCGTGATCAGCGCTGTGCGAGCGCCCTTGCGCTCCAGCAGCGCATTCGTCGCCACCGTGGAGCCGTGAACGATGTTTGGTTTGGAGATTGGAGACTGGAGATTGGAGATGCGCACCCGTTCCAGGCCGTCCAGTACTGCCTGGGATGGGTCGCGAGGAGTGGACAGGGTCTTGTAGGTCTCGAAATCTCCCGTCTCTTCGTCAAAGGTTACGAAGTCGGTAAATGTTCCTCCGATGTCAATTCCGATGCGCATGATTGTGTCTCTTGTCTCGTAATACGCGAGACCTTTAGGGTTTCAGAAACCCTAAAGGTCTTCTGGTAGTCAGCGTCGCAGTTCCAGCAACGCTTCCAGTTCCAGCAGGTGTTCCAGGTCTCGGGGCCGGCCGGCGGCCCGCTTTGCCGCAATCAGACCTTCCAGGGTCAGCACGTGGACCGCCATGCCGTACAATTCCATCTCTTCAGAGGCAGCCAGCACCTGCTCGTACGAACCCAGCCCTGCTACCTCGCCCAGGAGGTCAACGGCTCCGGCGTCCGTCTGCAGGGTGAAGTTTAGCCCTCTCTCGAGGGTACGGGCGTCCCACTGAAACGGCAAGTATTCAGGAGCTTCTCGAAGTCTGGGGCGTAGGGGGGCCAGCGCGCCGGCCAGGCGTTCCAGGTTTTCCGGTGTACGTCGGTAACACAAATCAAGGTCATAGGTGGGGCGCACTGATCCCTGCGCTGCTGCAGCCACCCCGCCAATGATCACAAACTCGACTTCAGAGTTCGTTAGTTGCCTGAGGATAAACTCGGGATCCATGCTTCTTTGCTCCCGCCTGATGCAGTGTGCGCACCATGGCTGCCAGCTCCAGCGCCTTTTCCACGCGCTGCATCGGTGTCCAGGTCAGGGCCAGCTTGAGCAGCGAAATATCGATGCCATAGGCCTCAGCTCGCCGGATGGCGCTCTCGCTGTGCATGGCACGGGCCCGCAGCCGCTCTAGCCGCTCCGTCGGTGTGAGCTCAAGCATGGCCTGTAGCTCATCTATGTCGATCCCGTGGGCTCGGGCCCGTTCGATGGCAATCTCACGCTCCGGTGTTTTCATCTCGGGGGGAACCTGACAACGTCTCAGATGCCTTTCGAGAGAAACTTTCCCATACGGGTGTGTTCACATAAACCAAAGCCGCCCGAGGTCCGGCGGCTTCCACTCGCGCTTTGGCTTCGGCTGGAAACGCTGATCACTGACGGCCACCTTGCAGACGCTTGACGAACGTCTCGTGCTCGGGAGAGACCAACCCCTGTTGGAGGACGGCTAACACGCCGGCCAGGTCTCCGGCCCAGAACCGCTCCGGCTGCAGCCACAACCCGGGCAGCACCCGACTGCGCAGAACTCCTTCCTCATCCGGCTCCAGCAGGTGGTATTCTCCTTCTTCCCAGACATACCATCGGGTCTCCCGTTCGTGGATCACCAGAACCAGATATTCCTGCACGCCGTTCCGACGGTAGACGTTGAGTTTATCGTGCAAGTCGTACGCAGCGCTGCTGGCCGCGACCTCGACAACCAGTTCCGGCGTGATCTCCAGAAAAGTGTCTCTGGGGACGCGCAGAGCCTCCCCCGTCGGATCCTCGATCCAAACGCACACATCCGGTTGTGGTTCGTTGTCAACATCCAGCCTGAGGGAGGTGCTATCAGAGACGCAGATACCAGGTGTTGCTGCACGGTAGGCACTTAGCCAGCCAATGATGTCACTGTGAGGCATGCCGTGCTGTGGATAGGTGGGGGATGGCACGTAAACAACTCCTTCGATTAGCTCTGCTTTCTTGATGTCAGGGCGCGCAGTGTAACGACGCTCGAACTCGGCGCGGCTCAAACGATCGCCGCTGTTCAAAGGGGGCTGGCCATCACCAAGTGATTGAGCGCGCCGAAGCGGCAATGCCGGCCTGGGCTGGACTTGCTGCTCCTCTTGTGTAAGCGCCTTCATCTACCTTCTCCCGGTACACAAACTCTGAACAATCTGTTTGGAAGGAGTGGACTGCCGTATGAGTTCCCAGGGTATTACTCAGCCGCTCGGCCTGGATTGTCAAATCCAGGCCACAGGGTGACGGCATCGGCT
>CAZHMV010000233.1:0-1464 GCA_964532665.1 uncultured Anaerolineales bacterium
TCCGGCCTTGATTCTGGCTGACGAGCCGACAGGCAACCTGGACAGTACCGCCGGCACCGAGGTGGTCAGCCTATTCGCCCGACTGAACCGCGAGCAGGGCAAGACAATCATCATCGTGACCCACGACCCCATGGTTGCGCTGAGCACCCAACGCATCATCACTCTGCGGGATGGCAAGGTGGGGCAGGACGAGATGGTCAGTCGAACCTACCTGCGGGAGTTGGAGCAGATCCGCGATACGGCTTTGGGTGGATTGCTGTTCGGCGACCAGGAGGTAGGCCGGCTGGTCCCGCAGGGGACGTGAGGGTGGTCAGCGGATTGGGCGGTCAACGGATTGGCTTCGCCGAAACAGACTAACGGACGCGACAGCGGGTAGTAGCGGATAGGCGGATGGACCTCTTTCTCACCTGCTTGTCCAGTACCATTTGCAGGGGCGATGGCGCTCCCGCGCTTCTTCCTCGCCTGTAATAAATCCCCCTCGCTGCTCATCAAACCACTGACAGATCCGCTGAAATCAAGAGCTCACGTGGCTTCTGCAAGATGTTAACGGGCCTCGTCAATGTCGGGGTCATGTACGGACCTGTGTAGTCACCTATCAGAGGAATGAAGAGATGAACCTGGGCCACGTACACGCGCATGAGCATTCTTCGCGCTGGATACTGACCGTCATCATGGCGGCCATACTCTCCAGCCTGGTGACAGCCGTCGGGGTGGGCTACATCGCCCTGCGAACCGATCTACTAGCCGGCCTCCGGGCCTCCTCAGCGCCGGCAGCGGAGATGACGGAGCGCGATATGGGGAGCATGGATCAGCAGGAGCTGGCGCGCGTCTATGAGGAGGTGTCGCCGTCGGTCGTTTTCGTCGCAGTTAAGACGTCGGGAGGCCGCAGCAACGGTTCCGGCTTTGTCCTGACGGCCGAAGGGCTGATCCTGACCAACAACCACGTGATCGCTAAGGCCGAATCGGTCAGCGTGACGCTCAAGGACGGGACTGTGTTGCCGGCCACAGTGATTGGCCGCGACCCATCAACAGACCTGGCGCTGCTGAAGGTCGAGCCGGCAAGCCCCTCCCCCCTGTCCGTCTCGGTGACTCGGATCAGGTGCAAGTGGGCGAACTGGCTGTGGTCGTGGGTAGCCCGTTCGGGTTCAAACAGAGCCTGACCGCCGGCTACGTCAGCGCCCTCGGGCGGACACTGCGCAGCGGCGATGAGTACGGCACGGAGATTGACGACGTCATCCAGACGGATGCGGCGGTCAATCCGGGCAACTCCGGTGGTCCCCCTGTTGAACGCAGCCGGCGAAGTGATCGGCATCACGACCGCCATTTTCTCGACCAGCCGGGGGTTCCAGGGCATCGGGCTGGCCATCCCGATCAACACGGCCAAGCTGGTCGTTCAGGAGCTACAGACCCGCAGCTACGTTCAGCGCCCATTCCTGGGAATTGCCGGCCTCGATCTGACACCCC
>CAZHMV010000233.1:1564-6957 GCA_964532665.1 uncultured Anaerolineales bacterium
CGCCTGCTGGACCTGCCGGTGCAGGAGGGCGTCCTGGTTCAGGACGTACACGCAGCTACGTTCAGCGCCCATTCCTGGGAATTGCCGGCCTCGATCTGACACCCCAGATGGCTCGCCTGCTGGACCTGCCGGTGCAGGAGGGCGTCCTGGTTCAGGACGTACACGCAGACTCCGCGGCGGACGAGGCCGGCGTCCGGGCCGGCGAGCTGAAGTTCATGACGCCCATGGGCCAGATGGTCCTGGGCGGTGACATCCTGGTGACAGTCGATGGCCGGCCAGTGACATCCATGGCGCAAGTCAACCGTGTCGTTTTGAAGCACCAGATTGGGGACGAGATCACGATGGAGGTGGTGCGTGACGGCGAGCGTCTGGAGCTGGCGGGAACGCTGGGGGAGCATCCGAAGCCGGCGGGCGTGGGGATGGGGGTAGCCGGCTAGGGGACGACCGCCAGGCTTGCCGTGAATTTCCAAACACGACACCCTTCAGGTACTCGCCGAGTTCCATGCGCTGCACCGAGCCATCTGGCATCAAGTGCGGATGGTCTTCGGGGAAGCAGATACTCGTCCACGCACCTCGGTTGACTCACTGCTTACAAGTCACGGGGTTACTCTGACGGTAGGCCCGCGGTGAAGTGCGCTTATTTCGCCGGACGGACGCGAAAGACTAACACGACTCTGCAATTCATAACGCCCTGGTTTGGGGATTGGGAACTGTAGTCGGCTTGTGTACTCGAATTCTTGCGGCTGCAGTTGACCCTGCTCAGAGGCAACGAGGTTCGAAGCCTCGGTTTCCACATCGACGGTGTGAACGTCAATTCGGTAGGGAACGCGACCGGCGGTAAGTGCCTCAGCACCGGGTCCTGATACCTGAAAGCGATCCTCCGCCATGAGCCTCCTCGTCGGAACACCATGGGCTGGCCCGATCACGGATAGTTCAACGCCAAGGACTTCTACTTCGATTCCTGTTCTCTCTTCTTCATCGGTTGGCGGCCCAGCGACACGCTCCACAGCCGTATGAGCATTGATACGGCCATGGCCGTAGTAGGGAGAGTGCCCATTTGCGTACTGGCCATTTCCCTCGTCGATCTTGTCCGCTGTGTCCATCATGATGCGTTTTACCTCTTCAGAGGTCAGTTCGGGGTTGACGGAAAGGATAAGAGCAGCGAGGCCCGCCGCCAGGGGCGTAGAACTCGATGTGCCGCCGAAGCCGGATGTGTAATCATTTGAAGTATAACCACTTGTGCCACGCCTATCAGTAGTTACTACACGACGACCAGGAAAACCACTAGAGGGCGCACAGATCGCCAACTCCGGGCCATAGTTGCTGTAGCTGGAACGCCGATCCAGGCTATTGGATGCAGCTACAGCAATAACGTCGGGGTGCAGAGCAAAGCCCTGGTGAGAGGGTTGTCCATATTTTAGTCCGTTCAGAGGGCGATCCTCGTTGCCGGCCGCAAAAAGAATAACACATCCCTTCTTATTGCGGCGTCCCTGGGTGGCCGCGTGATGGATAATCGCATGCATTTTGGTAGAGAGAGGAAAGTACCAGGCTCTGGCAGACCAACTACAACTGACGACATCGGCACCATGGTCAATAGCATATTGGAAATAGCTCACGATAGCATCATCCGTTAGCCATGGGGCCATACGCACAGGCATGAAAGCAGACCCGGGAGCCAATCCAACTACACCAGTCCCATTCTCTTCGGCAAGGGCCACTCCAGCGCAGGCAGTACCGTGGTTATCGTCTTCAAAAACCGGATTGGGATCAAAATCGTGCTGGCCAAAATCTCGCGGGGCAACAATCTTACCGGGGAGGTTAAACTCGGGATGCCCCAGATCAAAACCGTCGTCTATTACACAGATCGTTATATCCCGAGACCCACGCGTATGTTCCCAGGCCTCTTCCGCCTTCACATCCGCCCCCGCACGCAGCCCCAACCGATCGCCCCTGTTTTTCAGGTGCCATTGTTGTGGATAGAGAGTATCATCAGGCACATGCTGGAACGCGACCTTGAAGCTCAGGTCTGGCTCTGCCGTTTCAATCTCTTCCCGCTGCTGAAGTTTGGCAGCGATCTTCAGGGGATTTTCTTTCGAACCATCGGTTAGCCGGACGGTATATCCATCTGGCAGGAAATCCAGGTCTTCCACCACTTCCAGGCCAAACTCGGCCAGGATCTCTTCGCGCTCCGTTTTTTCTACGTCAGGCTTGAACTGGATGGTCATCGTGCCGGTGGGGATCACCTCACCACCTGGGGTATCATCCAGGGCATACACGTGGCTGACAACATCCGCAGTCGGGGACTCCCGCAGTTCATCCACCGTCTGTTCCATCATTGCGGCATCTTCGACTACAAAGATCTCCATGTTTGCCGGAGCGGCGGAATCTACATGCCTGACCGCTGTTGTCGGGCGACCCAGGGAAGATTCAAGCGCTGCCTCGCTCGTGGCCCTTCCTTGTTTCAAGCGCACCGCAAAACGGTCCGGCAGCTTCTTGAATGTAACTTCATGACCGCCCCGTTGTATTTTGACCTCATCCATCGTGTCACCTCCGTTGATTGCAATCTCGTCTGCAGCCCTGGCCGCAGCGGCGATAGGTTCAGCAGTCGTGTCAGGCAGTTTCGCCCGTTCCAGAATCCAGTTGACCCATAGGGCTGTCTCGGTTCCCGGAAACAAAGCCTCCTCACCGGACTCATCGTGGTATACACGCGTTTGCCAGGCCCGCTCGCCATGTTCGTCTGTCAGATAATCAAAGAACAGCGAAAAGCCGGCATGTTGGCGCCATGCCAGCTCGGGCGGTGCCTCCTCCGGCTCCTTCGCCACCTCTGCTCGCTCTTCAGGCGGCCTGCGCTCAGTGTTCACTCGCCGAGCCAGCTCCCTGGCCTGGCCGATCCAGTTATCGGCCTCGATTCTCTCAGGCGGAACTCTCGCACTGGCCTGCTCAAGCAACGCTGTCGAGAGTTGATCCGGCGTGTATTGGGCCAGGTCAGCAAATCGGCGAATACCGATTATGTTCAGGGCATCTGCAAAGGCTGGGCCGACGCCCTTGATGGTTTCCAGATCATCTCGCTCGTCGTCCACTGAAGCTGCTACGTTTTCTTGAGCCGTCATGAAGTTCTCTCCTCGAATGAAGCCCGGTGTAATTCCTCACAATACCACACAACAGCCCACTCCAGATCGTGCTGGGCTGCTCGGGGTATGCTAGCTCTGCTCTCCGCGACGTAGCCACCGGCCCTGACGGCGGCTGTTGAATTGCCATACCGCCAGGGCCAGTGTCCTTCATGGGTGTGTTGCCAGGCTGCCGCGGTTATGGTGTATAGACCAGGAACCGCATGGGGATATCATACTGCCAATGTGGCCACACCGAAGGTCGGATGAACGGAGGCCAGATGGCCGGCTCTAGATCGGGATCGAACACCCAGGTCGAGTACCCGGCAAATGCTTGTGGCACAGGCCCACTGACGTCCGCGGTCACGTTCATCTCGTAAAGGTGGGGCTGTCCCTGTGGAGGTGCCGGGAAGAAGCCGCTTCCGATGGGCACAAAGAACAGCTTAAACCATGGAGGACCGAAGGGCCAAGCGCCGATGGGGCTCATGACGACGGGAGCGGGGTCTGGCCCGTCAGCGACGGTCGAGAGGTTCACGCTCTCGAACCTGATCGTGAACTCAAAAGCGCCCATAACGGCATCAGCCGATGGCCCAGGTGGGAACCAATTGATGGGAGCCGGATTCATCCAGATACCGCCGACGAGAAAGGCGGGCTCGCCAGGCTGAAAGATCTTCTGTGGCAGAAATGGGCCGCCAGGCAGCGGGGCTATCTGGAACGGACCCGCTATCAGGATGTTCCACCATGGGTATGGAAAGAAAGCGGGAGTCCAGGGCTCAGCCTCAGCCTCCGCTACACCTTCCCCCTTCGCTTGCGCTATGGCAGCCTTTGTATATTGGTCAGTCAGCACCTTCATTTTGGCCGCCCACGCACCCATAATGGCCTTTGCATGTTCCTCAACCTGATCCGGGGCATAGACCTCGGCTGCTGCGGCAGCAGCCTCCCGAACTGTACCTACCCTGGCCGAAACGACCAGTTCTTCATTAGCCATTGTTAGTTTCCTCCTATCTCATGTTGCTTTTGTTAGAGCACTAACCGAGCGGTCGATTCTCTGGAATTCCAAAGTCATTCTACCACTTGCTACTCAATTCGCGCTCACTAGTCGCTCAATCACAGAGGATTATCAAATTGAGACCCCTCGCAGCACTATCCGGCACCCTATGATTCGTGCATTGCACGACGCGGCAGCAGTGATACGCCTATACAGCGTCACTGTTTTCTCACATGGTGTGAGGCCAGGCTGGGCTTTCAATGCCTCGGCATTGCCGAACGATAGATACCGCGCTCGGAGTCGTGCAGGGCCTAAGTTCAATTCCTTGGGATGGTTCCTTGCGCTGAACGGTCGGGGGCGGGCGGCGATGGGGAACCGATTGAGGGGGACGTGCCTGCTCGGCCCCCAGCATGTTGCCAGAGGACCGAGCAGAAGTAACGCCGGCCAAGTGGTGGCCGCTACACTGCACTATGTGGTAATCCTGATACGTCGGTACAGTGTCATGGTTTCGTCCGATGGCGTGAGATCAAGCTCCTCCCTCAGTACTTCCACGCAGGTCTGATACTGCCGAACCGCCAGATGGCGTTGCCCCTGTGCCAGGTAGCAATCCATTAGCCGCCGGTGTGCTTCCTCATAGCAGTTGTCCTGCGCCAATACCTTCCGGCAAAGGGCAATCGCGGTGGCATACTGACGCCGCTGTACGTAATACCTACTCAAGCAGTCGGTGATACCCAGGTACGTGTGCCTGAGATGCTCTCGCTGTATTCTGGGCCAGTCTTCGTACAGGTCCTCTTCCAGGAAATCACCCTGATACAGACTCTCTGCGATGCCGTATTGCACCATGGCTTCTGCGAGTTGCCCGGCGGCCTTCAGACGCTGGCCGGCCTGGACGTGCTTTTCGAACTCCTCGTAGTCAATCCAAATCCCCATATCTGGGCTGATCAAGTAGCAGTCGTTCTCAAATCGAATGTGTTGGAAGTCCGGATTTCTTCGCCTCAGCGCCTGTCGTAGGGCGTATATTGCCTGATGCAGGTTGCGGCGGGCAGCCTCGGGATGGGCATCGCGCCAGAAAAGATCCATCAAAATGTCCTTGGCGATCGGCTTCTCTTTGTGTGCTACCAGGTATTTGAGAATCGTGATACCCTTCAGGCCATTCCAGTCTGTGGTCAATTGATCGTTCTGATAAACTCGGAAAGCCCCCAGGCAATAGACAACCAGCGAAGGAAGACCTTGCCTTTCCCTCTCCTCTTTCTCAGCAGAGAGCGAGATGGGCATCTGTACCGTCTCGGCGGGGAGGG
>CAZHMV010000234.1:0-6915 GCA_964532665.1 uncultured Anaerolineales bacterium
TTCCGCATCACAACCGGAAGGTATGCGTCATCGTTAGCCAGCTCTTGACCACTGTCCCCTAATAACTGCGGTCCCTGGGCTGTGACCACTGCTACACACAACGATAGTGCAAGCAGGGTGATCGAAGTGAAAAGAAGTGTCTTGCGAGTCATCGGATTCTCCTCCTTGCTGTATTACTCAGCGCATGTCCGAGTTCGGTCGCGAGTGACTACTGCCAGTGATCTATCCGTGAGGGGCAAGTAGATGTGGGGCAAACAACCACCTCCTCTTGAGAAGCCAAAAGTAACAGCTCAGGGTTTCTTAATGCTTGTCAGGTCTCAGCTACCAACCCGGCTAGCAATGACCTAACTTTGCGCGGCTCCTTGCACACGACGAACTTCCAGCGGCCCATCTCGCCCCAGTTGGTCACGGCTTCGGCCCACTGCTGGGCGGCGGCGTGCTTGGCACGGTCCTGGTCGTCCTCATGGCCTTTGACCTCCAGGATGACGTGGGTGCCGTCCGTCAGGCGGACCAGGTAGTCGGGGCGATAGTCGTGGTCGGCGCCGTTCCACTGATAGGGGATGGTAAAGTCCATGCCTTCGTTCTTTACATACGCCTCCACGAGGTCTGACTGCTCCAGATGAAAGGCAACTGAACTCTCCCAGGTCCGGTTGTCCAACGGCACATGGCTCACATGGCTCTTCACCGTGGGCCGGCAGTCTCTCACCGTCCGAAAAAGCACTTCGTCCGTCGAACCCCGGGGCCGAAAGCGCTCGATCCGTGGCAGTAGCGGCGGCTCCCCCGCCCCCGTATCCGGCCGAACCGCACTCACCACCCGCTCGGTGATCTGCTGGACGTACTTCTCCAGCCCGATCTCGCGGCGATCAGCACCGTCGTACTGCACCCGTTTAGCCACGTACTCCCGCACCGCCGCCAATACCTGGGGGAAGAGCGTGTGCCGCGAACGGATGCCCATGTCAGTGCGCTGCACCAGTTGCATGGTTACGCGCTGGGCGATGAAGTAGTGGATCTGCTGTTCGCGGATGCTCTCGTAGAACGCCTGGCGGGTCTGCGTGACCATCTCGCCCGGCGTCGCCATGCCCGGCGCACCCGTCTGGAAGCCGATCCTGGGAGCAACGACTGTCTCCGTCGGAGCCTTGCCCGGCTCGATGTGTACCGGCGGAACCTCATCCACGTCGATTCGAATACGGTCCCTGACGGCGAAAACGTAGCCTTCCACGCGGGGAAATTCGATGCGCAGATGCTTCCGCTCCGGCATGGCCTTCACGAGAGTCGATTCTTTTGTGGGCGTTGGGGCTCCGCCTCGCTTCTTCTTGGTGGGAATTACCTCGAAGGGGATGCCGTACACATCCACGTACTCTTCCTGGCCGAAGTCGTCGTAGTTAACCCGTCGCAGACCGCGCCCGACCACCTGTTCACACAGCAACTGGGACTGGAATGCTCGCAGGCCCAGCACCTGAGTTACGTTGTGCGCATCCCAGCCTTCGGTCAGCATCCCCACGCTGACCACACACCGGATCTGTCCACCCGGTTCGCCCACCTTGCCCACCGTCGCAACCTTGCGCCGCAGTTCCTCGATCGCCTCAGCCCGGCCACCAGAGCCTGTCTCCAGCTCGGCCGCCTCCAGGGCTTTGGTGTCGATGCGCAGCGTCACCTCGCGGTCGGGCTGGTTCTGTAGCAATTCGGGGAAGACACGGCCCTGCACGGCGATGTAGTCATAGATGAGCTCGGCCAGGTTGGTGTTGTCGCACACGATAATGAGCGCCGGCGGCACCCCATAGTCCTGCGCCTGCCACTCCTCGAAGGTCCGCTTCCACTCGCCGGCAATCTGCTGGATAGCATCGTCGGCTTCCCGCAGCACTGACTCCGGTTTTGCCTTGCGGCGCGCCCGCTCCTGCTCCCTGGCCGGCAACTGGGCGTTGATCCAGTGCCACAGCCGGAAATACTTCGGCAGCGGTTGACCCGTATCATCAGCCACCGGGACGCGCGGGATCTTGACGATGCCGCTTTCGATGGCGTCCACCAGGCCGAAGTCCGAGACCAGCCAGGGGAAGGGCGCGCCCTCCTCGTAGCCGCTGCCGTGAATGTAGAAGGGCGTCGCCGAGAGATCAACTACGAAGTTGATGCCTCGGGCGGCATTGATGCGATCGAGTCCCTGCACCCAGATGGTAGCCTCTTCCTTGTCCTGGATGAACCGGCGTTTCTCTTCGGCACTCTTGAAGTCCAACAGCGACTCGTCCACTTCGTAGGGCGCCGAGCGGTAGGCGTGATGCCCCTCGTCGTTGAGCGTCAGGATGTTCTTCTTGCCGCCCAGCTCTCGCAGCACCCGGCTGACGAACGCTTTGTCGCTTTCTGCGCCGCGCTGCACGATAGACCGGCTTCGACTATCGTCCACGGGCAGAAAAGCGTGCCAGTTGGTGATGAGGACACGGCCCCGGCCCAGCGCGTCCAGCAGGCTGCGCGGCACCAGGTCGAAGCGCTCGTAGTAGTTGCCGCGCGCACCGGGGATGAGCGCTCGCTCCGGCTCTTTGCGTTCCAGCACCGCCTGTCCTGAGCCCCGTCGAAGGGCCGCCGGCCCGCCCACCCCTGCCCGATCCTCATCCGGCAGCTCATCCATCTCCATGAGGCGCTCTTCGATCTGCACGCCAAGGCTCCCGCCCAGGCGTTCCTTGACCGTCAGATTGGGACACACGACCAGCACCGCATCGGAGAAACGCTTGTCCTGCCCATTCTGCACCTTGTTGAGAATGGACCAGGCGGCGATCATCGCCATGACCACGGTCTTGCCGGAGCCCGTCGCCATCTTGATCCCATAGCGGCGCAGTGGACCATAGCCCCTGGCGAGGCTCTCGGCATCCACCGGGTGGTCTTTTGGGATAGCCAAGCCGCGCCGGTTGCTGGGGTAAACCTCCGTCAGCCAGATGATGGTCTCGGCCGCCTCAAGCTGGCAGAAGAAGAGCCTGCGCTCGCGCTCGGGGCGGTTCCAGTGGGACAAGAGCCGGCGCGTCACCGGTGTGACGCCCGGATAGCCCTCCTCGCGCCACTGCTTCACCCGCTGCCGGATCAGGTTGACCACCTCCAGCTCGACAAACTCCTCCTCCGCCATCAGGCTGAGCTGACGCTCGTCGGCGCGGGTGCGCGCCTTCAGGTAGTAGCCCGCCCGCCGGCGGCCGTTCTGGACGTAGGGCTGGCCCTCGCGGTAGACCCAGTAACGGGCCGGCTCCTCGAAGGGGCTGTTGAGGATTGGTTGGTCAACGGCCAGGTTTTTCATTAGCCAGGCACCTGTATTTGACCATCAGAAATGACTACCGGGACACAGAGGCTCCTGTGGGACTTTATCCCACGGCAGGCACTGGTGTTTGCTCTGTGTTTGATACAACCCCCAGTGTAACTCGACGAACTCCTTTACAGATAGGTCATCAGCCAGCCGTCACCAGGGTTCTCCACATAGGCCCACCCCCCGGAAGTTGTGCGACCCTCAGACAGCTTGCGACCTTCCCTGCGGAGTGTCAGTTCCGACACAGAAAACGTCTGTGACAGCTTCTTCATCCGGCGCACGTGCAGCAAATTGACGGCTTCGCCGACACCGGCTTCCTCATAGATTCCACCTTCTCCAGGCTGTAACAACCGAATGACCTGTTCTACTAGCTCTCGCTTCTTGCCAGTGAGATAACGTTTGTCGTCCCATCCGACGATCTCGGCGACGTAGTGCACGTGCTGTATGTCACTGGTTATGGAGAGAAACAGCCGCACCGGGTCGTCAGCAGTTGGCGGGCGATCAGCCAGGTGCACGATTCGCTGGTTGCGGTAAGGCTGAAGGTAGAGGACCTGCTCCGGCAAATGCTGCTGCACATTGACGATCTCGTCGAGGACGCTTTCAAAGACACCATTGATAAACAAAGCCTCGTCACGCATAGCACTTCGGTTCCTCCTTCTTGCTCAGATGCTACGGTGCATAAACTACAGCTTCGCCCAACGCCAATACCCGCATCACCTCATTCCCCCGCTGGTCGATCACCTTCACGGCGACGCGCCGATGCTCGCCGGCCTCGAACGGCAGCGACACGCGGCCCGTCAACTGCTCGTACCGCTCCTGGTTGAGGGTGCCGCGCAGGGCGCGCTCAATGTTCTTCCAGGCCGATTTGTTGGGGAAGAAGGCCTGCACGATACAGAAGGTACGCCCATCGTAGTCGGTGTCCACGAACCAGGCAGCAATCTGGCCGGCATGGGCCGAGTACACCTGGCCATCAATGGGGTCGTAGATGTCCACGCCGCGCAGTTCCACGACGTATTCGCCGTTCTCCTGCCGAAGCTCGATGTCCGGTTCCCCGAAGACACTGAAGAGTTGGCTCCTGGCTGTGGTCTTGAGCAGGCTATCGCCTTTGGCGTCCGTGAGGAGCACGTCGGGGCGGATGTGGGCCAGGAAGGTCTGAACGTGGGGGTGGATGCCTTTCTCAATGGCGGCCTGCGCCGGCCCATCGAACTCGAAGCCGGCGAAGATCACGGCGTCGAAGCCCCCCATGTACGCCTCGCGCAGCCCCTGCTCCACCTGCCGCTGGGTCACCGGGCCGTATTGTGGTCCGAAGGACACCGCTATCCGCTGCAGCCCGTTCTTGGAGTCGCCGGCCGGTACGCCCTCCGCATGGAGCACGCCGCTGTTGCGCGCGGTCAGGCTCTCGAACTGCATGGAGCGGTTGCCAGGGAATGTCACGCCGTCCTTGCGCATCAGGTTGATGAGCAGCGGGATGTGGCTGCCCGATTCGCCGGCCGGCGGCAAGACCAGACCATCGTCGTGAACCTCCGGCTCGGGGGCACCACCGATGGGTGTTTCCGCGACCAGTTCCTCAGCAGCCGGCGGGATGGCCTCGACAGTGAAGGGGCCGCTCACCCGCGTGACGCCGCTGACCATCTCCGGCTGATCGTAGAGCGTCTCCTGCGGCGCATCGGCGGCGATGATGGCGTCGATCTCGCGCTGCCTGGCCTGGCGAATCTCCAGATACTCGCGATGCAGCCGCACCGCCTCCACCGGCCAGTCGGGCGCCGGTTCGAAGGGCACTTCCCATGGCTCCAGCGACGCTCCCAACGCCCGATTGAGCTCCGCCAGCGCATCTTCCAACCGTGGCTGATGTCGCTCAATCACTGGGTCGAGACGAGGATTATTGGCGATTCCTCCAAACATGATGTGGGGTGCTGTTGCATATACAAAGCCTGCTTTCACGCCCACGTTCTCGTCGTAAAGCTGGTAGTAGGGATACGTGGACGTTAGTAAGCGCTGACGTGCGAGTGATACCGCTACTCGGCTTGTATCGCATGTAATCCAACGCCTCCCCCATTTCTCTGCTGCATAAGCCGCTGTGCCACTGCCGCACGTTGGATCGAAGACGAGATCGCCAGGATCGGTAGTCATCAGAATGCAGCGCTCAATGACCTTCTCCGACGTCTGGACAACATAGATCTTCTTGCCCACGAAACTCCCACGCTGCGTGTCATCCCACATGTTATTTATCGGCGTCACTGGGAAATCGGAGACGTAGCGCTTGGCGCGCAATTGACGGCCAAAGTCGTACAGTCGGCCCGCGTGAGCAAGGCGATCCATACCCTCCCGCGTCGTGCTCCAGTGCCTGCCAACCGGTGGAGTAAATCCTTTTCCCTCGAACTCGTAAACAAATGAGCCGGTTTCCGACTCACCTTGAGACGACGTGTCTCGCAACGCAAATCGTTTTCCCAGCGGGATCGGTTCGTGCCCCTCCTTTTGAGCTGTGTTAAGACGTACCACCTCTCCCGAATCTAGCTCAACGTAGTCGTAGTACTTCGCAATCTGTTCGTCCGGAACTGGTTTGAAGATCTGTCGGTACTTGATCTGTTCCCTGTCTTTGGCGTACCACAGCAAGATGTCGTAGACTCCATCCAGGAGCAATCCGCCTCTGCCAGTTGTAGTCACAAACGCAATCTGCGATACGAAATTCTCCGGTCTAAACAGCTCATCCATCAAGTCACGAACGTAGTGGACGTTTTCATCGCTGATCTGGACGAAGATTGATCCAGAGCCTGCAAGAAGATCTCTGCAGAGGCGCAACCGATCTCGTAGATACGTCAGGTATGAGTGAACGCCAAGCGTCCAGGTATCGCGATAGGCCTTAATCTGCTCCGGCTCACGCGTCAGGTGACTATCGCTGTCTCGCACATCCCGCTGATCAATTCGCGGCTGGAAATTGCTGCTGAACTTCACGCCGTAGGGCGGGTCCACGTAGATCATCTGCACCTTGCCGGCCATCATCTCCCGCTGCAGCAGCGAGTTCATGACCAGCAGGCTGTCGCCCAGGATCAGGCGGTTGGCCCAGTCCACGTCGTGCTGGTAGAACTCCACCGCCTGGTCCAGCGGCAGGTTGGGATCGCTGAACAGCTCCAGTTGCTTGGGCTGGGGCCGCTGCACCGCCTCGATGACCGCCTGGGCCGACACCCGCTCGTGGATGTGCAATGACACTGTATCCACGGCCACGCCGGCGGCATCTTCTACCTCAACGGCCTGCAATCCAGGCTTGCCGGCCCACACCAACTGCGGCGAGAGATGCGGGTCGTAGGCGTAGTGCTGCCGGGGGCGCTCTCGTATCTGCGGCTCGTAGCCGGCCATGCCCACCGGCGGGTTGTTGGTGCGCCGGTCGCTGTGGCGGTAGTCGCGTACAGAATCGCCGGCGGCCGGGCTCTCCAGAAACTCCAGGATGGCTCGGGCCGTGGCGGTCCCCACGCCGGGTATGTCCGTCAAGTCGTCAAGGGTGGCGCCTTCCAGATCCGCCAGGGTGCGGTAGCCGGCGTCGTGGAAGGCCTGCAACGTGGCCGGCCCGACCCCTCTCAGATTTCCGAGCACATCAATGGATGGTGGCGCCATCTTGGATCCTCCCAGCACTCAGGTGACCG
>CAZHMV010000235.1:0-6840 GCA_964532665.1 uncultured Anaerolineales bacterium
TTGTCGGTATTGAAATCGTCCCCAACGCCGGCCCCCAGGGCAGCGATGAGAGCTCGAACTTCTTTGTTGTTCAGGATTTTGTTCAGCCGCGCCTTTTCGACGTTCAGGATCTTGCCCCGCAGGGGTAGGATGGCCTGGAAGCGGCGGTCGCGGCCTTGCTTGGCCGAACCGCCGGCGGAGTCCCCCTCCACAATGTACAATTCTGCCAGGTTGGGGTCCCTCTCTGAGCAATCGGCCAGCTTGCCTGGCAGCGTTGAAGTCTCCAGGGCACTCTTGCGGATGACCAGGTCGCGTGCCTTGCGAGCCGCGGCCCGCGCCCGCGCTGCGGTCTGTGCCTTGTCGATAACCGCCTTTGCCTGGCGGGGGTTCTCTTCCAGCCATTGAGCCAGGGCATCGGCGATGACACTCTCCACCTGGAAACGCACCTCAGCATTGCCCAGCTTGATCTTCGTCTGGCTCTCAAACTGCGGATCGGCCAGTTTCACGCTCAGCACCCCGGTGAGCCCCTCGCGAGCGTCCTCCCCCGAGATGTTGGGGTCATTCTCCTTCAGCAGATTCTGCTTGCGGGCATAGTCGTTGATCGAACGAGTGATAGCAGAGCGGAAGCCTGTGAGATGCGTTCCGCCTTCGATGGTGTTGATGTTGTTCGCAAAGGCGTATACCGTCTCTGTGTAGCTATCGGTCCACTGCAGGGCTGCTTCGACAAGGGTCCCCTCGACCTCCCGTCCTACGTAGAATGGCTTGTCGTGGAGGACATCGCGGTCCCGGGTGAGGTAGCTGACAAAGGACATGATGCCACCCTCGAAATAGAAGGACATCTCTCGGCCTTCGCCCCGCTCGTCGATGAAGGCGATGGTAAGTCCACGGGTCAGAAACGCCATCTCTCGGAAGCGTTGGGTCAGGACGTCATCATGGTAGTCCAGCTCGCCAAAGATCTCCGGGTCGGGCATAAACGTGGTCGTCGTCCCGGTTCCGGTGGCCTCACCCACCTGCTCGACCGGGCTCACCGGAACGCCACGCTCGTAGCGTTGACGCCAGAGAATGCCTTCGCGCCTGACTTCGACGACGCACCACGCCGAGAGCGCGTTGACAGCCGAGACGCCGACGCCATGCAGGCCGGAGGCAACTTTGTAGCCCTCGCCGCCAAATTTGCCGCCGGCATGCAGCGTGGTCATCACCACTTCTAGTGCACTCTTGTTGGTTTCCTCGTGGAGGTCTACCGGAATGCCGCGCCCGTTGTCTGTTACTGTGACCGAGTGATCGGGGTGGATCGTGATCGTGATCCGGTCGGCAAAGCCGGCCAACGCTTCATCGACGGAGTTGTCTACGACTTCGTACACCAGGTGATGCAGGCCCCGCACGTCGGTGGAGCCAATGTACATGCCGGGCCGGCGTCGGACAGCTTCCAGGCCCTCCAGGACCTGTATGTCGCTGGCGTCGTAGTGCAGCATCTCGGGGGGGGCAGCTTTGTTTCGTGCCATCATACCTCTTGGATCAGGACTTGCTTTCAAACTGCTCAATTCGTTTCAGAATGTCGCGCCGGTGCATCAGGTCGTGCACACCCAGCGCTCGGAAAAGCTGTTCAACCGTCATTTCACCCCAACCAGGGTGATCCAGGCTCCGGGCCAGGTCATCGCCGGAGAGAGACTGCAAGATATGCAGGGTCTTTTCGCGCACCCGGTGCAGTTCCCGAATGGCCTCCGTGGCCGGCTGGCCTGCTCGCTGCGCAACCTGTTTGATGTTCCAGGCATCTATGTCGAAATCTTCCATGGTGACGGGATCGCCGGCCAGCGCTCGCTCTGCAAGCTCCACGTTTGCCTGCTCGCCGATCCCGACATGGTGCAGAATCTCCCGGATCGACCAATCCTGGTTGGACGCCCAGGCCATCTGTTCTTCAGTCAATCCCTCGACGGCCTCCAGCAACTGCCGGCGGGCGTGAGTGATTTTCTTGATGATGCGGTTTGTGTTAGCCATGATACGCTGCTCTCCGTAGTCACTAACCTCACGTGAGGTAGGGCGCGTCAACGTTCTGCTGTTGCCATCGCTGATACCGATCCTTGTAGAACAACAAACTGGCCGCGGCGAGGCCGCTGCCGATGAAGGCGTTGCCGGCAATTCCAATGATCATCCCGATAGGATGTACCATGCCCAGGCGTTGCCATATCAGAGCCAGGCCTCGGGTCAGCACGAGGATGAGAATGACTAGCCCTAGCGCTGACCAGAAATTGCGGGCAACTACGTTGGCGCTGTTCCATATTGCCCGTATGGGCCCCACCTGATTGATCAAGATCGCGTAGATGACGAAATAGAGATACAGCCCAAGCCAGATGACAGCCATGTAAAAGATCCCTGCCAGAAACGAGGCCGCTTGAATATTGACAAGTGTCAGGAGACTCAGCAAAAGTGAGAACGGCACGGCCAACGCTATGGCGAAGAAGAGTATCAACAACATCAGTGCGACCACGCGCACCCACATGGCGCCAGCCTGATGGAGAAGCCCTCCGGTCTCGACAGGTTGCTCGCCTAACCCCTGAGCAATCAACGTCAGGTACATGCAACCTATGGCGAGGCCGGCCAGCATTAACAACCCACCCAGGCCGACCATGGCCAGCCAACCATGTATTTCGATGATGCGGCTGCTGTCTGAGCCTCCACCGGCCATCAGGCTTGGGACACCCAAGAAGCTGGCTGACAGCAGGGAGAACAGGTTGGATTGCTGTCCCAGCGTGTCGAGCATGTTTTGCATCACGCTCATGTCAACCAGACCCGGTGGCATCGTGGCCGGCGCAGATCGGGCGAGGAATTGTCCAATTTGCTCGAAAATTGGAGCGATAGACAAACGCGGGCCTTGCCAATACCACAGATCGAGCAATACAGGGATCGCAACGACCCACGGCCGCTCGGTAATCAGGTTCAGGCCGGCAGACAAGCTGTCGATCACCCCGAGGCGATTTTCTTCCACGAACTTAATTTTAGCACAGATCGAGATGACTGAGAAGCTGGAGCAGACGAACTGCCGGTCGAGCAGGGCTGGCACAATTTGCAATTATATGCTACAATTAGACCCGCTTGTTTGTGAAATTGCGAGAATGAGGGAGGAAAGTGCCGTTATGCGTGAAGCCATTGGACGACAGATGCAGAGTACGCGGCGCGAGATTCTGATGACGCTGAAGAAGCGCGGTGGCATGACAGCCGACGAGCTCAGCGAAGTGCTTGGGATCACCGCCATGGGTGTCCGCCGGCATCTGATGACCCTGGAACGAGACGGCCTGGTGCAATATAAGCCGGTGCAGCGGGGTGTTGGCCGGCCGAGCTACATCTACTCGCTCACCGATCTGGCCGACGATCTGTTCATCAAGAACTACGATCAGTTTGCCAACGAACTGCTGACCATCCTGAAAATGATCGACGGCGACGAAAAGGTCGAGGAGCTGTTTGCCAGGCGTATGGAGCGTCTGGAAGCATCTTTTGCGCCCCACCTGGCCAACAAAGATCTGCCGGAGCAGGTCGCCGAGTTGTCGCGAATCCAGAATGAGAAAGGCTATCTCACTGAATGGGAACAACTGGACGATGGCACCTTCGTGTTTGTCGAACACAACTGCGCTATCGCCAAGATCGCCCAGACGTGCAACTTCGCCTGTGACTACGAGCTTCAGCTCCTCAACAATCTGCTGGATGCCGACCAGATTGTGCGTGAGGATCATATCGCCAGTGGCGATATTAGCTGCAGGTACCGCATCACGCAGAAGCCGCCATCAGACGCGGCCTAAGAGCAATACCTTTCAAATACGAGGAGCAAGGCATCCCCAGATGCCGTTCGCATCCTTCGACAGGCTCAGGACAGGCTCCGGCGTGCTCACTCCTCGGTTGTTATTTGAAAGGTAGTGGGTAAGAGTCAATTCGAGAAGTGCTCGTAGTGGCGGCTTTAGCCGCTCCTGGAACGACTGAAGTCGTTACTACAGATTCTAGCACCCTACCCGAACCCTCACTTCTCGGCAGTTGTTGCGGCCTCCTGCGAGGCGCTGCCCCGGGGCTGCTTCGCCTTCCGATCCCGGCGATCCTCACTACTTTGGCTATCTGACTCAGGATCCCCTTGCTTCTCCCGGGACACCGCTTGGGCGTCTGTATCCATCAAACTTTGGCCGTGGAAGACGCCCCCTTCTTCAATGAGAAGCGAGCCGGCCTGCACATCCCCCTGCACATGACCCGTCGAGAGAATTTCCAGCCGGCCGATGGCCTTGACGTTGCCTTCCACAGAGCCGGCAACTGTGATGTTGAAAGCTGACACATCGGCGACCACCCGGGCGTTTTCGCCGATGATGATGTTGCTCTGACTCTCAACCGCCCCCTCAAAGAGCCCGTCGATGCGGATGCCGCCTTCAGCTTTGATGTTGCCGTTGAAGGCCGCAGACGGGCCGATTACATTCTCTATCTTATCAGTAGCCGGGCGCGGCCCGCTGCTACGAAAAAAAGCCATTCTACCTCCTAGCTAAAATTGGCGGAGCAAATCTGCTCCGCCAATTTGTATAAGACTCGGCAACCGGGCAACGTTGCAAGATGTGACTACGATGAATGACCGACTACCATGAGACTGCAACGACTCATCGGCCAGGGCGTGGCGTCTATGTTGACTAGCCAGGATGGAGTCGCCGAGCCTGATACGCAAATATAGCTTGTTTACTTCCCATCGTACGCGGTAGCATACCGCCACGGATCAATGGGAACCCCGTTCAAACGCATCTCGTAGTGCAAATGCGGGCCGGTGGAATTACCGGAACTCCCGGAAAGGCCTATTGCCTGTCCCTTCTTCACCGTATCGCCTACATCAACCAGATAGCGCGACAGATGGCCGTACAGTGTGCTGTACCCCTCTTCATGCTGTATCTCGACAGTCCAGCCATAGCCGCTCTCCCAGCCGGCTGCAATCACAGTGCCGTCCGCCGTGGCGTGCACCGGCGTTTTGTACCACACAGCAATGTCGATGCCGGTGTGGAAGTCTCGGTGCCCTCGGAAGACACGATACCCAAACGTCGAAGAGATACGCCCGCCGACGGGCCAACCCTTGGGTGCCGCATCCCACAAGGCAAGCTGCCGCTCCAATGCCTCCGGCGATGTCCGCTTGTCCGGATCGACCAACGAGACGCGTTCGCTGACTTGGTCTCGCAGGTGCTGTAGTTCGCCGTACCAGCTCGGCAGAGTATCGTACATTGCCTGAAGCTGCTGGGCAGTCGGGTTTGTCTCTGCCTTCAGAGCCTGGTCAATGGCCAACTCCACCTGAGGCGTGTCAGTATCAATCAAGCTTACTTCCATCCGGCCGGCGCCGATACCGCCAACAGATTGATCGGAACTTGCCTCGGGTGCCGGCAATGTGCTTTCATCCAGGCCGACGAGGTTGCGCATTTCGTCACTCAATCGTCGAATCTGCTGCAATTCGGTCTTGAACCGCTCGACCCGATCGGTCAATTGGGCCTGGAACGATACCGCCTGGTGGTAGAGTTGACTGTAGTCATCCTGTACTGCCGCCATCTGCGTGTCAAAGTCCTTTTGCATGGACTGTACCTCGGCATGCTGCGACAAGATTGCCTGTTGCAGCACCTGCTGCCGTGATTGGGCAACACGCTGCGCCTCCCGCAACTGTGCTACTTGTTGCGACAGGGCATGATAGCGCGCCACAAATGTCAGCAGTGACACAAGAACGACAACCAGGACTACGAGTAGTCCAGTAAGTGTCCACGAGGGGAGTCGAACACTTATGGGACGACGCTGCGAATGGGGGATGATCAGCAGCGTGAGGGGCTCCCTGGTCTTCCTATGGGGCACGATTGGATATCTCCTCCTTGCAAGTAGCTCCTTCCGTGCTCATCGGTCGGCCATTATATCCAACCTTGGTATCCCTGTCAACCCTGACGGCAGCATTTCACTGCTTGCAGGATGTATCGTATGGATTCCGTAGGGCTATCGTCGTGTTTCCGTCGGGCCAATTGGGGAAAGATTCAGCACTCAAACACGTCTTATTGAGGTTGGAATGAGAATCAAACAGCTTACGCGTTTGCTCCCGCCGGGTTGTCAAATCCGGCGGCTTGCGGCCTGGATTTGACAATCCAGGCTGAGCGGAACAGGCAAGTTATTCAATCCCGATTCCTTAACGGGAATTACATCAGGCCGGCGTGCTGACAGCCTGCCTTGTCGTATCAGGCCCTGCGTGCTAATATTGAGAGCCATGAAGAAGCTCTTGATAGCTACAAATAACCCGGGCAAATTGGCAGAGTATCGGGAACTGCTGGCCGGCCTCCCCGTCAGGCTAACCAGTCCGGCCGACGAGGGCATTGATCTGGACGTCGAGGAGTCGGGAAGCAGTTTCCAGGAGAATGCGGTTCTTAAAGCCAGAGCCTTCGCCGAGATCAGCGGCCTACCGACCCTGGCCGACGATTCCGGTCTCGAGGTGATGGCTTTGGACGGAGCCCCAGGGATTCACACCTCCCGCTACGCCGGCTCAGACGCCAGTGATGCCGACCGTTATCGAAAGCTGTTGAAGAACCTGGCTGGTGTGGCGTGGGAACGCCGGCAGGCGCGTTTCCGCTGCGTGATTGCCATCGCGACCCCCCAGGGCGCTCTGGCAACCGTGCAGGGCACTGTCACCGGTCGGATCGCCTTCGAGCCCCGAGGTGAAAGTGGATTTGGCTACGATCCGGTCTTCTACCTTCCCAGCCATGGGAAGACGATGGCCGAGTTACCGAATGGGATCAAGAATCAGATCAGCCACCGCGCCGATGCCGCGCGCAAGGCGATACCCGTGCTGCGCCGCATGCTGGACCCCGGATAATTGTCAATTGTCAATTG
>CAZHMV010000236.1:0-1264 GCA_964532665.1 uncultured Anaerolineales bacterium
CGGCGGAGTCAGGACGTCGCCGCGTTGCAGCACCACCTGGCCGGCTTTCACGTCTTCGCCGGCGGCGCGGATGTTCTTGTTGTGCGGGTAACGTTTGAAAACCAGGACTTCATCGCCGTCGCGTTCGACCTCCTCAAAAGGTATCACGGCTTCGGCACCGGGTGGCACAGGTGCGCCGGTCATGATGTGGACCGCTGTGCCGGGCTGGATGGGTTGGTCGAGAACGTAGCCGGCAGCCAGGTCAGCCACGACTCGCAGCCGGCATCGGTTGCTTCAGCGCCGGCACAGCTCCCACGCAAATTGTAGCTTGGCAAGGCCAAAGGTGCGTCAGAGGAGAGTCCAAAACCGGTTCTGTTTCGGAAAGATGGCTCCGAGACCCTCTCACGACCGACATCGCTCGATTTCAAGCTTTCTATGGCCGAAGAAGGACCGCAGGCAGGTAGAGTTGGAACCCCGGCCG
Organism: uncultured Anaerolineales bacterium; assembly: GCA_964532665.1. Taxonomy (GTDB): domain Bacteria; phylum Chloroflexota; class Anaerolineae; order Epilineales; family JAANWY01; genus CAZHMV01. Next base: position 461 of record CAZHMV010000236.1, read on the forward strand.
TGGTGCAGCCGTGGTGTCCGGTGCATCTGCCACCAGCGGGGCCGGCGGCAACGGCTTGTCCTGGCTGAGGGAGACCACTGTGATCCCCAGGCCGCTCTCCGGGGTCAGGTCCAGATCATAGACGGCATCGCTGTACCCACGAACCTCGATGAGGTATACGCCGGCCTCCGGTGCCAGGAAGGTCACCTGGTCATCGCTGGCAAAGGCGTTGCTCCACCAGTCTGGCGGGCCGGCGTTGTCCGGCGTCCACACGTACAGATCGGGGTCACCAGCTCGAGGATGCACGGTGATGGTCATCGGCTGCCCAGCATCCAGATGGTGCCGATACTGGTGCACCTGACCTCCGTTGACAGTCGCTCCATCCGGCACCAGGTTGATCATGGCCGTGGCCGGCGGGCTGACGTTCCAGGCGGCGTCGGCGAACCAGACGCTGATGTACTTTACCCCCGGCTCGGGCGAGAGTTCCCAGGCGACGATGGGGGCAAAGGGCTGCCAGCCACCCATCATGTGCCCCATCCCGCCGCCATGACCACCCCCGTGGTGACCACCGCCCCGATGCATCTCATGCCAGCCGTTGGTGTGATCCCAACCCCACTCACGGATGTACATCCTGGCCACGCCCGTGCCACCCGGATCGTCGGTGGCGCTCAAGGTCAGCGTCACGATGGGGCTGGTCGTGGTCTCGGCTCCACCGTTGATGAGGATGCTGCCTACCGGTGGAAGGTTGTCGCCCGTACCGGGGGGCGGACCAGGGGTTGTGGTCATCATGGGCGTCATGGTGGGCATGGGGCCATGGGTGCCTGT
>CAZHMV010000236.1:1364-6819 GCA_964532665.1 uncultured Anaerolineales bacterium
GGCATGGGGCCATGGGTGCCTGTCGGCATGGGGGTCATGGTGGGCCGGGGAGTCCCCGGGGCGGCTTCGTCAAAGACCAACGTGAAGGGGCCGGGAGCACGGCGGTGCTCAATGCCGCCGGCGTTGTCCCACACCGCCACGCCGAACTGGTAGCGTCCCCCTGGCACGAAGACTTGGTCCACCCTCTCCCCATCTCTCGCAGCGTGGTCGCCTGTGTCCAGTGGCCGGCGCATTTCCACCGTCCACACGCCGGCCGCCCAGGCCCCGTGGGCCTCGATGTCTCCTCGACTGCCCGTTGGCGGGCGCAAGGCGTAACCGGGTACCTGGTCGCCTGCGGTCCAGGCGCTGCCGGTCAGCGGGTTCAGCGTCCCGAAGTCGGTCATCTCATCCAGGAGCAGGAAGTGGGTGGCCCACTCCGCCGCCACACCAAGAGGTGTCGAAGGGTTGGCCGAGTTCCACACCCAGCGCGGCAGGCCGGCAGCGGCGTTGGGGACGTAGGTGCTGTCGCCGCCGTCGCCGTGATGAGCGGCTTCGACGTCGGCCGGGTCGTAGTCGTCGTTCAGGTACTTGTCATCCACCGCCCGCATGGGGTTCGAGCGAGCCGCCTTCCAGTGCCACACGTCGGCGAATTCCGTCGGGCCATCGGTGCGCATCCGGCCCTCCCCGCCGTGACAGACGGCCCCACAGCCCATCTGGGAGAAGCCGGCGATGGAGTTGTCCAGGTCCCACAGGATGGCCAGCCGGTCCTCGTCACCCGACTGGGTCCACTGACTCCCGTCGTAGGTCCAGGTTTTCTTGTCAATGCTCAACGTCGGATCGGTCCACTTGGCCAGGATGTAGAGGTCGGTGGGGGTGTAGGCAGCTTTCAGGGTTACGTCTGTGTACTGGTGGTGGCCACCGCCCATGCCCATGCTCATGGCCCGCACGATCAGCGGGGTGGCCTGTGTCCAGATGATGTCGTCGGCCTGACCGTCCAGGATGGGTGGGCTGGCGGCCGGCACGGCTACCAGGGTGCCGGTGCCGGGCCACTGGGCCTGGCTGTTGCCGGCGGTGAGGGCGAACAGGCCGGCGATGAGCACGATAACGGACAACGAGAGCATGCGCATATTCATCACGACTATCTCCTTTTTCCTCGATGATGTTTGCGAATCCGGACAGTGGATCAGCGAAGCCCTTCGCCCGTGATGACGGAGATTTCGACTTTCCCTTATGGCCGGCTCGCTGGGATCAGACCTTCCCTTGCACGTGTATCAGCACGTCCTGCAGCAGTTGCGCCGTGTGGTCGTCGTCCAGCGAGTAGTAGGCCAGCCGGCCTGCCTTGCGGTACTTCACCAGCCGGAGGCTGCGCAGCAGCCGCAGTTGATGGGAGACCGCCGACACGCTGAGTCCCAGCAGGGCTGCGATGTCGCACACGCACAACTCGGCGCGAGACAGTGCGAAGACGATCTTGGCCCGCGTCGGGTCGCTGAGCACCTTGAAGATGTCGGTAACCGCTTGGGTCGTCTCAGCGGCTGGCATCTGGGCTTCAACCGCCTTGACCCGAGGCTCATCAACGTACAGGATCTCGCAAACGTCGTCTTCTACCGTAGTGATAGGTTCGGAAGTTATAGTCAATGTTCCAGCCTCCTCCCAACTCGCGAAGCGTACTACGTATTGCGTACTGCGTATTCCGTTTCTTTACGCAGTACGCAATACGCAGTACTTACGCCCGCAGCATGCGCAGCCCGCTGCCGATGACCACGAACTCGCTGATCTCGTGGCCCAACACGGCGATGGGCAGGGTGAACCAGCCGGCCACCGCCCCGATGACCAGGCCACTGATGACCAGGACCGACAGGGCCAGGTTCTGGTTGACCACCGACTGGTTGCGCTTTGCCAGTCTGAGAGCGTAGGCCAGCTTCTCCAGGTCGTCGGCCATCAGGGCCACGTCGGCCGTCTCCAGCGCGACATCGGTTCCAGCGGCGCCCATGGCGATGCCCACCGTCGCCTCGGCCAGGGCCGGCGCGTCGTTCGCGCCGTCGCCCACCATGACCACGTGGCCATAGCGTTGGGCCAGCTCGCGCACCTGGGCCACTTTGTCCTCCGGCTTCAGGTCGGCGTAGACCTCGTCGATGCCCAGTTCGCGGGCGATGGCCTGGGCAGTGCGGGGGTTGTCGCCGGTGAGCATGACCACCTTCTCGATGCCGGCAGCGTGCAGGGCATCAATCGCCTGGCGGGCATTGGGCCGGATGTTGTCGCGGATGGCAATCAGCCCATGGACGTGCCCCTCGCCCGCTGCTTCGGTTCCCACGAGGACGACCGTTTTGCCGTCGTGTTGGAGTTGCTCGATTTGCTGATGCAGGTCACCGTCGGCAGCCAGTGCTTCTGAGAACAACTCGGGACTGCTCACGAGGACGGATTGTCCGTTCACCCGACCGGTGGCGCCGGCCCCCCGCAGGGCCTGGAAGTCGCTCGCCGGCGGCACCGGCACCCCCTGCGCTTCAGCCGCTCGCACGATGGCGCGCGCCAGCGGATGCTCGCTCCGGCTCTCCACCGCCGCTGCCAACCACAGTAAGTGATCAGTCTTACTGATTACCGATGACTGATTACTGGTCACTGATAACTGTTTACTGATCACTACATCGGTTACCTCCGGCTCGCCACGGGTGAGCGTGCCCGTCTTGTCCATGGCCACGAGCTTGACCTTCGCCAGTTCCTCGACATACACACCCCCTTTGATCAGCACGCCCTGGCGGGCGCCGGTGCCCAGTGAGGCGACCAGCGTGATGGGAATGGAGATCACCAGCGCGCAGGGCGCGGCGGCTACGATGAACACCGTGGCGCGGGTGATCCACGTCGTCCAGCCGGCGTTGAACACAAGCGGCGGCACGAGGGTGATCAGGATGCCGACGGCCAAGACCGCCGGGCTGTAGCGGGCACCGAAGCGCTCGATGAAGCGCTGGCTGCGCCCCTTGCGCTCTTGGGCCTCCTCCACCATCTGGATGATGCGGCTGATGGTGTTGTCGGCGAAGGTCTTGGTGGCGCGCACCTCCAGGGCACCCTCGCCATTGATGCTGCCGGCGAAGACTGTATCACCGGGCTGCTTCTCAACTGGAATACTCTCGCCTGTGACAGGTGCCTGGTTGACACTGGAGGTACCGGCCAGCACCTCGCCGTCTGTTGCCACAGACTGCCCAGGTTTGACAATGAACACATCGCCGACCTGGAGTTCCTCGACAGGGGCCTCCTCCTCACGGCCGTTGCGTCGTACCAGCGCTACCTTCGGCGCCAGGTCCATCAAAGCCTTGATAGCCGCTCGGGTCTTCTCTTCGGTGTACCCCTCCGCTGCTTCGCTGATGGAGTACAGGAAGACCAGCATGGCACCCTCGGCGGCCTGGCCCATGAGCGTAGCGACGACCGCGGCGATGCTCATGAGCAGTTCGATACCAATCTCGCGCTCGAAGATGAGCTCCTCGATGGCCTCACGGCCGAAGTAGTATCCACCAGTGACGATGGCGACGACGTAGATCGCGGTCGAGATCACCGCCGGCGCGCCGGCCAGCCCAATGAGCCAGCCGATCAACAGCAGCACGCCCGACGCGGCCGAGGTCAACACCTTGGGATTACGCCAGGGTTTGGGCGGGTCGGCCATTTCCATCCCCTCGTGCGCCGGGAAGCCAAGCAATTCCAGCTTTTCTTTCAGCACTTCTGGGCTCGCCGCCTCTGGATCGTAGGCGATCTTGACCTTGGCGGATTTGGGATAGACCTTCAATGTAACCAAACCAGGAAAGCCGGTCAACCTACGCTCAATCGCGGCCGCATCGTGCTCGCAATCCAGGTTGGTCACGCGGAGATCAAGCTGTTTGGTGTTCATTGTAGATTCCTCCTATGGAATGGCCTCAGCGTTCCCTCGTCGAAGGGTTAGCTGCGGCAAGTTCGCTTTGCGTCGCGCCACTGCCAACATACGCGGCGAAAGGTCAATGCCGACGACCTCGCCGGTTTCTCCGACACGTTGTGCCATCAAGGCCGCCAGGGTGCCCGTGCCGCATCCTACGTCCAGCACCCTGTCACCGCGCTGGAGATTCGCGGCGGCGGCGATCTTTTCGCGGAATCGCCGCTCTCCACCGACGAACAGACCAAGGGCGCCCGTCAACGCGTCGTAGAACAGCGCCAGAGTGTTGCACCAGGAACGGTAGTAGCCGGTGACTTCTTGCTTGCGCTCCATAGCAGGTTTATGGTGATACCGGTTCCGTATCCGTTGGTGGGCCGAAGCGGCTGTAGGTCTGGTCGATGTGCTCGCGAATCTCGACCAGTGGCTTGCCCTCCCGCGTCAGTCGCATCGTGTCACGCACGATGTCCACACAGATGCTTCAGCCCAGTCCCATGTCATCCCAGACGACGGTGCCGTCTTGCTTCACCTCACGGACAAAGCAGTCTTTGATACTCTTGTGTGTGTCCCCGCCGTGGCCCGTGCGACAACCGCAATAGCACGGAATCTTGCTCAGAATGTCTGGGTTGGCAAGGGCGAACTGGTAGGCCTCGCGGACCACAGGCGGTTGCTGGCGGATGTCCTCACGAAGCTGTGAGATCGGGGCCAGCTTCAGGTTACCACTTCCACCGTTGCCGCACGCGCTCAGGGTGAGGGCGATTAGCAAGCCGGCAATGATCAGTAGGACTATTCTCGATGCGCAGTTCATACGGTCACCACCTTCTCAGCCTGCGTCAGCGTTTGCAGAATGTCGGACATGCCGTCCCGCATGTCTTGGCCGACGCTATATCTTTGCATGATTGCTCAATGATACATACTTTACACTTGCCGGGGAATTCTGTCAAAGTGCCTGATGAGCATTCGGAGTTGGGTATGGAGCCGGATGACAAGAGGGATAGATCCGCCACCAAGCATGAGCCGAGGTTACAATAACGATGTGCGCAGCTCCGGGCTGTACCGGGCACGCCCGCTGGCCTTGGTTGCCCAGCAGCAAGATGGGGATCAGGCGCCAATATCCCCCCAGGGGGCACTTGACAATTCGTCACAAACGTGGTATACTGTTGCGTATAATGCCCCAGGGGGGCATGAGTATCAACAGGCGATAGGATTCCGGACACAAGGAGGTCACAGGATTCATGACAGAAGGACAGAAAGTTTCCTTGCGGATCACCGGCATGACTTGCGATAGCTGCGCCGTGCACGTAGAAAAGGCCCTGGCCAGCGTGCCCGGCGTCATCCAGGTCCACGTGCCCGGCTGGGAGTCGGGCCAGGCCGAGCTCACCGCCGGCGCTGATGTCCCATCAGAGGCGTTAGTCGAGGCAGTGAAGCAGGTCGGCTATGGCGCGTCGGTCGAGGCCCGGCGGGCGCTACAGCCAGATGGGAATGGCCGGCGCGCCAGTGGTGATGGGCAGTACGATCTGATGATCATCGGTGCCGGCTCGGCCGGCTTCGGGGCGGCCATCAAGGCGGCCGAACTGGGCTACCAGG
>CAZHMV010000237.1:0-6816 GCA_964532665.1 uncultured Anaerolineales bacterium
GATCAGTGGGCAGGCTCTGACAACTGATCACTGATTACTGATCACTGTTTACTGGTCAGAGGGGAGTGGGAACGCAGCGCAATCACCCTGCGTTCCCACTGTAGAGGCGAGCGGACTACTGCTGCCGCTCAGCCAGAATCGCCTCGACCTGCTGTTGCAACCACTCAGCGGCGGACTCCGGCGTCATGGTGCCTTCCAGGGCGATGTTGCTGACGGCTTGCGGAATCAGCAAGCGCCCCTCGATGTCGCCGATGACGGCGCGTTCCGTGGCGTCGTAGTCTGGCCGGAAGAGCCAGCGCTGCATCGTCTCGAAGCCGTTAGCGATCTGGGCCATCGTCTCATCCGAGTAGTACGCGAAGAAGGGGCTGAGTCCTTTCCAGCCATCTACGGCGCTCTTCAGCACAGGCACCTTGCCGAAGGGGGCCAGTGCCAGCACGTCCTGGTAGTTTTGGCCGGTCAGGAACCATTTGACCACGTCTTGCGCCTCGGGGTCCGCACCCTGCATGATGCCCAGCGTCACCAACTGGCCGTAGGAGGCGGAGCCGTTCGGTCCAACCATCTGGGAGGCAAAGCCGGTCTTCTTGGCCAGGTCCTCCACGGCGATTTGAACCTTACCGCCGCCCTCCTTGCCGGAACCTTCCACCAGGTCGTCCATGATGTAGGTGCTGTAGAACAGCATGCCAGACTGGTCAAGCTCGTACGCCTCGCGGGCGCCGCGCCAGTACTGCGGACCAGGCAATGCGCAGTCTTGCAGGCTGGTGTAGAATCTCAGCGCCTCAATCATCTCCGGCGTGTTCATGGTGACGTTGCCATCCTTGTCGAACGGCCAGGCGTTGTTGGACATGGCGACCTGCTCAAAGACCTGCTGTCCATAGTTCTGGCCCGGGTCCGTACCGAGTGTGATGCCGTACAACAGGTTGCCGGTGCCGGGTAGCTTCTCGCAGGCGGTCTTGATGTCATCCCAACTGACCGGTGGGTTGAGACCTGCGTCTTTGAACACGTCGGCACGATACCAGATAGCCTGGATCCAACCATCGTAGGGCACGGCCGCATACTTGCCGGTGGACGGGTCAGTGACCATCTTCAGCGGGCCGGCGCGGAAGTCGTCTTTGCCGATGCTCTTGATGGCAGCTTCAGCCGCATCCTCGTCCAGGATGCCATCGGCGGCGAAGGCGGCCACGCGCTCAACCCCCATGCGGACGATGTCCGGCAAGCGGTTGGCTGCCCGCGCGGTCGCGATGCGCTGAGAGATGCCGGCCTCCTCAATCGGGACGATGCGAATCTCGACCTCGGGGTGTTCGGCCATGTACCGCGCCGCAACTGCCTCGTACGTGTTCACTCGCTCTTCCTCGTTGTCGGTGGTCCAGAACTCGATCACCGTCCGCTCGGACGGTGCGACGGGCACCGGTTTCTCGACGACCACCGTCTCTTTGACGACCTTCTCTACGGGTTTCACGACCGTTTTCTCGACAACGACCGTCTCCTTGACCACCTCCTTGACCACCTGCGGAGTGGGCTGTGCGCAGGCAGCCATGATACCCAGGATCATGAGCACGGCCAATAGCGCGAGGACTTTCTTCGTCATGATTCATCTCCTCCTTCAGTGAGTGACGTGTTGAATGGGATCGTCGCGGTCCTGCAAATGTCCAATGGGGTTACGTTTGATAACTCACCTCCTTTGATGGCAACAGGCTCCTTCATTCGGTCTCGTTCTGTACCGGTGCGCTTGATGCTCGTATGATCAATGTCGGTTTGAGAATCACGTGTCGGTCTTCCAAAGGTTCACCGCGAATCGTGCGGATGAGCATCCGGGAGACCATCTTCCCGATCTGATAGATCGGTTGTCGGACGGTTGTCAGCGGGGGATGTGAGTGTTCTGCCAGCGGGATATCATCGAATCCGGTAACGGCAATGTCTCTACCAACAACGAGACCGTGGGCCTGGATGGCCGCCATGGCTCCCAGGGCCATCAAGTCATTGTTGGCCATGATCGCTGTCGGCGGCTTCGGAAGGTTCAACAGGTACTCGGCAACCTGCCGGCCACTCCGCTGGCTGAGATCGCCCTCGACGATCAGGCCTTCGTCTACCTGAACCCCGTTCTCGCGCATGGTTTCGACGTAGCCCGCAAGCCGTTCACGGGCGAACATGAGGTGCTCGGCAGCAGCAATGAAGGCAATTCGCCGGTGGCCGTGGTCGATGAGATGTTGCGTGGCCTGGGCGATGCCGGCGCGTCCATCTTCGTCCACGAACGGAAACTCGCCGTCGCCATCGGTTCGTCCGAAGGCGACAAATGGGAAATGTCGCTCTAACAGATAAGCGATGCGAGGGTCCTGCCGGCGAGTCCTCACAATGATGAGCCCATCCACTCTCTTCCCACCCACAAACCGACGATAGGCGTCGATTTCCTCAGGTCCGGGCGATCTCGTAGACACCAGCAGGTCGTAGCCGTGTGTACTGGCCTCATTTCCGATGCCGGTCAGGAATTCAATGAAGAACGGGTCGGAAAAGCGGGGGCCGGCGGTGGGGATGATGAAGCCCAGCGTGTCCGTGCGCCGGCGCTGGAGGTGTTGGGCCGTGACGTTGGGGTGGTACCCCAGCCTCTGAGCGGCATCGCGGATAAGCTGTTTCGTCGCCGCGCTGACGTCGTCGTAGTCGTTGAGGGCACGCGAGACGGTGGTGACAGAGTATCCTGTTTCGCGGGCGATATCTCTGAGTGTGACCGGCATTGGCTTTCTCTCTGTTCGGTAACCGATGTGGGATTCCGTTTCGCAGAGAACAGGATGTGATACACGGAGGTCGAAGGGAAGACGGGCTTCCAAAACGTTTCGGGAGCCATTAACATTATACCCCAAAACGTTTCGGATGTCAAGGATTTTTCACCGGCGGGGGAGTTTGATTTGGTGTAATTCTACTCAGCCTGCTGGCCTGGGGCATAGTTTGAAGATCGGGTGATCTGCCAGTAGGGGCGAGGCAGGCCTGCCTCGCCCCTACTGGCAGATCACCGTGGCGTCAACCGCTTACCCGCCGTAAACCGGGAGCACGATGCGGATGTCTTCCTTCTCTTCGGTAGACTTCGGGCCGTTGCAGCCGACACATTCGGTGTGACCATTCCTGTACAGAAAGAGTCTCGATGTCCGGCCACATCGGGGGCACGACTGAGTGCTCGACAGGACAAATAATGCCTGGTCGTAGCTAATATAGATTGCCATCTGGTCCGTTTCTACCAGATACATCATGAGGTCCTCCTTCCGAAGGGGGCAGGCTACCCCAGGTTGCACCTAATCGCAACAATCAGCATTGGAATAAGACTCATCTTGTGAAGACGGCTCGAGGTGGGCCTGCAAGCAGGAAACAGGGTTACTCTTGCAGTGTTGCCAATAATCAAGTCGTGCCTCGGCTGTCGTGTGCTCGAATCCAGGGCACATTATACATGCTCAGGCACCACTCTTGCGGGCTGGTCTATGAAATTGATGTGAAATGTGAAAGCTGCCGCATGAGCAGAGAGGAGTCAACATCCCCCTGTGGGGCTCCATGAAGTATGAAAATGGTGCTGGCGCGGTCGGGAGACCGGCCAGGGCGAGTATTTTGAGAGGAGTCAGGAGGAACAGGACCCGAGGAAGGGGAACTGAGATGAGGGAGGCCAGGTTGCGGAGACGGGAGATATCTCCCCTGCTCCTCAGCACCCCGACTCCCCTGCACTACTACGTGCCCCATCCACCTTGTTCGACTGCAGCAAAGATGTCGGTATCGCTGATGATGCCCACAATGTTACCGTCGGCTTCCACGGGCAGCCGGCGTATGTTGTTTTCGATCATGATCACTGAGCAGTCATGCAACTCGGTGTCCGGGGTGACGGTAATGAGTGGCGTGGTCATGATCTCGCGCACTTCCAGGTAATCCGGGTTCTTGTCCTGGGTAACTACTTTGTTCAACACGTCTCGCTGGGTCATGATACCCCAGCTCTTGTCCCCCAAATCCACCAGGACGCTGGAGATACCTTGCTCCCGCATCAAATGGAGTGCTCCTGTGACAGTCATCGTGGGCGACACGGTGACCACGGGGCTGGTCATCACGTCCGAGGCCAGGCATAGCCGGCCGGCAAGGGGCTCGCCTGTCGTACGAGCAAGGGGGGGAGTCTCGACGAATCGGGTCGGTACTTTGCGCAGTCGCTCAGGTCGCCCAACGGCGCGGCGAAGCTCGGCGATGTTGTCGGCCACGGATGCACGGGCGTTGAAGATAGCAGTGCCAGCCACCAGGACGTCGGCGCCGGCTGTCACGGCCCTGGGGGCCGTCCTGGGGTTGATCCCGCCATCGATTTCGATCTCGACCGAGAGTTGTTTCCTCTCCAGGAGCTCCCGAAGTTTCCGCACTTTGGGCAGCGTGCCTTGGATAAAGGACTGCCCCCCGAAACCAGGGTTGACCGACATGACCAACACGAGGTTCACGTATTCGAGGATGGGCTCGATCAGACTGACGGGCGTGGCGGGGTTGAGAGCGACGCCGGCCATTGCGCCCGCCTCTCGAATCTGGCTGACCGTGCGATGCAGATGCGGGCAGGTTTCCACGTGGACCGTCACCATTTCTGCGCCGGCCTCGACGAAATCATCGATGAGGTTCTCCGGTGATTCGATCATCAGGTGGACGTCCAGCGGCAACGCGGTCACGCCGGCAAGGGCGCGGACGACAGGGACGCCGATGGTAAGATTCGGGACGAACTGGCCGTCCATGACATCCACGTGGATGTAGTTGGCGCCGGCCTCGTCAGCTTCCCGTACCTGTGCGCCGAGACAGGCAAAATCGGCGGCCAAAATAGAAGGGGCGATCTTGATCATGGTCCTATTCCTCTATGTGCTGCGTATTGTTGGAGCGGTATCACGTGAAACGCAAAACGTGAAACGTGAGGATTCCTGCATGAACCGGTCATCACGTTTCACGTTTCACACCGCCGGTGTCATGGATTGATACACTGACACACCCTCAGGTGTCCCGACCACGACGGTGTCCACCATATTCAGAAACAGGCCGTTTTCGACGATGCCGGGTTGGATGTTGAGGGCTGTCGCCAGGGTGTGTGGATCGTCGATGCCGGCAAACTGGCAGTCGATGATGTAGTGCCCGCCGTCCGTCACGTAGGGCTCGTTGCCGGCTATGCGCCGGAGCGTCGGTTGAGCGCCCAGCGACTCCAGGTAGGCCATCTGGAGTCGCCAGCCGAAGGGCACCACCTCAACAGGCAGCGGTGCGCGGGTGCCGAGTCGTTCCACCAATTTGCTGTCATCGACAACGATGACCAACCGGCGTGACGCGGCAGCGACGATCTTCTCCCGCAGGAGGGCGCCGCCCAGACCCTTGACGAGATTCAGGTCGGGATCGACCTCGTCGGCCCCGTCGATGGTCAGGTCTAGCCAGGGGTGCTCGTCCAGCGTCGTAAGCGGGATGCCGAACTCGTGCGCCAGTCGTGCCGTCGCGTTGGATGTTGGGACGCCAACGATGTCCCGAAGCTGCCCCTGGCTGACGCGGTCACCCAGCCGGCGCAGGGCGTAGAACACGGTAGACCCCGTCCCCAGCCCCAGGATCATGCCATTTTCAACGAACTCGACGGCTTGCTCGCCGGCCCTTCGCTTCAGAATGTCCTCTGTCACAATAGTTTCGTGTTATACCATGGATTGGGGAAATGTCAAGTGCCGGCCGGGGAGTTGGGATGGCCGTGATGCGTGAAACGTAAAACGCGAAACGTGATGCCCGGTCATGCAGGACTCCTCACGTTTCACGTTTCGCGTTTCACGCATCACGGCCTGGACTGACCTATCAATCTGAGCCATGAGACTGGATTATTCTGGCTCCGGCGCTTGCAAAATGGAGGCCAGGTCATCCACCAGGCGTCGAAACACCTCGTGGGTGAGGGTGATATGCATACTGGTGCGGCGTGATTCCCCATTCTGCCGGCGGTAGCGTACCAGGCGGAAGCGCGGTGCCCCATCACAGCGCGTGAGCCAGCCTTCGTAGAACTCGATGGCCTGGTCCTCGACCAGTGGCGGCGCGCTGCGCATCTGGACTTCCTCGCGCTCAAGATCCCGCTCGATCAATGCCAGCGGCTCCCACAGATAGGTCACGTGCCGGCTGATGGTCTGTGCCAGCATTTCCAGCGCGGCGTCCCGATGATCCCCCCACACCGTCAACCCACGCAGGGACACCCCCAGGGTGTCAAAGGCATACACCTCGGCTTCCACCCCGGTGTGCTCCTCCTGCAAGGCGACCGTTAACGGTCTCTGCTGTGTTGGTGTGCTGTCGCCTTCCTGGATGAGGTTTCGCATACGTTCCAACATCTTAGTTCCAACACTCATGATATTATCTCCCTTCCTGAACATGGAGGCCAACGTGTATGGGAACCCGGCTGAGGTGATTGACCATTCCTCTCCCCTGCTCCCACGTACCAATTGATGGGCGAAGGTCTCCTGACCGAGCCCGATTCGCCTCGGTCAGGAGAGCTTCGGCGATCAAGCCATTTCTCTGCCCTGCTCCCACGCACGCCGGCTCCCTAGCTCAACTTTCGGGATCGATGATCGCGGCCATCAAAAGTCAGTCGTTGCGGCTGTTCCTCACTCACGGTGTCGATGTGGACTGGACGACTCCAGATCTTGTAGATATTTTCCAGCGTATCTCTGGCATAGTCCAGCTTCAAATCGATGCCTTCGTGCTGGTGCAAGAGAAGTAGTTCCCCACGATTGGCATGGTTGGCGTCCTGCACCCGGATGATGGGCTGACCACTGTTGGTCAAAGCGAAGAGCAGTTTTTTCTTGATTTCCTCGAACTCTCGAC
>CAZHMV010000238.1:0-6701 GCA_964532665.1 uncultured Anaerolineales bacterium
TTGTGACCCGTTCGCACGTAGGCGTGCTCACTCCTCAAAATGGCCAAAGTCGAGGCCGGCCAGATTTTACGTATTCTTCACAATCCCCTCATCCCTTAGTTACAAATCCATGCTACCCTGTTCGGCAAGAACCCGATTTGTTGGGCTACGACATCAGTATCGCTATGAAGACGAAACCGGCGGCACCTCCTTCTTCGTGTTGGAGACGCCGCGGGCGCTGCTGGAAAGCGGTGCCGACCTCTCCAACAGGCAGATCTGATTTCTGATGGATATTTCTCACGTCTATTTGATGGCAAGGAGGTCCCAATGACGCACCATCAACCCTTCGACAACTCCTTCGATAGAGCGGACTCTTCGACGGGGCTCAGGCCTATCGTCGAAGGGACACCGCTCGCACAGGTCTTGCACAGTGGTATCCTTTTCGTACTGCTGGTTCTCGGCGCTGCCGGCCTGGTAAGTGCGGCCAGCAACCCCGGCTACCTCACCGAAAGCACCTCCAACGTGCCCGGCGGCACCAAAACCTACCGCGTCTGGTATACCACGGACTGCAACGGCGGCGCCGATTGTGAGTGTGATAATGCATTTGACACCGATACCGATGACCCTCCCGATGGCGTCCTGGACAAGGATTCGCCCAACGATTGCATCGCCACGACCGACAGCGATTCAGATGGCATTTTCGATACCGGCCCGGATGACGACAGCGACGGCGTGCTGGATGTAGTGGACGCGGACTGGACTGGAAGCGGCACAGGCGTTGTGGAAAGTGTCCCTTACAATGTGCAGCGTACCCTCGATGTCTATGTCAATGACTGGAGCCTGAAGGAGCCCAAGTGGGACACGGACACCAACCGCAGTATTTATGTCTATAACATAGATGCTTACGGCTTTGCCTCCAGCAACGGCAGTGGCATAGCGTTAGATGCTGCATGGATGCTGCACCAGGCACCCGAACCTCGCGGCTCAACACTACACGAGCTGTGGCACATGACCCAGTACGCCTACGGAGCCGGCAGCGGCAGCGACGGCAAATGGCTGATAGAAGGCCAGGCCCGCATGATGCAGGACAAAGTCTTCGACGACCTGGATAACCTGGTGAGCAGCCGCTATCACGACTCGGTGAACACCTACCTGGGTAACACCACCTACGTCAACTGGGAGGACCGGGATGATGACAAAACAGCAGAGTTCGCCCAGGCCGACGGGCTGCTGGGGGCCTCTTACAACGCTTCTCTGTGGTGGACCTATCTGGCAGACCAGGCCGGCACGCAGTATGCCGGCACTGCCGGCGATGGCGTAGACCTGTTGGAGGGCGTGTTGGAACAGTCCGATGACCACGACCGCCATGGTGTAGACGCCGTGGACCAGGAACTGCGCGATCGCATCGGCCAGGGGTTCGACGACACCTTCTGGGACTTCACCATCGCCAACTATGCCAAGGACTTCGATCTGAGCCGGCTCGATCACGATGACCTGGGTGGCCGAGACCCGGAGACGGTGCTGAAATACAGCGACGAGAAGCGCACCGATCCCGACAAGCTGATCTACGGCCCCGTGGAGCGGCAGACGTTTGACATCGCCGATCTGATGGCCGGCGTCAGTGGCAGTGTGAATGCCATGGACTCCGAGGTCAACGACGAGGATGCCATGTCGGCCTACGGCGCCAACTACTACGAAGGCAGTTTAGAGAACAGCGACAACTGTGCCCTGGCCTACTGGCGGGTGATCGGTGAGGACGGTGCGCGCTTTATGCACTCCTGGTTGCTGATCGAGGAAGACAGCAACGGCGACGGCGACGAAGAGGTCGTTTCCCTGCTGCGGAGTGAGGGCCAGGACTTCGCCCGCGCCGTTTGGAACACCCGCCAGGCGTACACGCGGATGGTCGGCATCGTCGCCACCGCCAGCGAACCCTATGGTTACGACTGGGAAATGGGCTGCACGACTCCCAGCATCGACATTGTGGAACCAAAGACCGATAACCCGGCCTATGTGGGTGATCCCGGCGATCCGGGCCGTTTCCTGTTGTGGCTGAAAGTGACAGGCAGCACCGGCACCAGCACCTACGTGGCCGGCCTGGACTGGAGCCGTGACTTCACTGTCACCGTCGGCAGCGACCCCGCCGAAATCCTCAGCGGCGGCTACGTGCAGAACCAGTACTGGCTGGTGGTGCAGGCACCGCAGAAAGCGGGGGCCAGCGTCGGCGACAAATTTGACCTCACCGTAGAGCTGGGTCCGACAGGGGTAGGCGCCTCCGATACCGAAACCGGGGCAGTGATCTATGATCTCGTTGTCAGCGACCAGGTCCTGGTCATTGACCGCAGTGGTAGCATGG
This sequence comes from uncultured Anaerolineales bacterium, assembly GCA_964532665.1. Taxonomy (GTDB): domain Bacteria; phylum Chloroflexota; class Anaerolineae; order Epilineales; family JAANWY01; genus CAZHMV01. The sequence goes on from CAZHMV010000238.1 coordinate 2,333, forward strand.
CGTCCAACTCCAAGATAGACTCGGCCAAGACCGCCGCCCGCCTTTTCGCCGATGCCAAGCAAGAGTTCGATAAGCTCGGCGTGGTCAGCTTCAGCGCTGATGCCACCGAGGAGTACTCCCTCACAACGGTGCCGGACCAGGACGATGCGGCCGGGGTGCGCGCCGATGCCCAGGACGCGATTGACGCCATTACCACGGATACCACCACCTCTATCGGCGACGGCCTGCAGAAGGGTCAGGATATGCTCAACGCCGACGGCAACCCCGGTCACCAGTGGGTGATGGTGTTGCTCAGCGATGGCATGGAAAACGAATCGCTTTTCTGGGACGACGTGAAAGCCGGCATCACCGCCAAAGTCCACGCCATCGCCCTGGGCCAGGACGCCGACGAGGAGTTGATGCGCGAAATCGCCGAGACGACATGTGGCGATGTCGGGGTGGACGAGTGCTATCACTACATCGAGGAGAGCGGCGTGCTGGCCACGGCAACGACCGGGCTGAACGCGGCCACTGCCACCAGTACCTCGGCCGCGCTCAGCACAAGCTTACCCAATGCCCTGGCCGACCTCTACCGCCGGATCGAGGAAAGCATCGTCGGCCACCAGCGTCTGTGGCAGGACAGCGGCTCGCTGAGCGGCAGCCAGACCATCAACGTGGACCTGGCTGAAGATAGCGTGCGCGAGGCCCTTTTCAGCTTCAACTGGAACGACGCCAGCGCCCCGCTGAACGTGAGCATCACCGGTCCCGGCGGTGTCTCCTTCATCGAGCTGTCTGACGGCCAGAACCACACCGTCTTTTACACCGATACGATGCCATCGGGTGTCTATACCGTCAGCCTGTCCGCCTCGAGCGGCACCAGTGAGTGGATCGGCAGCCTCGCCGGCCGGGTGATCCACGGCACCGAGCTGCACGCCTTCCTGGACAATCCCCAATCCAGCCGGGAGCCCGGCCTACCCATACGCTTGCAGGCCATCCTGACCGATAACCAGGGCGGTGTGGCTGGTGCCACCGTGATCGCCGACGTGCACCGGCCCGATGGGGGCACCGAGCAGGTGCAGTTGGTAGACGACGGCGGCCCCTGGGATGACATCGCCGGCGACGGCGTCTACAGCTACGTCTACGACCGCATCAACCGCCCGCTGGCTGTGGATGTTGCAGTGGGACACTCCTGGGTCTTCGATCTCCACGCCAGCGGCGTCAACAACAGTGGCAATGCCTTCGAGCGTTACAAGCAGCTCACCTACACCCCCTACCTGGGCCAGGAGCAGAGGACGCTGGACGCGGATGGCGATGGCATGCTGGATATCTGGGAAGATCGCTTTGGCAACGTGGATAGCAGCGTCCCCGATGGCACCAACGACCCGGACAACGACGGCCTGACTAACAAGGAGGAATTCGAGCGGGGCACCAATCCGGACGACCCGGACACGGACAAGGGCGGCGAAACCGACGGCAGCGAGGTGGCCAAAGGCCAAAACCCGCTGCTCACCGCCGATGACACCATCCCGTCCATCACCGATTTCTGGGTGGAAAACCTGCCGGAAAGTGTGGTCCTGCACTTTAACCCCCGGCCCGAGTACCAGGCCATGCAGGTCTTCCGGCGCACCGGCTCGACCGGCCCCTTCAACCTGATCGGTACGTTTGACCCCTCCAGCGGTCAGATCACCGACACATTGTTGATCAACGATCAGGACTACTTCTACTACATCCAGCCACAGGGTACATCGGGTGCCACGGGCCGGCCCAGCCGGGTGCTCTACGCCGAGCCGGCAGCCGATCCGTACCAGCCAGAGGGGATTGTGGTCATAAATGACGACGACCGGTACACCCTCAGCAAGAACGTCACCCTCAGTTTCCAGGGACTGACCCTGCCCGACGGGACGTTGGACGTGCGTTATGTGCAGATTAGCAATTCGCCGGACCTGCACGGCGCTCCCTGGCTCCCCTTCACGCTCAGGCGTTCCTGGACCATTGACCCTGACCCGGATACCGGCGCGGCCTTTGTCTACGTCCGCTTCCTCGATGGTGCCGGCAATGTCAGCGATGTGATCTACGGCGATGGCATCGTCTACAAGGCCCCCGTGAGTGTGAGCCTGCCGGCCGGCCCCCTGGACTTTGGTCGGGTAATTGCCGACTTTAGCGATCCCTCCTTCGCCGGGCTGACCATCACCTACACGGTTCTCAGCAAACCCCGCCTGCCTCTGAGAGTCGGACCTGCCCTGAGTTCCACCGAAGGATCTATGAATATGTTGAGCACGGCCCAGGACAGCGGTGAGTTGCGCTTCGGTGGCATCGCCTTCAATCTGAAGGCCAGGGATGCCGGCGGCCACCCGGTCACCCAATTCGGGCAGGCCTTCACCCTGGAGATTCACTACGAGGACTGGCAATGGCAAAGCGGTGGCATCGGCTACGAGGAGTTGCTCAACCTCTACTGGGACACCGGGACAAACTGGCAACCGGTGCTGCCCTGTGACGGATGCAGCATCGATACGGAAAACAATGTCATCATTGTGACGCTGGACCACCTGACAGAGTTTGCCCTGGCGGGCATAGCCCAGGTGCCAGAGGATGTGGACCGCGACGGCGATGTGGACATCCTCGACCTGGCCAACACCGCTGCCGCCTGGCGCCGTACCGTCGCCGATTCCGGCTACAGCCTGGCCTACGATGTGAACAAGGACGGCGTCATCAACATCATCGACCTGCAACGCATAGCTGCCCGCTGGGGCTGGCAATTGCCCCGGTAACGCCAGGGACCTCCGAGCACTTACAGAGAAAGGTTGTTCGCCACCTTGCGACCCGCTCTCCCCCGGAAAGGGCAAACTGGCTCGTAACGACCTTGGCGATCTCAGGTTGTGACAAGGAGGAAGTTGGATGCGTGGTAAGTCGTTGCCTCTCTTTGGGATCACTCTGCTTGTTTTGCTGTTCAGCGTAAGGGGAACTGTTGCCCCTGCCCGCATGGCCAACAGCAGCCCCCCCGCCTCTCCGCAGCACAACCAGGGAAGTTTCTTCTGGCAGGCCTTCCCCACCACCGGAAACCCGCCCTACGATTTCTTCATGTCGGACCCCAATGACCCGAACTTCACCTCCACCGCCACACCGCCGGCCTCCCAGTGCGAGGGTGATGTCAGCAGCAGCGGTATGGTTGACGTTGTGGACATTCCTTCGACAGGTCCTGGGCCGGACCAGGCCTCAGGACAGCGCCAGGCCACGGCCACGCAGCCAGGCTGCGTGCAATACCTGCCCGTCGTGGCCGTCCAGTGGCGCCGGCCCTGGCCTACGGTGGCACCTGTGCCGGTGCAGACATCAACCCCCACACCGACCGCCACGCCCACGCCGACTGCGACGTCGAGCTCCGGCCAGATACCGCCGCTGTACTTCTTCTACGTCAACCACACGCATGGGAACGGCGATTACCTGCCTTACACCGACGCCGGCATGACCACCATCAGCCCCACCGTGGCCAGCAACATGATCAGCATCACCGAAAGCATTGCCAACGTGTTGGACCAGCACGGGCTCAAGGCGACCTGGGATGTGGTGTATGGCACGGCGAAGGGGTTGTGCGCCTATGAAGGAACCAACCATGTCTTCCGGCGCCTGGTGAATGACGGGCACGACGTGGGACTGCACGTCCACCACATCACCGACTTTGGCCGTGACTTCCTGGCCCTGCACAACGACTGCGGGCTGGACGTGAAAGCCACCTCCGGGCTGATCCTCGGTGCTGTGGGTGTGCCCCCGGCCCAGGCTCAGGCCAACGTCTCGGCAGCCATCCAGACCAACCTCAATTTCGGCATCCACACCGGAACTATCAGCATGAGTGGTAGCCGGCTCATGCAGGACTGCAACAACCAGGTCGGTGTGGGCAACGACATGTGGAGCCAAACGGGCAACCTGATGTTCCCCTGGCGGCCCGACTACCAGAACCAGAACATCTGTGCCGATTCAGCGACCGGCGACTTCGTCTTCGTGGACCACGTGGACATGGAATCCTGGACCGGACACCCCGGCAACCAACAGGCGGACCTTTTGACCACCGCCGATTTTGACCGCCTGCGCACCCTGCTCGATGCCGCCCTGAGCTACATGGAGACCAACCGTCCGGACGACGTCGCGGCCTGGGGATTCGTGACTCACATCCATGAGTTCGCGGTGGGGGACCGGGGAGAGAACCCGCCAGACCCCACGGCACTGGCTGCCCTGAACCACTTCCTCGACTACGTGGACACCAAAGTTGCCGAAGGACGGGTCATCTACGCCACTGCCGATGAGATCGCCAGGCTCGCTTTCCCTACAACCGGTCCTACGGCCACACCGACGCTCACCCCCTCACCCACTCTCCTTGTCCCCCCTTCTCCATCCCCCA
>CAZHMV010000239.1:0-6700 GCA_964532665.1 uncultured Anaerolineales bacterium
AGGTGATCGAATTGTCGGTGGCTTCGACCAGCATAGCACCATAATCGCTGTTGTAGCGCACCTGGCTGCCAGCCACCGGCGTCCCGAAGCTATACTTGCTCGCCCCGCCCAGGCCGTTGACGAAGTACGGGATGCCGTCCACGACGATTCGCTCGTAGGTGTGGTCGTGGCCACCCAGGACCACATCCGCACCCCACGCCGCGTAGGGCCATTGCATACTGGCATTCGAGCCATGGGAGGCAGAGGAGTAGGGCGGATGGTGCATGTAGACCAATTGCCAGGGGGTTGTCGAAGCGGCCAGCGCGCTCTGGAGCCAGCCGGCCTGCGTCGAGGTGCTCGAGGTGCCATCCGGTTCGTGGGTATCGCTGTCGAGCATGAAGAAACTTACCGGCCCCCGGCTGAACTCGTAGTAACGTTCGTTGCCGGGCAGCGCGAAGTAGTCGAGGTATGGGCCGGCGCAGTTTGTACCATTGCAACTCATGGACATCCAGTCGTGGTTGCCCAGAATCGGGAAGAAACGATTGGTAGTTGCCCCCGATCCGTAGCTGCCGGTGTAGGGATAGATAAACTCGTGGTAATACTGGCCGATGTGAGGGTCAATGGTCGAAGCAGAGCCGGCCGGATAGTTGTTGTCGCCAGCGGTGACGACGAAGTCCGGGTTCCAGCTCTTGACCAGGTTGGCCACATCCTGCTCAGCCTGACCGCCCGCACCGTAGTCACCGATCACGGCGAAGCGAACCGACGTGACAGATTGGGCGCGCGAAGCCCCAGCAAGGCCGGCGAGCAGCAACACGGCCAAGCACAGGAGCAGAACAAACCAGGAACGTACTAACAGTCGATTCATGTTGGGACCCCTTGTCGCGTGATCGATTATCCCCTGAGTTCCCCTGGGACGCTTGCGGGAACTCGGGGGAACTCAGGGGAACTAAGCGCAGCTATCCCTTATGAACCTTGAGAAAGCAATCCGGCAATAGCGTGTTGCTTCTCAGCCGGCGCCCGCACGGGCATGAAGTGCCCGTGCTACACAGCAGCGCCCGATGAATCGAGCTTTGGGCGCCTTCTTGGGCGGGAAAGTCCCATTGATGGGACGCCGCTTCGTAGCTCGCCGACGCCTGTCCTGAGCTTGCCGAAGGATCATCGGCGGGCGGGCCTGGCAGGCACAGTACCCTGATTATTCTCTCAATATTCATAATCGACAGATGAATATACCCTAATTATGAGGCCAAACGTGTGGGTTGTCCAGGGGTGGGCGTGAATAATGTGTGAAGGTGGGGACCGGTTAGGTCACCACCGGTAGGCATTCAGCGTCCAAAACCCGCCGGCAATGGTGACACCCGTGTCCTCCAGGTTCGAGATGGCTTGGACAATCTCGTGGTAATTCATGTCCTTCGCGGGATTGTTGTCCTGATAGACGGCGAGGACACCGGGGTGGTTGGGGTTTTCATCGTGTAGCTCTTTGAAATCCTTCGGGTTCATGGTGAGGATGACCCGGCCCATTGCCTGAGCGTGGGCGAAGTGGATCGCATCATCCTCACCGGTGAGGGGAGGGCGGACATCGGCGGGAACCTGCACGTCGTGGCCGGCCTGGATGAGCAATCGCCTCAGTTTGTGAGAGAAAGCACAATCATCCAGGTACAGTCTCAGGCTCAAGTTTCACCCCCCGGGACAGTAGATACTGTTTTTCCTCTTCCATCTCACTCTCAATAAGCTCGCGGTGAGTATGGTAGTAGCTGCGCGCCTCCATCACCTGCTCTACGGGCAGGTCCATGTCCTCGGCTGCCTGTTCGGCGGTCAATTGATTGGCCCGCATCTTGTATATCAACTGGCCAACAGTCATGTTCCGGCCCTTCAGATAGGGCTGCTGCCGCCCCTTCTCCGGGCGCACGACGAGGTACCGATAGTGGTCAAAAACCAACGGTTCCACAGCCGGCACGCTCAGCTCTTTGAACCTCTCCACCCGCTTCAGCACGTCCGGTTCGACGCTGATGATGCGCCGGCCCGACAGCATCTCATCCACGATCCACAGAAACGTCCCATAAGCTTGCTGGAGCAGATCGGCCCGCGATCGGACCGCCAGGCGTTGCTGCAGGAGTTCCAGCAAGGAAACCTCTGCCGCTGTCAAATCCAACTGCACTCGCACTTTGTTGCGCTGTTTCATATTCTCAGACACAAGACACCTCCCATTAATCCAATTGTACTACAAAAAGGAGTAAACACCAAACCGTCCGACTTTCCTCGCTCCCGTTGCCCCCCGCCCGTTGGGCGAAGGTCTCCGACCGAGCCCACGCCGGAGACCTTGCCGAACGAAGGCACACTGAACCTCCTCCGTTGGGCGAAGGTCTCTGACACGCCGGCTGCGGTCAGAAGACCTTGCCGAACGAAGGCACACAACCTCCTCCGTTGGGCGAAGGTCTCTGACCGAGCCCCACGCCGGCTGCGGTCAGGGGGCTCATCTCTTTGCTTGACAGGCTCTGCACGCACTCATATAATTCTCCACTGACTCATGAATCACACAGGCTCCCAGACAAAGAGGCGTATTTCCAGATGTGTGGATTCGCACACGAGGTGATCCAATATGACGCTAAAAGTGGAGCGCGCGCCCTGGACCCCGCCGGCGCTGGACGAAGAGATCATTTACCCCGACTCGGATGGGATGGGTATGCCGGACGGTGACCCCCAGCGCGAAGTCATGATCGAGGTCGTGAAGATTCTCCAGCGACGGTACGCGGCCGACCCCAACGTCTACGTCACGGGCGACATCTTTGTGTACTACGTGGAGGGGAACCCGAGTGCGGTCTTCTCGCCCGATGTAATGGTCGTCAAAGGCGTACCCAAGCATCAGCGGGACAACTACATGCTGTGGGAAGAAGGGGACCACGTTCCCAACTTCATCCTGGAGATCGCCGCGCGCAGTACCTACAAGAAGGACCTGCACGAAAAGAAGGGGTTGTACCGCCTGCTGGGCGTCCAGGAGTATCTGTTGTTTGACCACACCGGCGGTGAGTATTTTCAGCCCCCTCTGCAAGGCTACCGCCTGGTCGAGGGCTGGTACGAGCCCATTGGGAACGGCATGATCGTACAGAGCGAAGTACTGGGCGTCGAGTTTCGAGTCGAAGAGGGCCGGCTGCGACTGTACGACGCGGACACTGGCGAGTATCTCCCGCCACCTGACGAAGCACTTCGGGCGGCCGAAGCTCGCACCGCCGAACTGGAAGCAGAAGTGGCACGCTTGCAGGCTCAATTGGCCCGGCTACGTGGCGATGATTCATTCCCACCAGAGCAGACAGCAACTCCTCACGGATAGAAAAAACACGGATAGGATCCGACTTTCTCTGTTCTTATCCGTGTTTCTTTCTATCCGTGAGGAAAACTTGAGCGATGAGTCTACCCTGATATCGCATCACTCCGACACAACCCGCACCAGCCGCAGGTTGTCCAGGTACAGAGTGCGCGGCCCCATGGGCCAGCTCCCTACGCTCTCCTGTACCATGATCGTCTCCGGATCCATCTCGATCCAGGTGACACGCGTCAGGTCAACCCCGCTGGCTGCGATCTCCTCCATCGGGATGACCACGTGACGCGACCGGTTTGGTAGCAGGATGATGAGCCCTCCCGTCTGCGGATACCAGCCTTGGCCGGCATCCGCCACGCCCACTTCCATGTAGGTGTAGTAGTTGCTCTCGTTGTACACGTCGAACTCCAGGGCGGTGTAGGTGCTCCAATCCTGGGGGAATGTGCCCACGCCGGCATACGGCTCATCACCGGCCTGAGCCTGCGCCACGTCGTCGTTGAAGACCACTTTAAGGGCGTAGTTACCATCGGTGACGTGGCTGGTTACCGGCTCGTAGGAGATGACGTTGACGAGATCCCAGTTGTCATCCACCTCGCCGGCCGTTTCGAAGGAGTAGAGGGTCAGGGACTCCTCGGCCACGTGGCTGAGGGTGGCGTCCTGGGTGGCCTGGCCGCCGGCGGAGACGGCGACCGTGCGGCTGGCAGCGTCGTAGCGGGGAGCCGAGAAACGCAACATGACGCGCGACGACGCCGGCAGACTGACAGTGAGCGCGTAGTGGCCTGTCACGTCGGTCAGCGCACCCGATTCGCCGTCGGTGACGAACACACCCTGGAGCGGTGCGCTACTTGCCGCGTCCGTCACCTGGCCCTGGACAGTAGCCAGGCCGACGGATGCGCCGCTGTCCAGCAGCCGGCCAATGCGGTCGCGCAGCGCGTAGATCGCCTCGGGTGGCGGGTCCCATTCCCAGTAGTCGCGAGGAATCAGGCCGCGCACGAGAGCGCGAGCGTAGTCGGGGCTGGTCTGTGCGGCCAGCAAGCTCAGGTAGTCGTGATCGTCAACCGCTTCACGGGCCAGCTTCAGCCGGATGGAGGGCAGCGGGCCGTTCACGTCCTTGCCCGCGATCCCTTCGATGGTCTTACCCGGCCAGAAGATCGCCCCGCCGCCGTAGCCAAACACAGGTGCTACAGTGGTAGCGGTCCAGGGATTGACGATATCCATAGTGTCTGCATTGCCGATCCAGGCAGCAGCGGCCCAGCCGACAAAGGCCCAGGCACCGTACTTGTAGGCCACCCAACCCAGCCCGCGGTGCAGCGTGGCCTTGTAGTCCAGGAAGTCACCCCAGTCGTTGTAGTAGAAGCTGAGGGTCTCGCCCAGGGCCTGCCGGCTCTCCCACAGCGCCGGGTCCAGGTCCGCGTCCTGCACCACCACGTTCCAATCGTCCACCAGACCTTTCAGGTCCGGCCACCCTCGGTCGGGCGGGCCGACGGGGATGGGATAGACGCTGGATGCCATGATCCGGTAGCCGGCGTCCACCTGTTTCAGCAGTTGTGCCCAGGCCCGCAGGCGCTGGTAGGCAGACGGGCCGTTGTGCTCCGGCTCGTCGGCCACCCACTCGGTCTCATCGGTGGGATAGGTCCAGGTCTGGTCCCACCACCCCTGGCTCACCAGGTGGTCACGCAGCGCCGCGTAGTACTGCTTCGCCTTGTCCACGAACACCGGATCACTGAAAGCGGTCCCGTTGAAAGGGGCCTGGGTGTAGAATGTGCCATTCGCATCGCGGACGCGGTAGTGCTCGGCGCCGCCGTCGTAGACGTCCGGGATGTAGAAGGCGGGGAGGGCACGGGTGTCGAGCCAATGCTGATAGAGAGGATCGGCCTGGGTCCAGTCGAGCTGGACCTGGCCGTTTGCCTCGCTAACCGCTGGCGCGCGGTACAGGTTCATGGGACCCAGGCGGTGGGCCGCCAGGGCCTCGTACTCCCTGTCGATCAGGTCGTAGAAGGCCGGCGTGCCCTCCGCAACGCCGTACTGGGGCGGCAACGTCCACAGCGGGTCCAGCGTGAAGCTGATGGACAGCGACGGCTGCGACGGCAGCGTGAAGCCCCACACCACCAGCTTCAACGGCACGTGGAGCGATCCCTGATCGGTTGTGACGATGATGGTGCCGGCGTATGTGCCGGGGGGCGTGCCCCCGGGGACGGTCAGGTCAATCCAGACGGGCTGGTTCTGGCCAGCCGGCACATCGAAGGGCACTCCCACCAGATGACCGGCGCTGTAAGGGTCCTCGAAAGGGATGAGAGCGTCAGGGATAAGGCCGGCGCCCATCTCGCCGGCCGGCAGCCCGTAGCCATACGGGTCCGAAGCTTGCGGTACCGTGCGATACGCTTCACGGTAGAGGGCGATCTGGCCCTGGCCGATAGTGTCGGCACCGTTCGTCAGGTCGCTCACCGTCACGCTGACGCCGGTGAGAGCCTGGCCGCCGGCAGTTATGACAAGCTGCACAGGCTCCGTCTCATTGCGGGCGGCATAGAGGCGGACGCGGCAGCCATCCCAGACCCAGGTCGATGCCGGCACCGGGTCGGTGAGGCGGATTTTGCGGGTGGAGCCTTCGGCCCAGGCCCGACCGTCGCCGTGGAGTTGTGGCGCAGTCGGTCCCGTTTTGTTCCAGTCGGCGGCGACGAGCATCACGTCCATCACATCCACGTCGCCGTCGTCGTCCAGGTCGAAGCGCGGGTCGTCCAGGGGAAGTTGCCAGTGGCCGGCCACCAGCATGACGTCCTCCACGTCCACCAGTCCGCTGCCATCCAGGTCAGCCGGCCGGGGGCAGGGATCGACCTGGCCCGACGCGGTGATTGGGGCAGTGGCCGCAAACCAGAGGCTGGCCAGCAGGAAGGGTGCCGCGAGCCATCGAGGGAGCCGTCGAATGAGCCATCGAATGAATTCGACGGCTGTTACAGGAAACGTGTTAGAAACACGTTCTGGCATGTTTCGGATTTCGGCCTGCGCATTCATGCGTGCACGTTGCGGCCCTTGTCCAGCATCTCTGACCGAGTTCATCACCCTCACCTCCCTGGCAATATTATAATCATGCAGGGTTGGCATGCAACCCTGCCAGTCCGATGTCTGCTTCCGAGCGCTTGACATCACCTTCAGAAAGAGTATAATGTGCACTATCGGCAACCCAAATTCCTCTCACACTGCAAGGAGGCGCAACGCAACGATGATCAAACTACTCACTCTCCTCAGTCTCTTGATCTTGCTGGCCCTCTTAATGTTCCCACTGGTGGCGAACGGCGCCGGCTCGAGTTGGGCCGGCGACTATTCTTTCACGGGCGACTTCGCCTACACAGGTGACTTTGCCTATACAGGCGACTTCGCCTACACCGGTGACTTCGCCTACACCGGTGACTT